>JAEZFK010000031.1 GCA_023437715.1 Bacillota bacterium | reverse complement strand
GAGATCACGCCCAAAACCAAGGAAGCGCTTTTTGAATTAACACGACAGGGCGGAATTATTGTACTGGCGTCTGGAAGGCCTACTTACGGGGTGATGCCTCTTGCGAAGGAACTGGAGCTTCATGAGTCAGGAGGTTATATTCTGTCCTTTAACGGAGGGCGCATCATTGACTGCAAAACCGGGGAAACTGTTTTTGCAAAGGAATTGCCTGTGTCTTCCAATTCCAGAATTATCCGCATGGCAAAGGATCATGGAGTAAACATTCTTACCTATGAGAATGATCTCATTGTCACTCCCAATGCCGGAGATGAATATGTGGAAAAGGAATCAGCCATTAACAAGCTGGAAGTAAAAGAAGTCGGTGATATGGAGGCTTATGTACAGTTTCCGGTTGTGAAGTTCCTGATGCTGGAAGAGGGCGATTACCTTGCCATGGTGGAACCCAGGGTAAAAGCAGCTTTAGGGCGGGATTACAGCGTTTACCGCTCAGAGCCTTATTTTTTGGAGATTCTTCCCAAGGGAATAGACAAGGCGGCAAGTCTGGAGCGCCTGCTTTCAAGGCTTGGCATGAGCCGGGAAGAGATGATTGCCTGCGGGGATGGCTATAATGATCTGTCCATGATCCGGTATGCAGGGCTTGGAGTTGCTATGGAAAATGCAGTTCTTCCTGTAAAGACGGCAGCCGATTATATAACCTGCTCCAATAATCATGACGGAATAGCCTGCGTTGTAGAAAAATTTATGCTTTCCTGATGTCCGCGGAGGGTGGACTTTACAACTTTAATATGTTAAAATGCAGCTGAGAGCAAAAACAAGAAAAAGGGGATTGATCAATACTATGAATAAAAAAATTAAGACAGATGTGGTAGATCATCTGTTTGAGGCCATTTTGACCTTAAGATCATCGGAAGAGTGCTATACTTTTTTTGAGGACGTATGTACCGTCAATGAGCTGCTAAGCTTATCCCAGAGGTACGAGGTGGCGAAAATGCTGCGGGAGGGCCGTACTTATCTGGAAATCGCGGAAAAGACGGGGGCATCCACTGCAACCATCAGCCGTGTAAACCGCTCCTTAAATTACGGGAACGATGGGTATGATATGGTGTTTAAGCGTTTGGAAGAAGAGAAGAGAGAAGGTTGATGAAAACAGGGACAAGCCTGGAGTTGGTACTTGCCCCTGTTTTTATTATACCATGAAGGCAATGAGCCAAGCGCCGCAAAGCGGCATTGGCCTTATTTTTTCTTTTTCATGTTAACAGGCTCGGTTTCCCTTAAATCATCAATGATCTGTTCAATGATCTGCTTTTTTAAATACACATCAAAGGAAAGCTCACAGATCCAGGAAAAAAGGCGGAGATATTCCAGATCATCTTCCGGAAGCCCTTTGTCTTCAAAGGTTTTGCCGGCATGCTGATGTTTTTGGATAATGTCTTCTTTGATGCGGTCTATGTCCCCTTCTACCTGAGAGAAGATCTCCCTGTAGATGTCCTCTAAAGGAATCCCTTCCGGAGAATTGAAATGTTTTTCCGTAATAGGCCGGAAGAGCTGTTCAATATCATGGAAGGAAAGCAGATTTTTAAAATAATATATAAATATTAGAAGAAAAATGTGTTCTCTGGAGTATTTCTTTTTATTAGGAGCCGGAAGGAGATTGTTCTTTGCATAATTATTGATCATGGTTTTTGTCAGAACCTTGTCTTCCGGATGGCGTTTGGTATCCTTTAAATGCTCATCCATAAAAGTGGTGACCTGATCCATGTACAGATCAATATTAGGAATGGTTTCCGGTCTGATATGATCTAAGGATTCCAGATACTTTAGGATGTCCTGCATTCTTTCGTCGTTGGTTTTCATGTGTTTTCCTCTTTCCTGCCCATGCCTTTTGAGCTAAAGGTTTGCCCGCAGGGCGCCGACCTTCTGTACGCCTGCTGCCGCACATGAGGGAT
Organism: Bacillota bacterium; assembly: GCA_023437715.1. Classification (GTDB taxonomy): domain Bacteria; phylum Bacillota; class Clostridia; order Lachnospirales; family Lachnospiraceae; genus Lacrimispora. Next base: position 669 of record JAEZFK010000031.1, on the reverse strand, counting down.
GATCCCCTTTATCATATCATATTATATAGTATTCAATACCAGATGACAAGGGGGAAAAGGATTTAAAGGACTAAATTTTTTTAAGAATACCTGAAAAAGTTTCTTGACTTTTGTGGAATGTGTGCTAATCTAGAATTATCAGAGAAATGAACGAAAGGAGACATATCATTATGAAAAAAGTATTAGCAACAGAAAAAGCGCCGGCAGCAATCGGCCCATATTCTCAGGGCGTACGCGGGGGCGATTACGTATTTATATCAGGACAACTTCCTATTGACCCTGCTACCGGAGAATTTGCGGGTGAGGATATCGTATCCCAGACAAGACAGTCATTGACAAACATCAAGTCTATTTTAGAAAGCGAAGGCTTATCCATGGCTAACGTGGTTAAGACAACCGTTTTATTAAAGAATATCAGTGAGTTTGGACCAATGAACGAAGTTTATGCATCCTTCTTTGAAGGAGAATGCCCGGCAAGAGCCGCATTTGAAGTGGCAGCTCTTCCTAAGAACGCTCTGGTTGAAATCGAGGCCATCGCATATTGCGGTAAGTAATCGTCAGATCAGTTTCTGAAGTTTGATTTAAGGGAACGAAAATAGGGAGTACAGCACTTTGAGATGCTTAACAGTGTTTCAGAGGGCTTTGCTCTCTTTTTGTATTTCTGTAAAC
>JAEZFK010000072.1 GCA_023437715.1 Bacillota bacterium | reverse complement strand
TGGTCTGAAAAGATTCTTTGTAGTATATTCATGAGTCTATTATGAAGCAAAGTGAAACAAAAAGAAACCCCTAATCCCCTCAAGATTGAGGGGCAGGGGAGTTGAAGTGTCGAAGACACTTATTTATTTTGTGAAAATGTTTTTTTCGGGGTAGGCTGGGGTAGGCTGTTTAGAAAGAAAAATGGTCCTGTAAAAGGGAGGAGCCGGCAAGATTGGGGGAATCCTGCCGGCAGTATGAAAAAAAGTTTATGTGAAAGGCTGCTGGCCTCTTTACACTGTAAATATATATGGAAATTGTGACGGGAATTTGATGGAACTGTGAAGAGTTTGTGAAAGACTATAAATGACGGAGACAAAAAAGAGAGATCAAAAAAGTACTTGACTCCACCCTTGGGTCAGACCTTATTGTTGTATTTGGGAGGTGAAATCGCATGTCATACACAGTGCATGAAGTTGCAAAGCTATCCGGCGTAACCATAAAAACCTTATATCATTATCAGAAGATCGGGTTGCTTATGCCGGAGAGTGTTGCAGAAAATGGATACAGGTACTATGGCGACAGGGAACTTGAACGGCTCCAGCAGATTCTGTTTTACCGTGAACTTGATTTTCCGCTGGAAAAAATCAAAGCCGTCATGGAGAGCGAGCCCTCCCGCCTGCGGTGCTTATGTGAGCAGAAAGCTTTGTTGATGGCGCGCCAACAGAGAATGAGCAGCATTCTGCACACGCTGGAAGAAGCGATCATCCATGCAGAGAAAGGAGCTACTATGGGAAAAGAAAAGATGTTTGCAGGTCTGAATAATCAGGAATGGGAAGCGGCATTGGAACCGCAGAACGGGTACTTGAGTGAAACCTATGGATATTCCATTGATACGGGCGCGATTGATGCAGATACTATGAATGAAAAGGCAAATGAGGCCGCGGAGTTTATGACATTTATGGCAGATGCACTCAGAAACGGTGTCAGTGTCAATGCAGAGGAGGTTCATTCGGCCATCGAAAAGCATATTCGGTTTATGCAAAGTAGTATGGAAATGGATGCACAGGGTTTTGCGGCACAATCGAGATTTTTAATGACTGATGAGTTCCATCGTCAAATGCTGGAAGCACAGCAGACCGGTTTGAGCTACTATATTTGCTGTGCAGCCGAAAGCTACGCAGCAGGATAAACATTCAGGGAATAATTATCACCGAATATTTCCATGCCTGAAAAGTTAGGACCGGCAGCTTTGAGATAGCTCTCAAAGCTGCCGGTCCTGTTTTTAATTAGCACAATCAACAATTAAAAATCCTTTAGACGCTTAATTGAACAATCGTCAAAGAGCGATTCATATAACCCAGAATTGGGAAGTCCGTACTAATACTTACTCCCACATCATCTCCTGCTGCTAAAGCGGCCTGAACAACATAGGTTGAACTGCCTCTGTTGGGTATTTTGAAAAAGGTACTGGTATCGCCAAAAATAGGCAGACCGTTGACAGTAATAATGGCATTTAAATACGGCTGATCCGGATCTGGATCAACAGTGGCTTCCGCGTTAATGGATATTGTTATCTGGTAAATTCCGCTTTCTCCTACCACTAATTCATTGCCTGTTCCACTGACTGTAATATTGGTTGATAAAGGTCCGACCACATTAAACGGTACGGGCACGAAAGTTGCCCCAGGTGTCTCTACCGTGGTTCCTCTTAAAGAACCGTAAGCTAAAACGACTTCGCCGGTAGGCCCGGTAGGTCCGGTGGGTCCAGTAGGTCCAGTAGGCCCGGTGGGTCCGGTAGGTCCAGTGGGTCCGGTAGGTCCGGTGGGTCCGGTGGGTCCCAGATCGCCGTCAGGCCCTTGAGCTCCGATAGGTCCTTGAGGTCCGGTAGGTCCTTCAACGCCGGCAGGTCCGGTGGGTCCGGTAGGTCCTACAACACCGTCAGACCCCTGAGGCCCGATAGGCCCCTGAGGCCCGGTAGGTCCGATAAGACCTTGAGGCCCTTGAGGTCCCGTAGGTCCGGTAGCGCCTGTCAAACCAATTGGCCCAGTAGGCCCGGTAGGACCTGTAGCCCCAGCGGCTCCGGTAGGTCCGGTAGGTCCCGTAGCTCCAGTAGGTCCAGTGGGGCCAGTAGGTCCAGCAGCCCCAGCAGCTCCAGTAGGCCCAGTGGGTCCGGTATCACCTGTCAGACCAATTGGCCCAGTAGGTCCAGTAGGTCCGGTGGCCCCAGCGGGTCCAGTAGGTCCGGTATCACCTGTCAGACCAATTGGCCCGGTAGGTCCGGTAGGTCCAGTAGCCCCAGCGGGTCCAGTGGGTCCTGTAGGTCCGGTAGGCCCTTGAGCCCCAGTGGCTCCAGTAGGTCCGGTAGGCCCTTGAGCCCCAGTGGCTCCAGTAGGTCCAGTAGGTCCTTGGGCCCCAGTGGCTCCAGTAGCACCGGTAGGCCCAGTAGGTCCTTGGGCTCCAGTAGCCCCGGTAGGTCCAGTAGGACCTTGAGCCCCAGTGGCTCCAGTGGCCCCGGTAGGTCCAGTAGGACCTTGAGCCCCAGTGGCCCCAGTAGCCCCGGTAGGTCCAGTAGGACCTTGAGCCCCAGTGGCCCCAGTGGCCCCGGTAGGTCCAGTAGGTCCTTGAGCCCCAGTGGCGCCAGTAGCCCCAGTAGGTCCGGTAGGTCCTTGGGCCCCAGTGGCGCCAGTAGCCCCAGTAGGTCCAGTAGGACCTTGAGCCCCAGTGGCTCCAGTGGCTCCGGTAGGCCCTGTAGGCCCTTGAGCTCCAGCAGGTCCAGCAGGCCCGGTAGGACCAGTAGGTCCTATGCAGCGGCAGCATTGGCATGAACAATTATTTCTATTTCCACAATTGCAATTGCATATATTCATTTCTTTAAATTTTTCGGAATACATAAAGCTTCCTCCTGTAGACTATTTAACAGCGTAATTTGACGCCTAATGTATTATATTCAATAAATAGTTAGACTGATATTTTCCAGGGAATCGGCAGTAGGTTTCAACATTCAGAAGTAAATATCAATGCAGATAAGGTTCATTCCGCCGCCGAAAATAATATTCCGTTTATGGGGAGCAGTATGGAAATTCATGGGCAGAATTTTGCCGCCCTATGGAGATTTTTAATGCCTGATGAATTTCATCGTCAAATGCTTCAAACACCACAGAATCATTCGAGCTGTAATATTTGCTGCATGTCTGAAAGCTGTGCAGCGGGGAAACATTCAGGCAATAATTACCGATGGAGTTATAAAAAGTCGGGGTTCTGAGGAAATATCTTTATACCTGAAAATCTCCATGTCTTAAAAATGTGGACCGGCTGCTTTAATATAACAATTAAAGCCACCGGCCCTTTTTGGAACCTTAACCTGGAATCTTTGAAATGAACTATAATATAATGAATAGAGGATAATGGGAGGCAGATCTGCGGGAAAGATTGGTGTTATGATAATACAGCTGAAATTATAACTGAAATTGACGGATATTTCCTTGCTCTTACATAGTACGAATTAAGATTTAGCCTGTTATTGCACATTGAAAGCTTAATATTGATAGCTGGTAAGCCAGGTGGTAATATATTCATAAAAATGGTTAATTTTTAACCATAGAGAGGAGGCGGCGATGAAACTTGAAAAGATGGGAGAATTTTTTGACAGACATTTGGACGGATATGAAGAACACCAAATGAATTGCATTGATTCTGCAAAAATATTTTACCCCTATACTGCATCCATGCTGCCTATGACCGCAGGATGTAAAGTGCTTGATTTAGGCTGTGGAACAGGGCTGGAATTGAATGAATATTTTAAGGTTAATCCACTTGCAGTAATAACAGGAATTGATTTGTCCGTTGGTATGCTAAAAACGCTGCAGGCCAAATTTCCAGACAAACAGCTTACGATTATCAATGGCTCATATTTTGAGGTTCCATTTGGGGAAAATATATATGATGCTGCTGTTTCTGTGGAATCTCTGCACCATTTTACTTTAGAACAGAAAATTTTGCTCTATAAAAAATTGTATGATTCTTTGAAAGAGGGCGGATATTTTATTTTAACGGACTATATGGTGGAAAATGACGAGGAGGAAAAGAAAAACTTTTTAGAGCTTTTCCGACTGAAAAAAGAATTGGGAATATGTGACGGTGAGTTTTATCACTATGATACGCCGCTTACAAGGGAGCATGAAACACAGGCCCTGCTCTCCGGAGGATTTTCAAATGTTGAACTTATGAATAAATGGCAAAGTACGAACATCCTGAAAGCATATAAATAAGTTTTTCTTTGGATTATGAGACTATCAGTACTAAGCTGATAGTTTTCTTTATGCAGCAATTTAATTTAAGAAAATTAAAGTTCAACAGATCAGGATATATGGGGAACTTCATATTGATAGTCAGATGAAATTGCAGTATTCTTAATATTAGCAGGCGGATGCTTAAAACTGTACGCTGTGAAATCATTAAAAACCTTATATAATTAAGGAACAAGAAAGAGTATATGGGTTATATCAATTAAAAGCCATAAAGCCATATTTAGCTTTATAATAATCTGGACAGTTCTGTTTTTAATTAATATACGAATTGACCTGTTATATTACTTAGCGGTAAAAGGAATTGATATAACCGGACACGAGTATCACCGCTGTTTCCCTGTTTTGGGTGGGATATTTTATTGAAGAAGGCATAGGAAGTGTCAGATTTGCGGCATTTGGCTTTTTAATGGGTACGATTACAGAAATTATTAATAAATAACATTGGTGGATCTGTATATGTATTTGCGTTTTTTGGATTAATTGCAGTTACACAGATTTTTAAATTTGGATTTCCTAAATTCCATTTTCATACAAGGTATGGGAACTGGATCATTTCTTTCCGTTTATAGAGCTTGGTACAATTGTAATACATCCTTTAGGTTTTATTATGGGAGCTTTGATTAGTATATCAGGGATTTCCCTTGGATTAATCAGGTGTAAAAATTATAAGTGAAAGGAATACCACCAGAGCTTTTAACTGAGAAACCTGCTGATGGATGGCAAATCCTTTTGCGAAAGGGGGAAAGTAATATGAAAAAGGTTTTTCATAAGGTGAGGCGGGAACACTCGCCGCCATCCCTGGAGTAACGGGAAGCCGCTGCATAATTGCCGCGCATATTAAAAGAATAAAAGGAGAAAAAGAATGTTGAAGTTATTATTAGGTATGGCCCCGGTAATCATTATAGCCATTGTAATTTTAGGAATCCTTGCTTCCGGTTATGTAAAAGCGCCGCCGGATACGGCATATATTATTTCCGGTTTAAAGAGGAAAAAGAAAATTTTAATCGGACGGGCGGGCATTAAAATTCCGTTTCTGGAAAGACTGGATAAACTGAATTTAAAGCTCATCCCCCTTGATATTGTGACAAAAGATCCTGTGCCCACACAGGACTGCATCAATATCTACGTGGATGCCGCAGTAAATGTAAAAATCAAGGCAGAGGATGAAGCCATTGACCAGGCCGCACAGAATTTCTTAAACAAAAGTGCCGAAGAAATCGGTTCAATCGTATCAGAGGTCCTGGAAGGCAATGTCCGTGAAATTATCTGTACCATGAAATTACGTGAATTAATCGGCGACAGGAAGACCTTTGTAACCAAGGTCTCCGAAAATGTAATCCCGGACTTAGAAAAGATGGGAATTGAGCTGGTAAGCTTTAATGTTCAGAATTTCCGTGATGAAAATGAGGTCATCAACAATCTGGGTATTGATAATATTTCACAGATTAAAAAGGATGCTGCAATTGCAAAGGCAAATGCAAATAAAGAGGTTGCCATCGCACAGTCTGCGGCTGACCGGGAGGCAAACGATGCAAGGGTTAATGCGGAGTCGGAAATTGCTATAAGGAATAATGAGCTTGAAATCAAGAAAGCTGAATTAAAACAGGTATCGGATGCCAAGAGAGCACAGGCGGACGCCGCATATGAAATCCAGAAACAGGAGCAGCAAAAAACAATCCAGGCGGCTACGGTAAACGCACAGATTGCCAAGGCAGAAAGAGAAGCCGAGCTGAAAAACAAGGAAGTTGCGGTTATGCAGCAGACTCTGGAAGCGGAAATCAATAAAAAGGCCGACGCCGAGCGTTACGCGGTTGAACAGAAAGCGGCAGCTGATCTGGCAAGAAGGCAGAGAGAAGCCGAGGCTAAGAAGTATGAGCAGGAAAAGGATGCTGAGGCAAAGAAAGCCCAGGCCGAGGCAGAAAAATATGCAATGCTTCAGGAGGCAGAAGGTATTAGGGCAAAGGGTGAAGCAGAGGCGGCTGCCATTCAGGCAAAGGGGATTGCCGAAGCAGAAGCCATGGAAAAGAAAGCAGAAGCCTACCAGAAGTACAATAAGGTTGCCATGGCGGAAATGATGATTAAGGTTCTTCCTGAAATTGCAGGTAAGATTGCAGAACCCCTGTCCCAGATTGATAAGATTACCATTATTGGCGGAGGAAACGGCGATTCGGGCAATGGAATCAGCTCTGTTGCGGGAAATGTTCCCGTTGTCATGGCTAAGCTGTTTGAATCCATGAAGGAGGCAACGGGGGTTGATCTTTCTGAGATCATGAGGGCGGAAACCTACGATGCCAAGGTAACAAAGAACCTCAATATTACCGGGCTCCCGGAAAATATGAAAACATCCGATGCAGCAGGAGCAGTATTAGCCACAGAAATAGGGGCAGAGGCGGGAACAGAGAAAAAGCAGAGTGATGGGCTTATTTGATTTAAGCAGATATTTTGCCGTTTGGATAAAAAGAATATTCATTCTTTGCTTAAAAATGAGATATTACATATGGTTAAAAGAATGTCTTATATGGGACCAGATAGATACATGCTGGTAAACACCACAACTCCGGATGGTTGTTATGTAAATCAGGATGGGGTATGGGTTCACTAAGTGATTGCCGGATAAAATAAGCAAACAAGAGGTTGGTAGAGAACTGCGTCTACCGGCCTCTTTTTGCATTTCAGGCCATATACCTGAAATTATAAAAACTGTTGAAGAGCAGAAGGCATCTGTTTTCCGGCTTGCCATGGTTCCATGAAAATGATATAATCGGTTTGAATATTTTAAGGTTTGTTAAGTGATTAACGGAGGAAAGCTTTATGAACATAGAATGGAATGCCCAGGGCTACACAAAGGATTTTCAGTTTGTACATCAATACGGCGAGGATGTTTTAAGGCTTCTGGATATTGAGAAAGGCACTAAGGTCCTGGATCTGGGGTGCGGCAACGGCGCATTGACGAAGAAAATATCAGATATGGGCGCAGACGTGACCGGCATAGACGCTTCGGAAAAGATGCTGGAAACTGCGGCAGAAAATTACCCGGAGCTGACATTCCGGCAGGCCGACGCCGTAAGCTTTACCCTTGAGGAGCCGGTGGACTATGTGTTTTCCAATGCTGTTTTTCACTGGATCGACGACCAGGACGGATTGCTGGAAAATATATTCAAGGCATTGAAGCCTCAGGGATATCTGGTATGCGAATTCGGCGGCTATGGCTGCGCGGAAACGATTCATTCCGCATTGGAGGCTGCATTTGAAAGAAGAGGGTTGAATTATAAGCGAACCTTTTATTTCCCCACCATCGGAGAGTATGCGCCGATTGTTGAAAGGCACGGCTTAAGGGTAACCTATGCAAGCCTCTTTGACCGCAAAACTGCCCTTACAGGTGAAAACGGGCTGGAGGACTGGATAAAAATGTTTGTCACCCTGCCTTTTGAAGGGATGGACCCGTCCTTAACCCAGGAAATTATAGGGGAAACCGTGGAGAATTTAAAGCCTGTCTTATGGAAGGACGGGGTCTGGTATGCTGATTACGTGCGCATCCGGTTAAAGGCGCAAAAGACCGGAAACTCTTCATTTTAAGTATAATCGGGAAGCTTTGTCCATGCGGATTTTCATACTGTGGAGGTCCGTTTTTTCTTTTATTAATAAAAGGAGCGGTCCTGTATTCCGGCGAAAGGGCATGATTTTAGCTGAGTCAGTCATTGCATTTGTCCGGGGGAAATGCTATAATACGGAGCTGCACAGTTTTGTATTAAAAAACTAAGGAGGTAAACATGACACACATAAAGAACATCATAAAGATCTTTATAGATGATTTTAAGCATATTGCATTTAACCCGGTAGCTCTCCTCATCGCTTTTGGGCTGACTCTGATCCCGGCGCTGTATGCCTGGTTCAACATTGCAGCCAGCTGGGACCCTTATTCCAGCACAAAAGGGCTTAAGGTTGCGGTGGTCAATATGGATGAAGGCGCGTCCATCGACAGTATTTTCGATACGGACATTGACGATTCTTCCATTAACATCGGGGAAATGATACTGGATGAGCTGAGGAAAAACGAGCAGATCGGCTGGCAGTTTGTGGATAAGGAAACGGCTATCGACGGGGTGGAATCCGGTAAATATTATGCGGCGGTCATTGTGCCCCAGGATTTCAGCCAGAAGATTTCCAGCGTTCTCACCTCCAGGGTGGAACGCCCGGTTTTGCAGTATTATGTAAACGAGAAGAAAAACGCCATTGCCACAAAGATTACGGATAAGGGCGTGGAAAGCATACAGCAGCAGATCAATGAGACATTTATCAGCTCTACCTCCAAGGTAATGGGAACGGTTTTAAACGATTATTCCGATGAGTGGAGCACCAACAAGGAGACGAACAGGAACGATGCCGTAGGCTCTCTTACGGATGTAAAGGGCGACCTAAACCAGCTGGTTGACACCATCACCATGCTCCAGTCCTCTCTCCGCACCGTAGACAGCTTAAATAACGGGGTGAAGGGGACCCTTCCCGATGTCAGCAGGCTGATTGATTCCGGCGGAAAGACGGCTTTAAGCGCCAAGGACCTGATTGATTCCTCCCGGGGGCTTTCCGAAACCGTTACCGGAGGCGTGGAGGATATGCTGGATGGCATTATGGAGACGGAAGGCTCCATTTATGAATCCTTTGAAGTCATTAAGAAGCTGACGGACCCGTCGGCGGACGGCGTTGCCGACGCCTTAAAGGCCATGGAAAATCTGGTTACGGGAAATATCGACCGGTTAAACAGCGTAAACCGGATTCTGGGAGAGGTCAACAAAAAGCTTCCCATCCCCATAAATGATGTGGAGGTCTTACGGCAGCAGCTCGGGGACGTTGTGAAAAAGCAGCAGGATTTACTTACCAAGCTGGAAAACGGGGAGAAAGCGGTGAAGCAGACCAAGCGGCTGCCCGATGATATGAGGGATGACATAGGAGATGCCCTTGATACGCTTCAAAACTCCATTTCGGATGTCCTTAACTTTTACACCGGCAAGGTGGAGATCCCCTTAAAGAACAGCCTGGACCAGACCTATGACACCCTGGATTCTGTGGCAGGGGCCTTAGACAGCACCGGAGCCCTGGTGAGCCAGATTGATTCCACCTTAACCAGCCTTTCCGACTCCTCCCACAGCTTAATCGAGTCCCTGGACAGCGCGGTCCGGGTGATGAACCGGAGCCGGGACCGGGTGGACGACATGATTGAGGACGTGAATAAGATCGCGGACAACAAGCAGCTGAATAAGATCATGGATATTATGCAGAACGATCCGGAGCAGCTGAGCGGCTTTTTAAAGCAGCCCACGGATATGAATACCAACAAGATTTATCCGGTGGAAAATTACGGTTCAGCCATGGCTCCGTTTTACACCATCCTGGCCATCTGGGTCGGCGGCCTTATTCTGGTGGCATTGATAAAATGCAAGGTAGAGCCGGAACGGGCAAAGGGGCTGAAGCTTTATGAGCTGTATTTCGGACGGTACCTGATCTTTATGCTGTTTGGCATCGCCCAGGCCCTTGTGGTGTCCCTGGGAGATTTATATATGCTGAAAATTCAGTGCCTTAATCCTGGGAAATTTGTGCTTGTGGCAGTGATTGCAAGTATTATTTTTACCAACATCATCTATTCCATGACCATTTCCTTTGGGGATGTGGGAAAGGCTATTGTGGTGGTATTCATGGTCATTCAGGTGGCTGGCTCCGGCGGAACGTTCCCCATACAGGTGACGCCACGGTTTTTCCAGATACTCAATCCTCTGCTCCCATTTACCCATCTCATAAATGCCATGAGGGAATGTGTGGCCGGAGTTTACAAAAACGCCTATTGGAGAGATATTGGAAATGTACTGGTTTATATCCCGATTTCCCTGTTGGTCGGAATCGTATTGCGGAGAAAGGTGCTTGAATTAGATGAATTCTTTGAAAAAAAGCTCAGCGAAACGGGAATCTTTTAAAAGAAAGAAGGGCCTTTTCAGAATCTGCGCAGTGCTCCTTTTCCTGGCAGTTCTGGCGGGCCTGGCCTGGCATTATGTTCCCATGTATTACGCCAGGTTTTATTTGACCCGTGCCGCTCTTTTGACCAGGGGAAAGTTTGTGGGGCTCTGGGGAAAGGATCAGGGAGAAGGGGACGCCTATGAGGAAGCCTTAAAGCTGGTGGCGGATGAGGTGGAATGGAACGGCCGCTCCATCCTGGTGCTTCCAGGAGGCCTTGGGATTTCCTGGAGAGAGCAGCGGGATGAGAAAAACACCTATGCCCAGGGCAGCCTTGACGTGTATTTTCTGGGTTCCATAAGGGAAGGCATCCACTACATGGCAGACCAGGAAAAGGTGGTGTTTCGCATACCGGGAATTGCGGAAGCGCCCATAAGCACCACCCAGGAGACACTTAAGGAGGTCATGGGCTTTTCCATTGTTCCCCAGAAGAAAGAGCAGGTAAAGACGGATCTGGTAACCCTGCAAAAGGATGCCGTCGCCATGATGATGGAAAGCCGGATTGACTTTGCCGGAAGGGAAGAAGGAAGCGTAAAGATAAAAGCCCAGGTCCCGGCCTCCCTTTTCGATGATTACTTAAAGGAAGTAGGAGAAATTCTGGGAGAAGGGCCCACAAAGGATTTAAAGGAATGGGGGCAGCTGTTAAAGGAGAGAAGGACGGACAGCGAAGCCCAGGAGGTTTTATTCACCATCGACAAGTCGCTCATCATTACGGGAATCCGTGTGGAAGGGCTGGGGGAGGGAACCCTTGGCCTGGAATCCAACGGAGGTCTGGCTCTGGGCGGAAGCCTTCTGCTTGACGGGCGGCAGGTCCTTGGGGACGCAAAGCTCTATTTCGGAAACGGGCAGGAAGGAAAGCGGACCTTTCAGATATCCAGGTTCAATATTACATACCGCAAGGAAAATTTCCAGCTGGGGCTTGAGCTCAGCGGCGGATACGAGGGCGGGAGAATCCCTTCGGAGGACTTGGAATACAAAACCCTGGCAGGGGAGGAAACAGGTCCCGGCGACGGAGGGCTTAAGGCGGCCAGGGACAGCTTTTTGAAGAAAATCCGAAATCTGGGCTTTGATCTTAATAAGCAATAAAAAGGTATTGACAAATGGAACTGTAACTTTTATAATAACAGTAAAGTTACTGAAACCCATAATGTTACAGTTCCATGAGGATAATCAGAAAAGCCGGGGATAATCCTGGCGATAATGATAAAACTATAAGAAAAACCATAGAATTGATGGACAGTTTAAGAAGGAGGAACAGAAAATGGCAGTATTGACATTAACCCAGGAGAACTTTGAAACAGAAGTAGTGAAAAGCAGCGGCATCGTTCTGGTGGATTTCTGGGCTACCTGGTGCGGTCCCTGTAAGATGTTTGGACCCATCATAGACGAGATCTCAGAAGAAAATCATCCCAACGTAAAGGTGGGCAAGATAGATGTAGACCAGCAGCCTGACCTGGCAGGCCAGTTCAGGGTTATGAGCATCCCGACCCTGGTGATTTTCAAGGACGGGAAACCGGCGGTAACTTCCGTGGGAGTGAAGTCCAAAAAAGAAGTTCTTGAGATGGTAGAGAAATTAAAATAACCGGATGTACACTGGAAGGGCCATGGGCCGTCCCCTTTTGATAAAGGAGGATGACCCATGGCCCTTTCTGCATGTTTTGCCGCTGTTAAAACATCCTCTTTTGGTGTAAAATAGATCCCGTAAACAGGTATTGACTTTCCCCTAAACAGGAAGGTTTATACTTGACTCTATATGAAGCAGGAAACAGGCACACGTAGACGAGAGCGGACGCTTATGGGGGTTTACATGGAAGAAAAATTATATTCGATAGGGGAAGTAAGCAAGATATGCAGAATTTCAACAAAGGCCTTGCGGTTTTATGATAAAATCGGGATCATTTTCCCGGATGTGATCTGCAAGGAAAACGGCTACCGGTATTATAACAAGGAATCCCTGCTGACGGTTCCGGTGGTGAAGTATTACAAGCAGATGGGGTTTAAGCTGGAGGAAATGCAGGGACTGGTGGAGGGAAATGCCTGTTATTATCTGGAAGAGAATTTCCGCCACAAGATTGACCAGCTGCGGGTCTTGGAACAGCAGATCCACAACAGCTATGTGTCGGTTAAGGACTGGTATGAGCTGATTCAGGAGGCCAAGCTGGTGCGCCAGAACGATGTCCATGACGTCACCGTAAAGTACATACAGGCCGCCACCTTCTGCTCGATGGAACAGGATTTTGAATACCGCTATATGGAGTCCATCATTAATATCGAATGGACCAACCATTTAGAAACGGCAAACAATGAGATCACAGGTCCGGTCATCTTGAATTTCGGCTCCTTTGAAGAGAAAATGTCAGGCAGGTGCAGGAGGGCCAGGATCATGCAGCAGGCCATTCATCCCTGTAAGGACTGTTTAAACCGGAAGGTATTGGGAGGGACCATGGTGGCCTCTGTTTACCATATCGGAAAGCATGAAACCATTGATGCGGAGTATGACAGGATCTTAAGCTGGACGGCCAAAAGGGGGTATAAGTGCGGAAAGGAAAGCTTTGAACGGTATGTGGTGGATTACTGGACCACCAGGAACCCGGAGGAATTTGTTACAGAGGTGATTGTCCCTGTTTACAGGGAGTAAGAAAGGGGTTTTACCCTCAGGTTAAAAAATTTAAAAACAGGTTGACATTCCCCATAAGGGGAGGATCTATACTAACTGCATAGAAAAATACGCATCAATGTTATAAAATTGGTGACATTAACTTAAGATGTGTGTTTTCGAAGCGTTTTCAGCTGAACGTGAAAAGAGAGAAGCAGTATTCAAATGGGAAAGGAAAACTGAAATGACAGAAGCACGAAAAAGATTTAAAAAGATAGGAATTACAACAGGCATGCTGTCCGGCTTTACGTATGGCTTATACACCACATTCGTACTGATTGCCGGTTATTACAAGCCTCTTGCAGGAGCGGTCGGACTGTTTGCGGCTCCTTATGTGACCTCCGGACTCAACGACTTTTTCGCAGGTCTTTGGCTGACGGCTTATAACATCAAGACCGGCAGAATCAAGGAAATCGGAAGAAGCCTGCGTTTATTTCCGGGAAAAGTTATTCTCATCGGCTCTCTGGTAGGAGGCCCCATCGCCAGCGGCGCTTACCTTATGGGACTTGCCATGGCCGGAGCTTATGCCATACCGATCTCAGCCATGTATATTCTCTTTGGCGCTCTGTTTGCAAGGATTTTCCTGAAACAGAAAATCGTTCCCAGAGTCGGCGCCGGAATGCTCATCTGCGTGGTGGGAGCCATTGTTATCAACTGGGTGAAGCCTGAGGGCAGCACCAACTTTACCCTTGGAATCATCTGTGCTTTTGTCGCAGCCATCGGCTGGGCTCTGGAAGGGGTTTTTGCCGCTTACGGAAGCGCCATGCTGGATACGGACGTGGTAATCAACATCCGCCAGCTTTTATCCGGCATCGTGGACTTATTTGTTATCCTTCCCCTGCTGGGAGGCTTTGGACTTTTGAAAATGACTCTCTTTACCATGCCTCCGGTTATGTGGCTGCTGCTTTCCGGTCTTTGCGCCGCAACATCCTATTTATGCTGGTATAAGTCCAACAGCACCATCGGCTGTGCGGTGGGAATGTCGTTAAACATCACCTATGCGTTCTGGGGCGTGCTCTTCTGCATCCTGTTCTTAAAGCAGCCCGTTACCCCGACCATAGTCATTGGTTCTGTTATCATAATTTTAGGAGCGATTTTAGTATCCGTAAACCCGCTTGAAATGCTTAAGAAAGAGGAGGAAACAAGCAATGAAGTATGATGCCTTAGGAATGATTGAGACAAAGGGCCTGGTAGGCTCCATAGAAGCTGCGGATGCAATGGTGAAAGCCGCTAATGTAACTCTTTTAGGAAAAGAGTTTGTGGGCGGCGGCCTTGTTACCGTAATGGTAAGAGGCGATGTAGGCGCTGTAAAGGCGGCCACTGATGCAGGCGCGGCAGCGGCCCAGAGAGTGGGCGAGCTGGTTTCTGTTCACGTAATCCCACGTCCTCATGCAGAGGTTGAGACCATTCTTCCCAAGGAAAAGAAAGAGCTGGTGTAAGACGGGATCTATTTTAGAAAGGGGTATTTGGAAATGCTATTACCTGCAAGAACGGCGGTTTTAAATTATTTATACGGGGTGAAGGACGCGGATGTGAACCAGATCATGGAGGCCTTAAAGCCCGCTTACGGCGGAGAACGCCAGTTCACAAAGGCCCGTTATGTGGATCATGTCATGTCCTTAGAGGCAAACGGCATGGTCAATGTCAGCAGCTATGAAGTGGACGGAAGCGGAGAGCTTTGCATCCGCTATGAGATTAACGATGAGGGAAAAAACACCATTGACAAATATGTTGACAAGAAATACCGCAGCGCCAAATAGAAAAGAGGAGGTTTACGAAGGTGAGATATTACGGAGAAGAGGCTTTAGGGCTGGTTGAGACCGTGGGACTGGTTCCTGCTCTGGAAGCGGCGGATAAGATGTTGAAGGCAGCGGATGTGGAATTGATTTCCTATGAAAACGTAGGCTCCACCCTTGTGACCATTATGGTAAAGGGAGATGTGGCGGCGGTGCGTTCCTCCGTAGAGGCCGGTGCGCAAGCGGCGGCGGCCATCGGAAAAATGACTGCAAAAAATGTAATGCCGAGACCCATCAAAGAGGTGGGCGATATTGTGTCCGTTCACGATATTGACGCATAGGGAAAGGAAAGCAGCATATGGAAAGATATGAAGCCATCGGCGCGATTGAAACATTTGGATTGGTATTTGTTCTGGAGGCTGCCGATGCAATGTGCAAGGCGGCGGATGTGGAGCTGGTCGGTTATGAGAACGTGGCTTCCGGTTATATTTCGGTTCTGGTGCGGGGAGATGTAGGGGCCTGCAAGACGGCTGTGGAAGCAGGAGTCAAAGCGGTGAAAGACATGGGAGCCGAGGTTTACAGCTCCGTTGTCATTCCCAGACCCCACCCCCATCTGGAAAAAATCATCAAGCGTTATGCCTTAAGTACTGCCCTTGGGCAGGAATAAAAAGCATCCCGGCGAAGGGAGAAATGTAAATGAGTTTTATAGATAAAGACCTGCTCTCCGTACAGGAGGCCAGGATCCTTATGGAAAGCGCGCGGGAAGCCAGAAACACCATGCTCACCTTCCCCCAGGAAGAGCTGGACCGTATGGTGGATTTTCTTGCCGCCGCGGCCAGGGAGCTGGCAAAGGAGCTGGCGGTCCTGTCCGCAGAGGAAACCGGATACGGACGGTGGCAGGACAAATACATAAAAAATACATTTATCTGCGATTACCTGCCAAAGCGCTTAAAGACCATGAAATGCGTGGGAATCTTAAGGGAAGATGCAGGGTTAAAGACCATGGATGTAGGCGTGCCTGTGGGCGTGCTGGTGGCCCTGACCCCGTCTGTGAGCCCGGTTTCCACTGCCATTTACAACGTGCTGACTGCTGTAAAGTCGGGAAACCCCATTGTCCTCGCTCCTCATGAACGGGCGGCAAAGGTGACGGGCCGTCTTCTGGACCGGCTGATGGAGGAGGGAAAGGCCTGCGGCCTTCCAGACGGAGCCATCGGATACTTAAAGACAGTGACCAGGGCAGGGGCCCTGGAGCTGATCCGCCATCCGGCAGGAGCCATGGTCATCAATACCGGAGTTCCGGAGCTGTGCCGCGAGGGAGCGGAAAGCGGAAAGCCCTATATTTACGGAGGAACCGGAAACGGTCCTGTCTTTATTGAGCGGACCGCAGACGTTGGGCAGGCTGTGAGGGATATCATTGCCAGCCGCACCTTTGATTACGGCATCGTATCCGCGGCAGAGCAGTATGTGGTAGTGGACAGTCTCATCGCGGCAGAGGTAAAAGCCGAAATGTTAAGAAACGGCGCTTATTTCATGAACGGGGAAGAGGAAAAGAAGCTTGTAGATCTTCTCTGTCTGGAAAAGGGAATGGCAGATGCGGAAGTCATGGGAAGGCCGGCCTCTGAGCTGGCGGACCGGGCAGGATTTTCTGTGCCGGAGTCCACCAGGGTGCTGGTTTCCCAGCAGAAATATATTTCCGACCGGAACCCTTTTGCAAAGGAGCTTCTCTGTCCTGTGCTGGCCTATTACATTGAAAATGACTGGCTCCGGGCCTGTGAAAAGTGTATGAGGCTTTTGGTGAATGAAAGCCACGGACATACCCTGGTGATCCATTCCAGAGACGAGGAAGTGATCCGCCAGTTCGCATTGAAAAAGCCAGTGGGACGGGTTCTTGTGAACACTCCCGCCACCTTGGGAAGTATGGGAGCCACCACAAACCTGTTTCCGGCCATGACCCTGGGAAGCATTACGGCAGGTGCAGGGATAACGGCGGACAACGTTTCCCCCATGAACTTCATCTACACCCGGAAGGTGGGATATGGAGTGAGGCAGGCCGGGGAGTTTCTGGAATCTGCGAAAGAAATTCCGGAGAAAAAGGGCGGCGGACAGGATGCCGCAGCGCTTTTCCGGCAGCTTTTAGAGGCTCTGTCCAGGGAACTGGATTAATAGCCTGACGCCCGGAGAACGTGGGCAATAAAAGGAAAGTGAGGAAAATAGATTGGATATTCGTGAATTTACAAATAAATTTGTGGAAGCGACGAAGAACATGAGTCCGGAAGAGAGAGCTTCCCTGATGAAAATGTTCGAAACTGTTTCCGATGAAATCGGCAAAAAGGAACCCTCAGCCTCTGCCTCAGAGGTATGGGAAGGGGAAGGAACCGGTATACCGGAGGGCATCACCCCAAGGCTTCAGAGATTAAAAGAGAATTATTTAAAGCACAAGCCATCCATCACCACCTACAGGGCCAGGGCCATTACCAAGATCGCAAAAGAGAATCCCGGAATGCCCAAGATCATGCTTCGTGCAAAATGCTTCCGTTACTGCTGTGAGACCGCTCCTCTTGTGATTCAGGACAACGAGCTGATCGTAGGCGCTCCCTGCGGGGCACCCCGTGCAGGCGCATTTTCCCCGGACATCGCATGGAGATGGATGCAGGACGAGATCGACACCATCGGCTCCCGTCCCCAGGACCCTTTCTACATTTCCGAGGAAGACAAGAAGATCATGAAGGAAGAGCTCTTCCCATACTGGGCGGGCAAATCCGTGGATGAGTACTGTGAGGACCAGTACAGGGAAGCGGGAGTATGGGAATTATCCGGTGAATCCTTTGTATCCGACTGTTCCTACCACGCCATCAACGGCGGCGGAGACTCTAACCCCGGCTACGATGTGATCCTTATGAAAAAGGGAATGCTGGACATCCAGCAGGAAGCCAGGGACCATTTAAAGGAGCTTCATTACGAGAATCCTGATGATATTGAAAAGATTTATTTCTACAAGTCCATCATTGACACCACGGAAGGCGTTATGATCTATGCAAAGAGACTTTCCGACTATGCCAGGGAGCTTGCAGAAAAGGAAACGAATCCAAAGCGGAAGGCCGAGCTGTTAAAGATTTCCGAGATAAACGCCTATGTTCCGGCTCACAAGCCAAGAACCTTCTGGGAAGCCATTCAGGCCGTATGGACCATTGAATCTCTTCTCGTGGTGGAGGAGAACCAGACCGGCATGTCCATCGGCCGTGTGGACCAGTACATGTATCCGTTCTACAAGGCGGATATGGAATCAGGACGGATGAATGATTACCAGGCCTTTGAGCTTGCAGGCTGCATGCTCATTAAAATGTCTGAAATGATGTGGATTACCAGCGAAGGCGGGTCCAAATTCTTTGCAGGCTACCAGCCCTTTGTCAATATGTGCGTAGGCGGAGTGACCCGCAGCGGACACGATGCCACCAATGACTTAACCTATTTACTGATGGATGCCGTCCGTCACGTAAAGATCTACCAGCCATCTCTTGCATGCCGCATTCACAACAAATCCCCGAAAAAATATATGAAGAAAATCGTGGAGGTAGTGCGTTCCGGTATGGGCTTCCCGGCCTGTCACTTTGACGATGCCCACATTAAGATGATGCTGGCCAAGGGCGTTTCCATTGAGGATGCACGGGATTACTGCCTGATGGGCTGCGTAGAGCCCCAGAAGTCCGGACGTCTGTACCAGTGGACCTCAACCGCCTATACCCAGTGGCCCATCTGCATTGAGCTGGTTTTAAACCACGGCGTTCCCCTATGGTACGGCAAGCAGGTCTGCCCGGATATGGGCGATTTGAGCCGGTTTAAGACCTATGAAGAATTTGAAGAGGCTGTAAAGGCAGAGATCAAATATATTACCAAATGGACCGATGTGGCCACGGTCATTTCCCAGCGGGTTCACAGAGAGCTGGCTCCAAAGCCTTTGATGTCCATTATGTACGAGGGCTGTATGGAAAAGGCCAGGGACGTATCCGCAGGCGGCGCCATGTATAACTTCGGCCCCGGAGTTGTATGGTCCGGCCTTGCAACCTATGCGGATTCCATGGCTGCCATTAAGAAGCTGGTATTTGATGAGAAAAAATATACTCTGGAGCAGTTAAATGAGGCCTTAAAGGCTGACTTTGCAGGCTATGACCAGATCCGCACCGACTGCCTCAATGCGCCGAAATACGGAAATGACGATGATTACGCCGACAGCATTGCCGCAGACTTAGTGGATTTTACAGAGCATGAGCACAGGAAATACAAGACCTTATATTCTGTTTTAAGCCACGGCACCCTGTCCATTTCCAACAATACCCCTTTTGGACAGATGACAGGAGCCTCTGCCAACGGCCGTCATGCCTGGCTGCCCTTATCCGACGGAATCAGCCCCACCCAGGGCGCGGATTTCAAGGGCCCTACCGCTATCATCAAATCCGTATCAAAGATGGCAAATGACAGCATGAACATCGGCATGGTACATAACTTCAAGATCATGGCAGGCCTTTTGGATACTCCGGAAGGAGAGGAGAGCCTTATTAACCTTCTCCGCACTGCCTGCATGTTCGGAAACGGGGAAATGCAGTTTAACTACCTGGACAATAATACCCTGATCGAGGCTCAGAAGCATCCGGAGCTGTACCGTGATTTAATTGTCCGGGTGGCAGGCTACAGCGCATTCTTTGTGGAGCTGTGCAAGGATGTACAGGACGAGATCATAAGCAGAACCATGCTGACACAATTATAAGAGAAAACGGAGAATAACCGCAATGATCCAACGCAAGGCGTTTATCTTTAATGTGCAGAAATACAACATGTATGACGGGCCGGGAATCAGGACCCTGGTATTCTTTAAGGGCTGTCCCCTTCGGTGCAAATGGTGCTCCAACCCGGAAGGCCTGGAGAGAAAATACCAGGTGATGTATAAACGGAATTCCTGCGTGAACTGTGGGGCCTGCGCCGGCGTATGCCCCGCAGGCATCCATGTGATGTCCGGCGAGACGGGAGAGCATGAGATCCTGCGGGAAAAGGACTGCATCGGCTGCATGAAATGCAGGGACATCTGCCCCGGCAAGGCTCTGACCATTGCAGGAGAGATGAAGACCATTTCAGAGCTTTTAAAGATCGTGGAAGAGGACTCCGGCTTTTATGACGTTTCCGGGGGCGGCGTAACCTTAGGAGGCGGTGAAGTCACCTCCCAGCCGGAGGCGGCCCTAAATCTTCTGATGGCCTGCAGGCAGGAAGGAATCAATACGGCTATTGAGACCTGCGGTTATACGAAAACGGAAACCATTTTAAAAATCGCGGAGTACGTGGACTTATTCCTGTTTGATATCAAGCATATGGACCCGGTGCGGCATAATGAGCTGGTGGGAGTGAACAATGAGCAGATTCTTACCAATCTTAAGGAGCTGCTCCACCACAGGCATAACGTGAAGGTCCGCATGCCCATGCTGAAAGGCATCAATGACAGCAGGGAAGAAATTGAGGCAGTGATTCAGTTTCTGATGCCTTTTAAGGATTATAAGAATTTTAAGGGAATTGACCTGCTTCCTTATCATAAGCTGGGGGTTAATAAGTACAACCAGCTTGATATGGAGTATCCTCTTGACGGAGATCCCAGCTTAAGCGTCGAGGATTTAGACCGGATCGAAAGCTGGATGAAAGAGTATCAGTTCCCGGTTACCGTTGTAAAACACTGAATACAGAACACTGAATACAGAACACTAGATATAGAACCGGAAATATGGAACCGGAAATATAAAGGAAAGACGGCTGGAAAGGGGAATGGGGAAATGGAAGAAGAGATGCGCCGCGTCATAGAAGAATCGGTTCCGGGCAAGCAGGTTACCATCGCCCATGTAATCGCCTCGCCTGTCACAGAGGTGTACGAATGCCTTGGCATCGACAATCTGGGGGCTATCGGAATCCTCACCTTATCCCCCTTTGAAACCTCTATCATTGCCGCGGATATTGCGGCAAAGGCGGCGGATGTGGAGGTGGGCTTTCTGGACCGTTTTACCGGCTCCGTGATTATTGCGGGAACGGTGGACAGCGTGGAAACCGCTCTGCATGCAGTATGCGGTACCTTAAAACGGGTTTTAGGCTATACGGTGCCACAGGTAACAAAGACATGAGAAAAAAACGGATCATGGTCATCGGTCCCTGCGGCAGCGGGAAAACCTCTCTGGCAAACGCCATAAACGGCCGGACGGGTCCCCCCGGAAAAACCCAGAACATGGTATACGGGGAAAGGACCCTGGACGTACCCGGCGTTTACTTGGAAAGCCCCTGGATGCACAAGCACCTAATCGCGGCCGCACAGGACGCCTCCCATGTGCTGATGCTGGTGAACCGCTCCTCAAGGCGGGAAACCTATCCCCCGGGCTTTGCAAAGTCTTTCCGGGTCCCTGTCATAGGCGTTATAACGGGAATGGCCGAGGGGACGGAAAATGATGAATGGTGCACCCGCCAGCTGAAAAAGGCCGGAGCAGAGGAGCCCTTTTATCCCGTGGATCTGGCGGATATGACCGGATTTTGCGAATTAATGAAAGTTTTAAAATAAAAAGAAAGGAGGGAAATGCAGCATGGAGCAATTTGTAATGAACACGAAAGTATATATGGGCTCCTCCTGTCTGGATAAGCTGAAGGATCTGCCGGTGAAGAGAAGCTTTATCATCTGCGACCCGTTTATGGCCCAGTCGGGAAAGGTGAGCCTGATTACGGATATATTGCAGGAAATGGGATGCACCTATGAAGTATTTTCAGAGGTGGTGCCGGATCCTACCATTGAAGTGGTTTCAAAGGCCATCGGCCGGATGAAGGCCTTTGGGCCGGATTCCATCATCGCTCTGGGCGGCGGCTCTGCCATTGATACGGCAAAGGCGGCAGGCCATATTTATACGGAGATGGGAAACGGAAAAGTGCTTCTGACGGCGGTTCCCACCACAAGCGGTACGGGAAGCGAAGTGACCAATTTTTCCGTCATCTCCGATCCCCAGGCCAAGGCCAAATATCCGCTGCGTTCCGACAGCATGGTGCCGGATACAGCGTTTCTGGACCCGCGCTTTACCGTGTCGGTTCCGCCCCATATTACGGCGGATACGGGAATGGATGTTCTGACCCACGCCCTGGAAGCTTATGTTTCCACCAATGCAGGCGACTTTACCGACGCCTGTGCGGAAAAGGCCGTAAGGCTGGTCTGGAAGCACCTGGCCACCGCTGTTTTAAATGGAAGCGATATAAACGCCAGAACCCACATGCACAACGCATCCTGCCTGGCAGGCGTTGCCTTTAACGGAGCTTCCCTGGGGCTTTGCCACAGCATGGCTCACGCTCTTGGGGCGCGCTTTCACATTCCCCACGGAAGAAGCAATGCAATCCTGCTCCCCCACGTTATCAGCTACAACGCAGGATTGGAAGAACCGGGAGAATATGAGGCCTGCGGCCGGTATGTGGAGATCGCTTCCATTCTTGGAATTGGAGCGGGCACGGAAAAGGCTGCGGTACACGGGCTGGTGCGCCACATCAGAAACCTGATGAACCGGATCAATATTCCGGGATATGTTACGGATCTGAAGGTTGATAAAAACGAATTTTTGCAGGCTGTTGGAGAAATGGCGGAAAAAGCCATGGCAGACAACTGTACCCTGACAAACCCGAGAGCCCCTAAGGCGGAAGAGATTGAAGCCATTTACCGGAAGCTGTGTAAGGGGGGATATGAATGAAATTCGTTACAGAAGATGATTTAAGGATTTTATTCAAAAGAGAGCCTTTTACCTCTTACCATATCCCTCCTGATACAAGGCTGACCCCGGGAGGGCGCCAGTTTCTGGTGGACCGGAAAATCATCATAAGCGGCGATCCCATGGATGGAAAACAGAAAAGCCGGTGGCTTTCCGGAAAAAGGAAAGAGGAGCCGGGAAACGGAAGCCTGCAAAAGGAAATAGAACCGGGAAACGGAAGCTTTCAAAAAGAGCCGGCAGAAAAGACCGGCAGTCAGGAACGCTTTCTTCTGAAAAAAAAGACTCTTCAGGCCAGTTTTCTGGAAGCAGGCCTTGAGCTATTAAGCAGGGATGTGCTGCTGGCAGAGCAGGTATTTGAGCTGGAACGAAGGCTGTCAGCCATAGGGCAGGACGGAAAAGAGGAATTTCCCTGGAAGCCCTGCACCGGATTTAACGAAGAAAACTTCCGGGAGCCCTGTACAGACTGCTTTGACATAACCGGCTTTCATGCCCAATCGGAAAAGGGAAAAGAGATCCTTCTTCTGCACCGCCTGCGCTGCTGCACAAGAGAGCTGGCGGCCAAAGGGTCAGGAGAAAACCTAAACCCTGTCATTAACCGTTTGTCCCAGATGATCTGTCTGGAATATGGAGGGAAAACATGTCAAAGGAAGATGTAACATTTGACCGCTGCAACGACCTGGTGAGCCAGTTTGAAGCCGTGGTCCGGCAGCCCATACGGAGCTCCTCCTCTGTTTATTATACCGGAGTGGATTTAGGCACAGCCTGTGTGGTGATCGCTGTGCTGGATGAAAATTACAGGCCTGTGGCAGGGGCTTACCGGTATGCGGACGTGGTCAGGGACGGAATGGTGGTGGACTACATCGGCGCCATCCGCATTGTGAGAGAGATGAAAGAAGGGCTGGAGGAAACCCTGGGGACAGAGCTGGTTTACGCTGCCGCAGCCATTCCTCCGGGAACCGATTCTCTGGACGGCGGAGCCATTAAAAATGTGGTCCAGGGGGCAGGGTTTGAAATCACCGCCCTTTTGGATGAACCTACGGCAGCAAATGCTGTTTTAAAGATCAAAAACGGCGCTGTGGTTGATATCGGCGGCGGCACCACGGGGATATCCATTTTAAAGGATGGAAAAGTGGTGTATACCGCAGATGAACCCACTGGCGGCACTCATTTTTCTCTGGTGGTTTCCGGCGCTTACCATATGCCTTTTAAAGAGGCGGAAGCCTATAAGCGCAGGGAAGAAAACCACAGGGAGCTGCTTCCCGTATTGAAGCCTGTGGTGGAGAAGGTGGCTTCCATCATAAGCCGTCACGTAAGCGGCCATGATGTCCGGGAAATCTATCTGGTAGGCGGAACCTGCTGTCTCACCGGAATTGAAGCAATCATTGAAAAGCAGACGGGAATCAGGACCAGGAAGCCTGACAACCCCATGTTTGTAACCCCTCTTGGAATCGCGTTTTCCTGCGGCCAGGAAGAGATGGCATAAAGGAAGTGGACATATGGAATACCGTATTATTAAATCTCCGTCACCGGGAACCATGGATATTTTAAACCGCAGGAAGGGCTCCGGCACCTCCGTTCCCTTAGGACCGGCAGACGCCGTAGGGCTGATCCAGGGCAGGATCATTGAAATGGTATGCGCCGCCGATGTGGCCGAAAAAGCCGTAGGCGTCACCGTTGAAGATATCAGGGGAAGCTGTCCCCAGAACATGATCATGCTGGCCATCTTCGGCGACACGGCATCGGTAGAGGCGGCTATGGAAGAGATCAGGCAGAGAGAAAAGAGAGGGGCAATGGAATGGTAGCGGCCAGATTAATTGATAACATATGGGCCACCAGAAAGGCGGATTCCTTAAACGGTTATAAATTTATGCTCGCCGAAATCATCGGAGGCGCCCGGGAAGGGGAGCGGCTGATCGTGGCTGATATCATCAGCGCAGGCATCGGCGACCGGGTGATAATTTCTACCGGATCTTCCGCCAGAAGAATGCTGGGAAGCGACGACATTCCGGTGGATGCGGTGGTGGTTGGGATCATTGATGAAGATTGCCAGTTTATGTAAGTTACATAGAAGGGAAGTGATTATATGAAGCAGCTGGTCTGTGAAAGGGATATAGAAAAGTTAAACACGGAAGGAAAAAAGGTGTTTTACGTGGAAGACGGAAGCATCATCACCCCATCCGCAAGGGATGCGGCAGAAGCATTTGGAATCACCTTCTGCAATAAGGCAGAGGAACAGGCAAAGGCACCGGCAGCTTTTTCGGCCATGGATATAGACAGCGAGAAAATTTATATGGTATTAAAGACCCTTATGGAAAAGGGGATGCTGAATGATATTTTAAAGCCTTATGAGTCGGAAAGTCATGGAAACGGCCTTAAGGTAGTCCGGGGGAGCTCTGTAAAGATGGATGTGTTTGATACAGGGGACCCGTCGGTGAAGGCCTATTATCAGGAGCTGGTGAGCAAGGAGGAATCCCACATCAGCGCAGGCTTCCTGGTGATCGACCACTCCAGCTTTGAGTGGGAGCTGACCTATGAGGAAATCGATTATGTGATCGAAGGAACCCTGACAGTCACCATTGACGGAAAGACCTATACGGCAAAAGCCGGAGATGTGCTCTTCGTGCCCTCGGGTTCAAAAGTGATCTGGAGCTCCCCGGATAAAGCGAGAATCTTTTACGCCACTTACCCGGCAAACTGGGCCGATCTGGTTTAAGGAGGTAAAGGATGCAGGCACTTGGCTTTATAGAAACAAAAGGTGTTCTGGCCGCCGTTGAGGCGGCGGATGCCATGCTGAAAGCGGCGGAGGTGTCTCTTGTGGAAAAGACCAAGGTCGGCGGAGGTCTCGTAGCCGTTACGGTGACCGGTGATGTGGCTGCGGTGAAGGCTGCAGTGGATGCCGGAGCAGCGGCGGTAGAGCGGATAAACAGAGCCGCCCTGGTCACATGCCATGTGATCCCCAGACCTCATGAAGAGCTGGGTGCCATCATTGGAGGCGGCACGCCGGAGGGACCGGAAGAAACGGCTGAAAAGGCAGAGGAAACCGAAGAGGAATCCGGAGAAGAACCCGATGAAATACTTTTTGGTGAACCGGAGTCTTCCATAAAAAGAGAAACCGCAGACCAGTGGATGAAGCAATCTGGTCTGGAAGAAACCATGAAGCTACTGGAAGATCGGAAAGTAACAGAGCTTAGAACCCTTGCCCGGGAATATCCGGAACTGGACATTGCCGGACGGGAGATTTCAAAGGCAAATAAAACCTTGCTGCTGGAAGAATTCAGGAAACATTATGGACAGAATGATTGAGATTTTTAGAAAAGGAGAATCAGAACATGGAAAATTTTGATTATGATTTACGTTCCATCCAGGAAGCAAGGGATCTGGCAAGAAAAGGAGAAGCGGCAGCAAAGAAAATCGCCCAGTTCAGTGAAGCGCAGATCGACTGCATTCTTAAGAGCATGGCAAAAGCCGGTGAGGAGCATGCTCTTTGCCTGGCGGAGATGGCTGTTAAGGAGACCGGGTTTGGAAAGGCCATGGACAAAGCATATAAGAACCATGCCGCCTCCACTCTTTTATATGAGCAGATCAAGGACATGAAAACCAGGGGAATCCTTTCAGAGGATCCCGTAAATAAAACCATTGACGTGGCGGAGCCTGTAGGTCTTGTAATGGGAATCGTTCCCTCAACAAACCCCACTTCAACCGTATTCTTCAAATCCATGATAGCGGTAAAATCAGGAAACGCCATTGTATTCTCTCCTCATCCGTCTGCCGCAGAGTGCACGCGGAAGGCGGCGGAGGTCATGTGCAGCGCAGCAGTGGCCGCAGGAGCGCCGGAGGACATTATCAGCTGTGTGACCATGCCTTCCATGGGCTCCACCAATGAGCTGATGAAGTGTAAGGAGGTTTCCGTCATCATTGCCACCGGAGGTCCGGCCATGGTAAAAGCCGCTTACAGCGCAGGAAAGCCGGCCATCGGCGTAGGCGCCGGAAATTCCCCGGCTTACATCGAAAAGACGGCGGATGTAAAACATGCGGTAAAGACCATTCTTGCCAGCAAGACCTTTGATTACGGCACCATCTGCGCATCGGAGCAGTCTATCATCTGCGAGGAAAGCAACCAGGCCGAGGTCATAGCTGAATTAAAGAGCCAGGGCGGATACTTCATGACAAAGGAAGAGACGGATAAGGTTTGCGGCGTGTTATTTAAAAACGGCCACAACATGAACGCCAAATTCGTAGGCCGCTCACCTCAGGTGATCGCTCAGGCAGCGGGAATCCAGATCCCTGAGGAAACCAGGGTCCTGATCGGCAAGCAGGAAGGTGTGGGAGAGGGCTATCCCTTATCCTATGAAAAGCTGACTACTGTTCTTGGCTTTTACACGGTGAAAAACTGGGAAGAGGCCTGCGGCTTAAGCATACGTCTTCTGCAGAACGGAATCGGCCACACCATGAGCATTCACACCCAGGACAGAGATATGGTCCTTAAATTTGCCGCAAAGCCGGCTTCCAGAATCCTTGTAAATACAGGAGGAAGCCAGGGCGGTACAGGAATCAGCACAGGTCTTCCCATTTCCTTTACCTTAGGATGCGGAACCTGCGGCGGAAGCTCTGTTTCCGAAAATGTAGGGCCCAAGCATTTGCTCAATGTCAAGAAGGTGGCCTTTGGTTTAAAGGACTGCTCCACACTGGCAGCGGATGATGCCAGCTTTACCTGGAAGGAAAAGTCAGGGACAGCATCCTTCAGTCCTGCTGATTTCGTTGCCTGCTTTGATAAGAAGGAAAATACACCTGCCCCAGCCGCACAGGGAAGTTGCGACGATGAAAAGCTGGCAGCGCTGGTTAAGGAAATCGTCATGGCCATGAAAGGCTGATAAACCGGCCGGAAGTACATATACGGCAGGTAAAGCTGGCGGGCTCTGCAAAAACGCAGGCGGTAAAGAGGAAAGGAGAACAGGAATGGATAAGTATGAAGCGGTAATCAAGCTTCTGCTGGAGGCCGTGAAAAGCGACCCCGGGCCAGAGGAGCTTGAAATACCCGTAGGTGTTTCCAACCGTCATGTGCATCTGTCCCAGGAGGATTTGGAAGCGCTATTTGGCAAGGGATACCAGCTGACCAATACGAAAGACTTATCTCAGCCGGGGCAGTATGCGTGCAGGGAAACAGTTACCGTATGCGGTCCAAAGGGAGCCATTGAAAAGGTCCGTATTTTAGGGCCGGTCAGAAAGCAGACCCAGGTGGAGATACTGGCGGCGGACTGCTTTAAGCTGGGCAGGAACTGCGAGCCAAGAATGTCCGGCGAATTAGCCGGAACGCCGGGGATCACCCTGGTGGGACCCATGGGCTCCGTACAGACAAAGGAAGGTCTGATCGTAGCCCAGAGACATATTCACATGACCCCTCAGGATGCGGTGAAGTTCGGCGTTCATGACGGGCAGACCGTAAGCATTCAGGCAGAAGGGCTGCGGGGAGGCATTTTTAATCATGTGGCAATCCGCGTGACCGATACATCCAGCCTGGAATGCCACCTGGATACAGAGGAAGCCAATGCCATGGGCCTTGGCGGCTCTTCAAAGGTTACTATCGTTAAGTAAATAACATTAAAATTAATATAATCAGGAGGATTTAAAAATGAAATACGACGCACTGGGAATGATTGAAACAAAAGGTCTGGTTGGCTCCATCGAAGCGGCAGACGCCATGGTCAAGGCTGCAAATGTTACCCTGATCGGAAAAGAATTCGTTGGCGGCGGCCTTGTTACCGTTATGGTAAGAGGCGATGTAGGAGCTGTTAAGGCAGCTACCGACGCAGGCGCAGCAGCAGCTCAGCGGGTAGGCGAGCTGGTATCCGTACATGTAATTCCCCGTCCTCATGCAGAGGTTGAAACAATCCTTCCGGGAACAAAGGAAGCTTAATCACCGGAGCGTCCGCCCTTTATCTGGAGATAGAGGAGGGCGCTCTTTTTGCGTAAATCTTCTGTTTTATTTGATGGACATAACCATTAATGTATGTATAATAATAATTGCATGCAGAAAATAATGAATTTTTGCAGACAGGAGAATTTATATGGACAGGAATACAAGAAATCTGATATTGGAGGTTTCAGCCGGAATTGTTCTTTTTGCGGCGGCAGCCATGGTTGCGGCTCTGTTTTTATTTCCGGAGCGGACGGTCTTTGCAGGTCTTCTTTTTGGCATGGTTCTGGCTCTGGCCATGTTTTTGTCCATGGCTCTGACACTGGAGGGAGCTGTAAGGACGAAAAATTCAAGTGCCATACAAAGGCGGAGCGTACTGGGCGCAGTCATCCGCTATGTGCTTCTTTTCACCATACTGATGCTTGTGGTTGTCCGGCTTTCCGGCTGGTTCAACCCCATCGCTGTCATAGTCGGAATTTTTGGATTTAAGGCAGGTGCTTTTCTTCAGCCGGTGATCCACAGGATCATTTCCCGGAAAGCAAAGAAATAGAGCCTATTCTCACTGGATTAAACCTCTCTTTTGTGGTATATTATAAATCAGATAAAATCGAACAGGGAGAAAATGTTATGAAAGAGACGACGTTAGTAATTATGGCGGCCGGTATCGGCAGCCGGTTCGGCGGAGGGATCAAGCAATTGGAGTCCGTAGGCCCAGGCGGTGAAATCATTATGGATTATTCCATTTATGATGCCTTAGAGGCCGGCTTTGATAAAATCGTGTTCATTATCAGAAAGGATCTGGAGCAGGATTTTAAGGAGATCATAGGAAAGCGGATTGAAAAGATCGCCCGTGTGGAGTATGCCTATCAGGAGCTTGATGATCTGCCCGAGGGCTATACAAAGCCGGCCGACAGGACAAAGCCCTGGGGAACCGGACAGGCTATCCTGTGCGCCAAGGAGCTGATCCATGAGCCCTTTGCCGTAATCAATGCAGATGATTATTACGGAAAGGAAGGCTTCTTAAAAATCCACGAATATCTGGTCAATCAGATGGATCTTCAGGCCCAGCCCTTTGATATCTGCATGGCCGGATTCATTCTGGGCAACACCTTAAGTGAAAACGGCGGAGTTACCCGGGGCGTATGTCAGGTAGACGGCAATGGGATACTGGAGAAGATCACAGAGACATACGGAATCAGAAAATGTGAGAATGAGGCAAAAGGAAACGACGAGGACGGAAATGAAATGGTATTTCCTCTGACCCAGAATGTATCCATGAATATGTGGGGCCTTTCTCCCGCATTTCTGAATGAACTGGAAAGGGGCTTTCCTGAATTCCTGGATGGCTTAAAAGAGGGGGACTTAAAGTCGGAATATCTGCTTCCTAAAATCATAGACAAGCTTGTCCACTCAAAGAAAGCCCGGGTTACGGTGCTGGAAACAGGGGACAAATGGTTTGG
Organism: Bacillota bacterium; assembly: GCA_023437715.1. Lineage (GTDB taxonomy): Bacteria > Bacillota > Clostridia > Lachnospirales > Lachnospiraceae > Lacrimispora. Next base: position 66,943 of record JAEZFK010000072.1, on the reverse strand, counting down.
TGTGACCTACAAGGAGGACAAACCGGCTGTTGCTGCAGCTATCAGAAAGCTGGTATCAGAGGGCGTATATTCAGAAAAGCTGTTTGACGAAAAGTAATTTAAAAATGAAGTGCACCCGGACAGGAAGATCCGGATGCACTTTTTTTCCCGCCGCGCATACAATAATGATGTATAAGCAGAAAGCGGGGAGTGATAACAGTCGTGCCAAACAACCCAGGTTATACTTATGGGAACAATGGAAACAGCTTCCAGGAGCTGGAGCCGTATATGCTTTACGGCGACAGGAGCGTTAAAGGGAATTCCACGGAGAGAAAAGAGGCCGTTGCCCAGGATCTGGAATATCTGCAGGGGATGTATCCCATACATATGAAGCGCCTGCAGGAATATGTGATTTCGGCCTGCGATCATCTGGATTACAGGAACAGTCCCATGTATGATGAATTTCCGGACCGCATACTGATCAACCAGATCTGTGATTCCATATGCGCCCAGATCCGTAAGGATGGCATTATAACGGATGAGCAGCCGGCGGGAACTGATTCGTCAGTGGATACTTCAGAGAAAGAGGACATGGAAAAAATGGATTGGGAAGAGGATGAGGCAGCCAGCTCCGGGATGTGTGGCCAGCAGAGGTATTCAACCTGGGGACCGCCCGATTCCTGGCCGCCTGATGATCCGCGCTGGGGCCCGCCGGACCGCCGTCGGCCCGGCCGACGTCCGCCGGAGTGGGGACCTCCGGGATGGGGACCGCCCGGTCCGCCCTGGTGGGATTCGTCTGCCAATAACGGCTGGCTAAGCGGCGTTATTTCCGTGCTTCTGCTCAATGAGATGCACCGGAGAAGATGCCGCAACGACCGCTGCTGGTAAAAGAAGAAAAAAGAAACGGGGCGGTGCGGAATCATATGGATTCTGCACCGCCCCGCTTCACGAAGGTTTAAGAAATTTGTCATTGTAGTTTTGGATATAATTGTATACAATAATAAAGAAAGTATATGAAAATGCAAAAGCAAAGGAAGTCTGATATGAACCGGTTAATAAAAAGAATAGGAATCTTATCTGCGGTTTTTATTGCGGCAATCGCAGTTTATTTTATATGGAATCAGAAGAATACGGAAAAAAGCGATGTTATGGTGTACACCTCCATGGATGAGGCCTCTCTTCCCGTGGTCTATACGGAAATGTACGGAAAGAAGATGAACTTTCTCCACGGCTACACCCAGGACATGAAGCAGGCCGTTTCCCGGGAGGCTCTCACCGTTCTTCCTGAGGACAGGTCCATGAAGATACAGATATCGGGCTATAACGGCAGCATTGACGGAATCGAATACGAGGTCCGCAGCCTGGATCTGGACCGCCTGGTGGAACGGACCACCGTGGACAAATGGGATCAGGGGGAGGATGGGATTACGGCGAGCCTTCCCATCCAGAATCTCCTGACAAAGGACAAGGAATACCTTTTGATCCTCTCCTTAAATACCTCCGGCAATGGAACGCTTTTCTATTATACCCGGATCATGTGGACGGACAGCACCAATGCCGGGGACATGATCAATTTTGCCCTTGATTTTACCACCAAAACCTTCAATTACGATCAGGCCAGAGAGTTAACCACCTATCTGGAGACCAATGCTTCCGAGGACAACAGCTCTCTCGGGCACGTAACCATCCGCTCCAGCTTTTCCCAGCTGACCTGGGGAGGCCTTTCCGTCACTCCTGTGGGAGAGATCCGGGCCACCTTAAAGAATCTTGACGGAATCATGTGCGGCGTCCAATTGGAATACGAGGTGTCCAGGACAGGAGAGGACGGAAGCCAGGAGCTTTACGAGGTGGAGGACAACTATACCATGAAATGGGACAGCCGCCGGATTTACCTTATGGATTTTGAACGGAATACCAACCAGATATTTTCCGGCCAAAAGGAGCTGTTTTCAGGGAAACGGATTATGCTGGGGATTTTAGGCAGCGACGAGGTGCGGACGGCCAAAAGCCCTTCCGGCAGCTGCACCGCCTATGTGGTGAACCGGGATTTATGGACCTATGACCAGAATCAGAACCACGGGGTTAAGGTATTTTCTTTCCGCAGCGGCGAGGACGACGGACTGCGGGGCGGCTATAACCAGCACGACATAAAGATACTGGCGGTCAAGGACAACGGGGACGTGGATTTTCTGGTCTACGGCTATATGAACCGGGGCATCCACGAAGGAAGCATGGGAATAGCCATGTACCAGTACAGCAGCGAAAATAATGCCATTGAGGAACGCTTCTTCACTCCGGTCACCCAGTCCTTTGAGGCATTAAAGGAGGAGGTAGACCAGCTGGCCCATTTGGGAACCAACGGAATGCTGTATCTGATGGCCGGCCGGGCAGTTTACGGAATTGATTTAAACGGAAATGAATATATGGTCCTGGCGGATTCCCTGACAGACGGCGGCTATGCGGTAAGCAGCACGGAGCGCCATTTTGCATGGCAGGAAAGCGGCGGCCTGGGAGCGTCGGTGATCCATCTCATGGACTTGGATACCGGGGTAAAGCGGGAGATATCCGGAGGAGACGGCAACCTTTACCGGCCTCTTGGCTTTGTAGGCGATGATTTTATTTACGGCATTGCCAGGGAAGGGGATGTGTGGGTCCAGAACGGAAGAACAAAGGATGACCCCATGTACCGGATCGAAATCATGGACCAGAGCGGAAAGATCGTCAATGAATACGAGCAGGACGGCGCTTATATTGCGGAGGTGTCCGTAGACGGCAGCAGAATCCATCTGACCCAGGTGGTAAAATCAGGGGACCAGTCCTATGCGGTTTCCAAGCAGGACACCATTGTCTGCAACCAGGAGATTACCGATCAGGAAATGGAAGGAATCGGCTGGTATGCCGATAAGACCAGAGGAAAGCTGTACTTTGTCCAGCTGGACAAGGAGATTTCAGGCCGGGAGACAAAAATCACGGTACCCAAGAAAGTGGCTTATGAAGCCACCGAGGTGGTGGAGTTAAAATCCAACGCAAAGGACCAGGAGCCCAGATTTTACGCCTATGGGGCGGGACATTATCTGGGAAGCAGCAGCAGCTTCACCGACGCCCTGAAGCTGGCCTATGAAAAAATGGGCATTGTGACCGACCGGAATCAGGAAATCCTGTGGAACCGGGTGAACCGCCCGGCCACCCGCAGCATGAAAGAGCCCTTAAAAACCGGGGCCGCCTTTATCCGGGGCTTGGAGAGCTTTACGGGAAGCGGTCCGGCAGGGGAGGGAACCCTGCTGCTGGATGCCAGAGGCTGTAACCTAAGCCAGATCCTGTATTTCGTGGGCCAGGGCTGCCCTGTGGCAGCCTACACCAGCCAGGGCGGCTATGTTCTGATTTCCGGCTACGACCAGTACAATGTTACGGTCTATGACCCGGCCACCGGAGAAAGCCAGAAAATGGGCTTAAATGATGCCTCTGCTTACTTCGCAGCCCAGGGAAATGACTTTGTCTGCGGGGTATTTACAGAATAGAAAATGCGTTCTCTTTACAAATCTCCAAGATATGTTATAATCATTAAAGACTAATGAAAATAAAACTTAAGGAATTTGTAAAACAGTTCAGCCATACAGAAAACATTTATAAAATCTGTGTACGTGAGCCTGCTCACGAAGCATGTGTTATGAATGGTATGACTGAACTGTAACGAATGCGTAAATAAATAGAACAGTCAGAGGTGTGAAATGGAGCAGTATATTATGAAAGGCGGCAATCCGTTGGTTGGTGAGGTGACCATCGGGGGAGCAAAAAATGCCGCTTTGGGAATCCTGGCGGCAGCCATTATGACGGACGAGGATGTGGTGATCGACAACCTGCCGGATGTCAGGGATATAAATGTTTTGCTGGAAGCAATTGAGGAGATCGGCGCCAAAGTGGACCGGATCGACCGCCATACCGTCCGCATCAACGGAAGCACCATCCGGGAGGTTTCTGTTGATGACGAGTACATCCGCAAGATAAGGGCTTCCTATTATTTCATCGGAGCCATGCTGGGCAAGTACAAAAGCGCTCAGGTTCCCTTACCCGGCGGCTGCAACATCGGAAGCAGGCCCATTGACCAGCATTTAAAGGGCTTCCGTGCTCTTGGAGCTGACGTAAAGATTGAGCGCGGAGCCGTGATTGCCCACGCCATTGACTTGGTGGCAAGCCACATCTACTTGGATGTGGTCAGCGTAGGCGCTACCATCAATGTCATGATGGCGGCCACCCTTGCCGAGGGACAGACTATTCTGGAAAACGTGGCAAAGGAACCACACGTGGTTGACGTAGCCAACTTTTTAAACAGCATGGGAGCCAATATCAAGGGAGCCGGTACAGATACGATCCGTATCCGGGGAGTAAATAAGCTTCACGGAACAGAATACTCCATCATTCCTGACCAGATTGAAGCAGGTACTTTTATGTGCGCCGCTGCCATTACCCGCGGCGATGTTATGGTGAAAAATGTGATCCCCAAGCATCTGGAAGCGATTTCCGCCAAGCTCCTGGAAATGGGATGCGAGGTTGTGGAATTTGACGATGCAGTCCGGGTGGTTGGAAAGTCCAATCAGAGGCACACGGACATTAAGACTCTTCCCTATCCGGGATTTCCTACGGATATGCAGCCCCAGATGACAGTGACCCTGGCCCTTGCAGGCGGCACCAGCGTGGTTACGGAAAGCATTTTCGAAAACCGTTTCCGCTATGTGGATGAGCTGTCCCGTATGGGAGCCAATGTAAAGGTAGAGGGAAATGTGGCTGTGATTGACGGAGTCAGCGGCTTTACAGGAGCCTTTGTCAACGCTCCTGACTTACGGGCAGGTGCTGCCCTGGTAATCGCCGGACTTGCAGCCGACGGATATACGGTTGTGGATGAGATCGGATACATACAGCGGGGATATGAATGCTTTGAAGAAAAGCTTCAGGGCCTTGGAGCTATGATTGAAAAGGTGGATTCCGAGAAAGAAGCGAGAAAATTTAAATTGAAAGTTGGATAGGCGGGGAGCTTCCCCGCCTTTTGTATCGTATAGGAAATTAAAAGACCGGCGGCTTTTCCGAAAGAGAGCGGATGGAGACGGCGTATTCGGAAGGGGTCATTCCCGTGAGCTTTTTAAACTGCCTGGAGAAGTAATGGACCGAGCTGTAGCCCAGCCGGTCGGAAATCTCTGTAAAATTTAACTGGTTGCCGCGGATGAGCTGTCTGGCGGCTTCTATTTTCATGCCCGAAAAAAAGTCAATGACGCCGCAGCCGTGTGCTTCCCGGAAGATTTTCTGAAGCTGGGACCTGCCGATTAAATTATCATGGCAGATGGCTTCAATGGTTAAGTGCTCTCCGATGTGTTCCTCCATATAACGGACGATCCGGTTGTGGGTATCCCCGTGAATCCTGGTTTCTGTCTCCCGGCCTGTGGTAATCTGCTCCGGTTCGGAAAAATACCTGCGGTATAAGTGGATGATCAGCTCCTCCAAATAATTTCCGATGAGCTGCTCCGCCCCAAAGGAGACCCTGGGCTGCCTTCTGGTCAGTTCCTCCTGATAGGGGTTGTCAAGCCTTCCTGAAAATGCGTTCCGGGTCTCTATGATGATATGGGCCAGCAGGGCGCTTTCCGTTTCCTGAACGGACAGGACCTCTCCCTCAAACCGCTTCATGCAGGGAGAATTGCATTCAAAGCTTATCACCACCAGGTTAGGGGCCACGGTTCCGTTGGTCAGGATATTGTGAAATTCTCCCGGCCTGTGGAATAGGATGTTCCCCCGCTTTAAGGGAATCCGTCTTTCGCCTGCCATCACATCGATAATCCCCTTGTCCACGCAGACGAATTCCCAGAAGTCATGGCTTTCTCCCGGAAAGGTGAAATCACTCATGTATTCGAAATAGTGAACGGTTATTATTTTTCTGATGATGACTGAAGAACGGAGCTGTGTGCTTTTATAGGCCATGGGAACCTCCTTTCGTCCGGATGAAACTGCAGTTTCAGACTAATTTACTACAGTATACCACATTTCCGGAAAAAATGAAGGCTAATACTGGGCGACGCAGGTCCGCTCTACCTCTCCGGCCTTGTTCATTGTCTCAATGATCCGGCTGTCCACACCGTACATCCGGCGGATCTGTTCCTCTGTCACCACGTCCGCGCCCTTTCCGATGCAGGCCACGCCCCCCTTGTCTAAAAGGACTGCCCGGCTTTCCGGGAGAAAGGCGTGGTCCGGGCAGTGAGTGGTCATTACCACCGTCTTTCCCATGGATGCCAGATCCCTCACATGCTTTATGACCCTGGCGTGGTTTCCAAAATCCAGGTTGGAGACAGGTTCATCCAGAAACATGACCGGCGTCTGCTGGGCAATGGCCCTGGCAAGGAGCACAAGCTGCCGTTCCCCGCCGCTGATCTGGGTATAGGCCGCTCCGGCCAGCTTTTCAATATTTAAAAGGTCCATGGCCTCTGATACGATCTGCCTGTCCTTTCCGCTTAAGCGTCCCATTCCCTTCTGGTAGGGGTTTCTGCCCATGGCAACCACCTCCCATACCTTAAAGGGAAAAGGCGGCGTGTGGCCCTGAGGAACGTAGGAAATGCGCTTTGCGAGCTCTGCCCGGCTCCATTGGCCGATGGGCCGCCCATCCACCAGCACCCTGCCTCCCATAGGCTTTAAAAGGCCTAAAAGGGTTTTAAACAGGGTGCTTTTTCCTACTCCGTTGGCTCCCAGCACACACCACAGCTCTCCCGGCTCCATGGCCAGGTTCACTTCCTCCAGGACCTTCCGTTTTCCGTATCCGCAGCAGAGATTTTCTGTTTTTACCCACATGATTTACCACCCCTTGTTTTGCTTTGTCAGAAGATATAAAAAGAAGGGAAGACCGGCCAGTGAGGTGACAATTCCCAGGGGAATTTCAACTGCGAAAACACTTCTGCACAAGTCGTCCATGAGCATTAAGTAGCTGCTCCCCAAAAGAAGGGAGGCGGGAAGCAGGACCTTGAAATTAGGGCCCACCAGCATTCTTGCAAGGTGGGGGATCACCAGGCCCACCCAGCCGATCATTCCGCAGAGGGACACGCTGAAAGCCGTCAGAACTGTGGCCGTCACAATGACCACCCCCTGTAAAAGGACTGTATTGATTCCCAGGGTCTTGGCCTCCTCTTCCCCCAGGGCCAGTATGTTTAGCCGCCCTGAGCAGAAGATCAGTATGGCCGTACAGATCAGAAATGGAATCATCATCATCAGTACGTCCTTCATGACGGCCTTTGACAGGCTTCCCATGAGCCAGAAGGTGATGGCCGGAAGCTTATCCGTAGGGTCTGCCGCATATTTTACAAGGGAAATCATGGACTGGAATAAGTTGGATACAATGATCCCGCCCAGAATCAGAAGAAAGAGGCTGTCCCCTCCCTTTCCAAACCGGCGGCTGATGAACCAGGTGATAAAAACAGCAAAAAGGCCGAAGAAAAAGGCAGCTCCCTTGATTCCCGCCACGCTGAAGGACAGAAGAATTCCAACTGCCGCCCCGAAGCCGGCTCCGGCCGAGGACCCCAGGATGTCCGGGGATACCAGGGGATTCTTAAACATGCCCTGATAAGCGGCCCCGGATACGGACATGGCCCCGCCGATCATCACTGCCGCTAAAACCCTGGGCAGACGCACCACCATCAGCACCTGGGTGGTTTTGTCGGAGATCGTCTGCCCCCCAAAGGTTTTTATAATATCCCCTGCCGGCACGTAATACCGTCCCATGGAAAGAGAGACTAAAAAGCCGGCGGCCAGAAGCAGAAACAGCAGAAAAAGCCTGAGTGTTGATCTTTTTTTCTCTTCATCAAAATTTTTGTCCATATGTCAATCCCATTTCATCTTTTTATAATTGCCCTTTAAATATTCCTCCCCGATCCGGGTTTCTCCCAGACAGTAGGAGCAAAGGGCGGAAGGCATGGTGAAGCGCAGCCGCTTTCCCGTGAGCCCGCCCTCCAGCAGGGGGCCCTGCTGCATTTCCCGGGCCAGGTCAAAGGAGCCCTGGCCTGTGATGCCGTTTACGAAGATGATACCGGCCCTGGAGTTGGCCTGCTTCACCTTAAAGGCAAAGACCTCCCGCTCCGCCTGGGACACGATATCCCCCTTGGTCACCACCACAACGTCCGCATACCGGAGCATGGGGCCGATTTTGTGGGGGGTGTTGACCCCGGAAAGGCTGTCTATGACGCAGACGGCCAGACAGTCCTTTAAATGGGGAGCGCAGCGGTTGCAAAGGCCTGCGCTTTCCACAATCAGGTATTCAAAGCCCTGGTCCCTGGCCCCGGTGACGCAGTCCTCAATGTTGCTGATATAAAAATGGTCGGGGCACTGGTTCCCGGAAAGGCCTGTGATGGCCTGTATTCCGGCTCCCTGGTAGCGCTCCTGGTCCGTGGAGGAGAGGCAGTCGAATTTTACCACCATGACCCCGCCGGTTTTCCCCATCTGCTCCACCGTCCGAAGGATGACCGAGGTCTTTCCCGAGGAGGGAGGCCCGGATATGGTAATCAGCTTCATAAGAATAACCTTCCTTCCGGGTGTGTCTTTTCCCATTCTTCAAAAAATACCGTTTTGCATTCCTCCGCAATGGTATCCAGGTCGTGAGACCGCACATAATCCCAGCCCAGCCATGCCAGGGATGCCCCCTGGGGAAGGGTATCGCCCAGGGTTCCGTTGGCGGAGGGCGTGTAGGCCTTTGCGCAGGCAGAGGCAAAGTCATCCCCGATGATATATTCTACAATGTCTTTCACATGGGAAAGCCGGTCCTTTTTTACAAGCAGGTACATGGGCAGAGTCATGCAGCCGTCTGTGGGCCATTCAATGGTCACATCCGGCCTTACGCAGGTTTTTGCAAAGAACCAGGATACCAGATAAATGGCGCCGCCCTCGGAATTGGAGGAGCCGGCCATTTTAGACATCTGGGAGCCGTGAAGGGCGTGCTTTACGTTTGCCGCCAGCTTTTTGATTCCATCCATGCCGAATTCCTTATATACATATAGAAATGTGGCGTTGGAGATCTCTGAACGGTCCTTGCCGAACAATACGATCTTGTCCCTGTATTTTGGGTCCAGAAGCTCCTTTCTGGTCATTGGGACCGGCAGATCTCCCAGCTTCTTGTGATCGACCATCAGCACATCAGTCATCACGGCGTAAACTCCGTACTCTCCCTGGGGGTCCATAAGCCCTGCCTGGACAAACTGGGGATTGATCGGTATGTCCCTGTAAAAATCCGTGGTGAAAAACCCTTTCCCCATCATCCTTTCCCTGAAATTCTTTCCCAGGTACTGGTTAAATTCCTTGGTGAACAGAATTGCCGGGAAATGCTCAGGGTCAGGGTCGGACCAGAGCTCGTCACAGCTGTCATTGGAATTTTTTCCTGCTTCAACATAGCACTTTCTGGTCTTTCCCGTTTCGGCGGTGTGACGCCGCTCAATGTCCTCCAAGGCATCCTTGAAAGTGAATTTCAAGGGGCAGATGGTATTGCCGTAAAAGTCCAGGTGATCCCATGGGTTGAAATCCTCCAGCACATAGGTCCGTTCCTGTTCCGCCTTTAAAATGGTATTTTCCAGATAATACATAAACAGCTCCAGATTCATTTCCCGCACGCCCAGCACGGTCTGAAGCATGGTATCCTCCCCGATTTCCCGGGTCATGGAATCCGCATCCGGGTAGGAAAAGCCGTTGCCTAAAAACACGTCAAAGCTTTCCGGGTATTCCCTTAAAATCCGGCTGACCGGTGTCGTTCCTGTTATCTTCATTTTCCTATTCCTCTTTTCTGCACAGATTCTGCGCCAGACTCTTATTCTTCTGAAAAATATCCGGTCACAGAGTATTCAATGGTTTCCCCTAACCGGATCTGGTTGCGAAGCCGCTGCATTTTCCGGTCCACCTTTTCCAGGCCGTCCAGATTTTCCTTTTCCTGGGGAGTGGTTTCAATCACCTTTTTCACCCCGCCGTTTTCAATAACCAGCCGCTTTTTTCCCATAAGGGCCAGCAGCGGGTCATGGGTGGACATGAGCACGATTTTTTCCTCCTTCACAAGAAGCTCCAGCGCCTTTTTCCGGTCCACGCCCGCGTTTTCGATTTCATCAATCAGCACCACGGGAGAGGCGCTTAAAAGGGCGGTGTCCGCAATCATCAGGGCCCGTGACTGGCCTCCGCTTAACTGGGTCAAAGGGGTCAGAGGAGAAAAGCGCTCTCCGGCCAGCTCATTGGCATGGGCGAAGATCCGCTCCGATACTTCCCTTATTCCCGTGATCATCCGGCTTTCCCCGTGCATTTCCAAAAATTCCATGACCGGAAGGTCCATGACGAAGTTCATGTTTTGGGACAGCTGGGCGATCAGCTTGTTTTCAATGGAAAACCGCTCTGCAGGGGTGGGGATTCTGCCGTCAATGAGCACGGTTCTTCCTGTCTGGGTGTCTCCCTGGGCAAGACATTCAATGTCCGCCAGAAGCCTGCTCTTTCCAGAGCCCGTAGGGCCTACGATGGCCAGGACCTCTCCTTTTCTGATGGTTAGGTCAAGCTGCTCCGGGCTTCCGTCCTTTTGGTGTCCGCCCAGAATGGTCAGGTATTCCAGGGATGCGTTTTTCTTTCGCAGCTTTTCCATCCGCTGGAGAAACAGCAGGAAGTTCTCCATCAGTTCTTCCCTGGTAATGCCGATATCCTCCAGGACATCCTCCTCCAGCGCCAGAATATCCGCTTTCAGAGAAGGAGATGCGAAGCGCATCTCCTTTAATCCGTTTGCCTGAAAAAAGTCTCCCCCGTAAGGATAGGCTTCTAATACCTGGCTCCAGGGCATTTCCAGAATTTTTTCATCCGGTCTCTGCATATTTTTCATCTCCTAGTTTTTCCTCACAGAGCGGGCAAGCAGGCTGTCCGCTTCCTCGTCGCTTAAATCATAGTGATAGAACATGGAGTAAAATTCCTTTGCTTCCTTTTTGATATCGTAATCTGCATACTCAGGATACAGTAAGTTCTGAACCCATTTGATTCCGATGAGGGTGTTCACGCTGGGCGGACGGTCGAACCAGTTCTGAGGCGCGGTGGGCGTCTCGTACACATGGCCGTCTTTTACAGCCTGGATGACGGACCACTGGGAATCGCTTAAAATGGTGTCATAGCTTCCTGAATTCTCATAGCCGTTATCCACAGAGGCAATGATGTACTGGGGGTCCCAGGAGATAACCTGTTCCATGGAAACCTCGGTCCGGCCATATCCGGGAGTGATCTCGCAGTCTGCCACGTTGACGCCTCCGCATAAGTCGATGAGCCGGGAGTGGTTGGAGCCGGAGGGATCTGTGTTCAGCCCCAGAGCTTCTTCTGCATAGTAAACAGTCACTTTCTTGTCCTCCGGAATACCGGCGGTGATTTCCTTTGCCTTGTTGATGGTGTCCTCCGTATACTTTGCCAGTTCTTCGCCCCGGGCGGTATTGCCGGTAATTGTTCCCAGGAAGCGGTAGGAATCCGCCAGGGTATCAAGAGACGTATTAATGAGGACTACGGGGATTCCAAGCTTTTCCTGAAGCTGGTCTGCCTTGTCCATGCTGGCCTGGTCAATACCGGATGACAGGACAATATCAGGAGCAGCCTTGATGATCTCCTCCACATTTCCCTCGTTGCCCTTGCCGTACCAGCCGCCTAAATTGGGAAGGCTCTGGTAGTATTCTGTGGTAAACTGCTTCTCCTGAGGGGATAAATCGAAGTTGGTTCCAGCCACCATTTTGTCATCAAAGGTGTACATGAAGGTGGTTCCCTCGGGGCTGGTGGAATAGACGGTTTTCACTGTCTCCGGCAGCTGGATGGCGCGGCCCGCCATATCCTTATCCGGTTTTTCTGCATTTGCAGACTCGGTCTGCGTTGCTTCGGTCGGCTGCGCTTCGGCTGTCTCTTTGGCGGCCTCTGTCTGGGCGGCCTGGGACTGGGCGGTCTGCTGTGCGGACGGCGCTCCTGAACCGCAGGCGGTTAAAACGGCTGCCAAAGCCAGGGCCGCTCCCAGTGTCTGAAAGTTTTTTTTCATCTTAATTCTCCCTTTTACATTGATTTTCGCGTTATTCTTGAACGAAAATAACGGGTGTTATCTATTTTAGCATATAACAATAGGGGAATCAACCGGGCAGAAAACATTTTGGATAAATTCTCCGGTAAAAGCCCTTTTCCCGCTCTGGGACAGGAGTATGATGCCGCAGGAAAGAAAGGGTTGCACTTATGGACAGTTTAATGCATTTTGTGGTAAAATGGCGGGAAGAGTACGATAATGCAAATTAAATAATAAATAGTGCAAATATCTTTTGACGCTCATTCATTATACTGAGGTTAATAGAATTTAGGAGGTAACAGCAATGAACAAGAAACCGGTTCTGGTGATTATGGCAGCAGGCATGGGAAGCCGTTACGGAGGCTTAAAGCAGATCGATCCAGTGGACGCTTATGGAAATAAGATCATTGATTTTTCTATCTTTGATGCGGTTTATGCTGGATTTGAAAAGGTTATTTTCATCATTAAGAAAGAAATTGAAAAAGAATTTAAGGAAAATATCGGGGACCGCATGGCGGCTCATGTGCAGGTGGAATACGTATATCAGGAGCTTTATAAGCTTCCCAAAGGATATGAAGTGCCTGAGGGCAGGGTAAAGCCCTGGGGAACCGGGCATGCGGTTTTATGCTGCAAGGACGTAATAGACGGACCCTTTGCTGTCATTAATGCGGATGATTACTATGGCAGAAGCGCTTTTGTCTCCATTTACAACCAGCTTAACAAGGTTTCTGATGGGGAGAAGTACCAGTACACTATGGTGGGTTACCAGCTTTACAATACCCTGACGGAAAACGGCCACGTGGCAAGAGGCGTGTGCAGTACCGATGAGGCAGGAAAGCTTGTTGATATTCACGAGCGGACAAGAATAGAAAAGCACGGAAACAAGGCGGAATATACTGAGGACGACGGGAAAACCTGGACGGAACTGGGGGAGGACACCATTGTTTCCATGAACATGTGGGGATTTACAAACAGCATTTTAAAGGAGCTTGAGGAGCGGTTTGCCTCATTTTTAGACAGGGAGCTTCCGAAAAATCCCTTGAAGTGTGAATACTTCCTTCCATTCGTAGTGGATGAGCTGCTAAAGGACGGGGAGGCAGAGGTTTCCGTATTAAAGAGCGTGGACCGCTGGTATGGGGTAACTTACAAAGAGGATAAAGAGACCGTGGTAAATGCCATTAAGGGGCTGAAGGAAGCCGGCCTGTATCCGGATAAGTTATGGGAGGAAAAGTAATGGGAGACGCACAGTGCGGAAAAATCAGGGAAGCCATCGGGCTCCTGGCCTTTGAGGGAGAACCGGTTTCATGGGAGCGCTATGGAAGCGGACATATTAACGATACCTTCCGTTTGGTCTGCAAGGACAAAGAGACGGAAAGGCACTACATCATCCAGAGAATCAACCATGAGGTTTTTAAGGATCCGGTTTCCCTTATGAGAAATATCGCTGGAGTTACTTCTTTTCTGCGGAAAAAGATCCTGGAACAGGGCGGCGATCCCAACCGGGAGACCCTCAACATCATAAAGGCAAGGGATGGAAAGGATTACTGCCAGGACAGTGACAAAAATTACTGGAGAGGCTATCTTTTTATTGAAAGGGCCGTCACCTATGACAAGGTAAGGGACCCCAGGGACTTTTATCAGAGCGGAAGAGCTTTCGGCCGGTTTAAACGCCAGCTGGCAGAATATCCGGCAGATGAACTGGCGGAAACCATACCCAATTTCCATAATACTACGGTGCGTTTAGAGGCGTTTAAGGAGGCGGTGAAGGCCGATGTCTGCGGCCGGGCTCACCTGGTGGAGGAAGAAATAAGGTTTGTCCTTGACCGGGAGGAAGAGGCGGGCATTGCCATAAAGCTGCTGAAGGAAGGAAAGCTCCCTCTCTGTGTTACCCATAATGACACCAAGCTTAATAACATCATGATTGATGACGCAACAGGAGATGCCCTGTGCATCATTGACTTAGATACCATTATGCCGGGATTGTCCATCTTTGATTTCGGTGATTCCATCCGTTTTGGGGCCAATACGGCAGAAGAGGATGAGCCTGATGTGAGCAAGGTATCCTTATCCCTGCCTCTGTTTGACATTTACACCAGGGGATATTTGGAGGGCTGTAAGGGAAGCCTGACCCAGACGGAAAAGGAGATGCTTCCCATGGGAGCAAAGCTCATGACCTTTGAGTGCGGAATGCGTTTCCTAATGGACTTTCTTCAGGGAGACATCTATTTCCATATAAGCCGGGAAAATCACAATTTGGACCGGGCCAGAACCCAGTTTGCCCTTGTGGCGGATATGGAAAAGAAGTGGAAAGAGATGGAAGCGGTTGTCCGTAAATATGAATAGAAGACAGGGAAACACCTTGCCCAAAAGGTGTGGGCGGAAAAGAGGGAAAGATGAGAATATTAGTGACTGGAGGGGCCGGATATATCGGCAGCCATACGTGTATTGAGCTTCTGGAACAGGGCCATGAGGTTGTTGTGGTGGATAATCTCTGCAATTCCTCCCAGGTATCCTTAGAGCGGGTAGAGGCCATCACCGGAAAAAAGGTGATCTTTTATAAGGCGGACCTTTTGGACCGGGAAGGCTTAAGCGGGGTATTTGACCGGGAAGCGATTGATGCGGTCATCCATTTTGCCGGGTTAAAGGCGGTGGGTGAATCCGTGGCAAAGCCGCTGGAATATTACCACAACAACATCACCGGGACATTGATTCTCTGTGATGTTATGAGAGCGCATCATGTAAAGAAGATTATATTCAGCTCATCCGCCACCGTATACGGAGATCCGGCCTTTGTGCCCATTACCGAGGACTGCCCCAGGGGAGCCATCACCAACCCCTATGGACAGACTAAGAGCATGCTGGAGCAGATCCTTACAGACCTTCACACCGCAGACCCGGAATGGAGCGTGATCCTGCTGCGTTACTTTAACCCTGTGGGCGCTCATAAGAGCGGCCTCATCGGAGAAGATCCAGCCGGGATCCCCAACAACCTGACTCCTTACATTACCCAGGTTGCGGTCGGGAAGCTGAAGGAAGTGGGAGTGTTCGGCGATGATTACGATACAGCCGATGGAACAGGAGTCCGGGACTATATCCATGTGGTGGATCTGGCTCTTGGACACGTAAAAGCCCTTGAGAAAATAGTTTCCTCAGAGCCCTTGGTCCGCATCTATAATCTGGGAACCGGCCGGGGCTTCAGCGTGCTTCAGATGATCCAGGCCTTTTCAAAGGCATGCGGAAGGCCAATTCCCTATTCCATCAAGCCCCGCCGCCCGGGGGATATCGGGTCCTGCTATGCGGATGTATCCTTGGCGAAAAAGGAGCTTGGCTGGGAAGCAAAACGGGGAATTGATGAAATGTGTGAGGATTCCTGGAGATGGCAGTCCCAGAATCCAAATGGGTACAGACAGGGAAACTAAAGTTGAAATTCAGGGAGAAAAAAATGGATTCACAAAAGCTGATGACTCAATACTGGAAGTATATTGCTGAGCAGGATGCTGAAAAATTAAGGGCTTTCTTCCACGAGAACGCTTACATTCGCTGGCATTGTACCAATGAACATTTCACCGTCTCCGAGTTTTTAACGGCTAACTGCGAGTACCCGGGGAAATGGAATGGAGAAGTGGAACGGATTGAACAATTGGGAGATATGATAATCACCGTAACCCATGTCTGGTCCGAGGAAATGTCTTCTCATGCTGTTTCTTTCTTTAAGATGGAACAGGATAAAATTGTGTCAATCGACGAATATTGGGGGGACGATGGAGAAGCCCCTCAATGGAGGCTGGATAAGCAGATCGGAAGCAAAATATACTAAAACTTTATTTATCAATAACCGGACTGCTGGCTGTTTAAAAACCCTCCGGGAGGATCCCACAAGCGGGATTCTCTCTTGTATTAATTCGGGTGTGAAAGCCGAAAATGACCGGAAACTCAGGCTTTGGGCAGGAAGCGGAGCCCTATCCCGGGCGATCTTAAAGAGAGAATGCGCTTGCCCAGGCTGACCCGGGAAAGCCAAATTTTGTACTGATAAAGCGGTGAAAGGGTTGCATATGGGGAAACGGCGAATATATTAAAATAAAAAAGGTAAGCTCAGTAAATATGCGTGATATTTTAATTTTGGTAATGGCACTGTGTATTGACACGTTTGTTGCCAGTGTTGCTTATGGCGCAGACCGGCTGCGCATATCAGCGATTAAAGTTATTGCGGTCAATGGAATCTGCAGCGGCTGCCTGGGGGCAGCTTTACTTCTGGGCGGGCTGATAAACGGGTTGGTACCGGAAGGATTTACAAAAGGAATGGCCTTTTCTTGTTTGCTGCTCTTAGGGGTGGTAAAGCTTATGGATTATCTGATTAAAAGATATATCAACAATCACGTAAATGTTCATAAGGATCTCACATTCACCGTTTCCGGCCTCAGCATCATTATAAATATTTATGGAAATCCCCTGGCAGCGGACTGGGACCACTCCAAATCCCTGTCGTGGAAAGAAACCGTTATGTTTTCCCTCGCTATGTCCATAGACAGCCTGTTAGCAGGGACTTTGTCAGGCTTTTTGATGATACCGCCGGCATTAACCACTGTAACTGCATTTGGCATAGGAATCGCGGTCATGTATATCGGCCTGTTTTTGGGACATCAACTGGCTTTGCTTAAAAATTGGGATTTATCCTGGATCAGCGGGGTTTTGTTCCTGATTCTTGCGTTCAGCAAGCTTTAATAAGGATTATGAAATAAGCCCCGGAACGGAATCCTATGATTCCATAGTGAAAAAAATGAATCAGGATAATACGGATTATTACCTGATTAAGCTTGAAAATAAAAATACAGGAGCCATTCGGGTAGTGAGGCTTTCGCCTGAAGAATGCCGCATTTCACCGATGTTTCTTTTGCCGGAATATCAGGGGAATGGTTATGCAAAACAAATATTGAAACAGGTGGAATTTTTATATCCAAAGGCAAAAGTCTGGGAATTAGATACCATTAAGCAGGAGAATAAATTATGCTGTCTGTATGAAGCTATGGGCTATATACCTATAGGGAAAGAGAAAGATATCAAGAAAGGCATGACGATTGTTTATTACCGAAAAGAAATAAATAGAAATCTGATTTAACTGCCGGCTGTCACTATTAGGCCGGCAGTTTTTTATCTCATAGGAAATTACGTCCTATGAGATAAAGATTACAGTAAACCCAGGAAATAAAGTTGATCGGAGCTTTAAATCCATTCAGGACATGAATCAGTTCCCGGAGCGGAAATCATCCGGACGGCTGACTTTACATTTCGTCTGCCCAGAATCAAAATGTTAAGGATCAATTCAGCTATAAAAATAAGGAAAGGAATGTATGAGTATACTGCATACACAACAGATATGAAAATCATTGAAAAATTTATAGCTTCCAAGTACGGTGATGACACCCTGTGTGAAGACGGGCTGTTTATCAATGATAAGTTCATTGCGGTAATGGATGGGGTAACTGCCAAAGGGAAACTTTTATGGGACAGCAAGACCAGCGGATTCCGCACGAAAGAAGTTCTGATAAATGCAATGGCCCAATTAAATGGAAGTGAAGATGCGGTTATACTGGCTTCCGACGGATACCCCAGATTAGAACCGTCATTATCTGAAAGCGAGCTGTTTCTAGAAGAACTTAAGGCAAAAGATCCTCTGTGCATTGATATTCATAAAGCCGTAAATGGCTTCACAAACGGAAAAAGCTCCATTGACGACAGGACATACATAAAATTTGTCATATAAAGAGGCTGTTCTGGAAACTTAATATTGAGGGCCGGCAGTTTTTTTGGTAATATGGTGATACAAAAATAACTTTCGGATATTATGGAGGGCTTTTATGAGAATTGAAGAAATTACATGGGTATCGAAAAATGGTAAAGAAGTCATACTTAGAAGTCCTGAATTATCCGACTCCAGGGAATTGCTTGAATATTTAGTTCAGTGCGCCGTTGAAACAACTTATGTGGGAAGATATCCCGAAGAGATTAAGACAACCCTTGAGGAAGAAAATTCTTATATTCTCAAACAGCTTGAGGAAGAGCGGAGCTTTAATATTTCAGCCTTTGTGGATCATAAGCTGGTGGCCAATGCGTCCATATCCTGCATCAGGGATAATATAAAAACAAGGCACAGGGCCGGATTTGGAATTGCTGTACTAAGGGATTACTGGAATATGGGAATCGGCAATATATTGACAAAATGCTGCCTTGATCATGCAAAAGAATCAGGTTATGAACAGGTTGAGCTGGAGGTGGTTGCAGAAAATGAGCGGGCGAGGCATGTGTATGAACAAAATGGATTTAAGATATGCGGGACAATTGAAAACGCCCAGAAGCTAAAAGACGGTACATATCAGGATTTGCAGATGATGATATGCAAATTGCAGCATTATGCAGTATAGAAACTCCAGCCTTAAATTCAGAAAACTACTGACTTGATATTAAGCCAGTAGTTTTTTAATACTGCAATTTAATACTTAATCCAAATAGTCGAATCGTTCCACTGCTGTGACGCTGTCCTTGAAAAGCCCAAGCCGGAAAGCTCAAATAAATACTTAAATACCCGTATCCCGCAGCACGCTCTTTTCGGACAGCTTTTTAATGGAGGTAGCATATTCCGAAGGGGTCATTCCCGTCAGATGCTTAAACTGCCTGGAAAAGTAGTGGACCGAGGTATAACCCAGGTAGTTTGCAATCTGGGTAAAATTAAGCTTCCGGTTCCGTATGAGCTGCTTGGCCGCATCGATTTTCATACCGTTAAAGTATTCAATGACTCCGCTGCTGCTTTTTTCATAAAAAAGCTTTTTTAACTGGGAAGTTCCGATTAAGTTATCCCGGCTGATCTGGTCAATGGTCAGCTGGGTGCAGATGTTCCTTTCAAAATAATTGAGGATGGATTCATAAATGTCCTCTGTGGAAGTCGTAGCCTTATGGACGGCAGGCGCCTGTCTGAAAGAAAAAGAGCGGCGATACATTTGTATCAGAAACTGTTCCAGGTAAGCTTTTATCATCTGCTCCCCGGCAAAGAACCCATGCTCTTTCCGCACTAAGACCTCCTGATAGGGATTGTCAAGCCTTCCCTCAAAGCACTGGCGCGCCTCTGCAATAATCCGTGCCAGAAGCTCCTGCTCCTCCTGGCCCACTTTCAGGATCTGTTCCTTGAAACAGGCCATGTGAGGGGACTGGCAGTCAAATCCGATGACCACAAGGTTTGGGGCTATGACCCCATTGGCTAAAACCCGGTGAAATTCATTTGGCTGATGGAAGATAACCTCTCCTTTCTGAAGCGTCAGTCTCTCGTGGTCTGCCACCACATCGACCTCCCCCTTATCCACACAGAGCAGTTCCCAGAAAGGATGGGATTCACCTGCAAAGGTGAAGTCGCTCATATATTCAAAATAGTGAATGCTGACAATCCGGTGTACCGTCAGCTCTTCGGTCAGTTCCGTATACTGGTATTTCATGATATCCTCCTGAATTATGGGGCTGGATGCTGTATCTGTAAAATGGCATTGTGAAAATGATACAGAAATCAAGTATATTTTAAACTCTAATTATGAAAAATGCAAACAATAAAAACCTAAAAAGTAAAAAATGATGACTTTTTGTACAAAGCAATTTATCAAAAAGTATAATAATATAGACTCATAAATAAGATCTAACCGAAAGGTTAGACAACAGCAGGGAGGTAAAATTAATTATGAAAAAACGTTTTACAGGTATTATGCTGAGCGCAGTCATGGCAGCAGGTCTTCTGGCAGGATGCTCGGGAGGAGCGTCTTCATCAGCCACCACGGCTGCAGCCGGCGAAGCAAAGGAAACAGCGGCAGAAACAGCAAAGGAAACGGCTAAGGATGCTGCAGCAGGCACCGGGGAAGGGCTTGTTTACTGGTCTATGTGGGAGGCCACAGAGCCTCAGGGTCAGGCAATCCAGATGGCAATCGACAAGTTTACCGCAGACACGGGAGTTAAGGTCGATGTCCAGTTTAAGGGGCGCACAGGCATCCGCGAGGGACTTCAGCCCGCTTTGGATGCAGGAACCAACATTGATTTGTTTGATGAAGATATTGACAGGGTGAACACCACATGGGGCGCGTACCTGATGGATTTGGAGGATATGGTAAAGACCTCCGGCTATGAAGCCAATGCGAATGCAGGCTTAATGTCAGCCTGCAGAGAGGTAGGAGGAGGAACCTTAAAGTCCATTCCTTACCAGCCCAATGTATTTGCATTTTTCTATAACCAGTCCATTTTCGATGAAGCCGGAGTAACGGAAGTGCCCAAGACCTGGGCAGAGCTGGATGCAGCCTGCCAGAAGATCAAGGATGCAGGCTATATTCCCATCACCTGTGATGATGCTTACATAACGTCCATGTTTGGTTATCACATGTCCAGACTTTTAGGCGAGCCTGGAACAGAGGCTGTTGTGAAGGAAGGCAAGTGGGATGACCCGGCGGTTCTTAAGACAGCTCAGGCCTATGAGGACTTTGCGAAGAAAGGATATTTTTCAGAAACCATCGCTTCCAATGTATGGCCCGCAGGACAGAATCAGGAGCTTGCAATGGGAACAGCGGCCATGTATTTAAATGGTTCCTGGCTTCCAAATGAAGTAAAGGATCTGGCAGGAGAGGACTTTAAGTGGGGCTGCTTCAGCTATCCGGCAGTGGACGGCGGAAAGGATGGAACAAACGCCGCCAACTATGGAGCTCAGGTTTTAGCCATCAACAAAAATTCCAAAAACGGGGAAAACGCCTTTAAGCTGATCCAGTACATCACTCAGGGGGAATTTGACAAGAAGATGTCCGAAATGTCAATGGGCATCCCGGCAGATTCCAGAAACTCCCAATGGCCGGCACAGCTTGCCAGCGTAAAGCCGGTTATGGAAAGCTTAACCGTGCGGTATCCGTGGGCAGCCGGAGCAGAAGCGAACGCAGACTTAACACCGATCATCAAGGAGAACTTTATGAAGCTTTGCGGAGGTTCCATTACGGCAGAGGAGTTCGTAAGCACTCTTACGGCAGCAGGAAAATAATCCGGGCCGGTAAGTTTCCATATGGCGGCGCCGCTTTGACGGCGCCGCCGTGTAATTGAGGAAAGCCAGGGAGGTATTTAACGTGAAGAAGAATAAGACCATGATCGCCGTATTTTTAACGCCGGCAGTTTTAATGTTTGTCCTTGTGTTCCTTTATCCGATCCTGAGAACGGTTTTAATGAGCTTCTTTAAGATTGAAGGAATTACGGATTCCATGAACAAATGGCAGTTTATGGGGCTTGCCAATTACAGCAAGCTTGCCCAGACCAGCCTGTTCCGTATTTCCATGTGGAATTTATTCCGTATCTGGCTGATCGGCGGATTGATTGTCATGTCCCTGGCTCTTTTATTTGCGGTTATCATCACCAGCGGAATACGTTTTAAAAGCTTTTTCCGGGCAATGATCTATCTCCCCAACGTCGTCAGTGCGGTTGCCCTTGCAACCATGTGGCTTCAGTATGTATACAGCCCTAAATTCGGTCTTCTTAAAAGTGCTTTTTCCGCGGTCGGGCTTAAGGATCTGGCTAAGGTCCAGTGGCTTGATAATGAACATAAATTCATGGCCCTGCTCCTGGCGTACTGCTTCGGCATGGTGGGATACCACATGCTGATATTTGCAAGCGGAATCGAGCGGATCGGGGATGATTACTATGAGGCAGCTACCCTGGACGGAGCGGATAAGGTCAATCAGTTCCGCTATATAACTCTTCCTCTGCTGAAAGGGGTGTTTAAAACCAATATCACCATGTGGAGCGTCACTTCGGTGGGCTTTTTTGTCTGGTCCCAGCTGTTTTCAACCGTTACGGCGGACACCCAGACCATTACCCCCATGGTTTATATGTATATGATGATCTTTGGAGCGGGCAACAGCATGACAGAGCGCAACGCAGGCCTGGGAGCGGCAATCGGGGTTCTGCTGAGCATCTGTGTTGTGGCAGTCTTCCTCATATGCAGCAAACTGATAAAGGACGATGATCTGGAATTCTAAGGAGGGGAATCTATGGCTAGAAAGGGAAAATTTACGGAGCCGTTTAACTGGAAAAGAGAGCTTAGGCTGTTTCCGGGATATTTGCTCCTGATCGTTTGGATTTTATTTACCGTTGTACTGCTGGGCTGGGTGGTGGCCGCCAGCTTTTCTACCACTAAGGCCATTTTTTCAGGTCATGTGCTGTCTCAGGGGATACATTTTGAGAACTATGCAAAGGCGTGGACCAATTCCAACGTGTCCGCTATTTTCTTCAATTCCCTGATGTATTCCGTTGTTTCCTGCACGCTTCTCATTCTGATCTGCGCGCCTGCCGCGTATGTGCTGTCCCGCTTCAGTTTTGCGGGCAACCGGACAATACAGACCAGCCTGGTATCCGCCATGGGAGTACCTGTGGTCATGATCGTTCTCCCGTTGTTCAGCCTCATTGCAGGAATGAACGTGCTGAATAATTACATTGCCAATAAGGCGGTGCTGATATTCCTTTACGTGGGAATCAATGTTCCTTATACCACTATTTTTCTTCTGACCTTTTTTGCAAATATTTCCAGGGCTTATGAGGAAGCGGCTGCCATTGACGGCTGCCCTCCCATGCGGGCTTTCTGGCTGATCATGTTTCCCATGGCCCAGTCCGGGATCATAACAGTCACTATTTTCAACTTTATCAATATCTGGAATGAGTATTTCATTTCCCTGATTTTTGCCAACTCCGACAGGGTGCGTCCGGTTGCGGTGGGACTTTATTCCATGATTAATTCCATGAAGTATACGGGAGACTGGTCAGGCATGTTTGCTTCCGTCATCATCGTATTTCTTCCTACTTTTGTTCTTTATATTTTTCTGTCGGAGAAAATCATCGCCGGTATTACCGGAGGCGGAGTGAAAGGATGAGAATTTCTTATCAAGAGGGGGAAAAGAAAGAAAAATTTCTTGACAGCTGTTTTTGAATGCGCTAAAATACATATGCAATATGGTACACCTTACAATTGAATAACAAATGAAAAGTACGTAATATCCCTTATTCAGAGTGATGGAGATACAAAGGATCTGTGAAGTCACGGCAACCCCGACCGGAAATGGCGATTCGCCAGAAAAGAGCGGCTGGAAGGTGCCAACCTGAGCGAGAAATCGAGCAATAAGAGGATTTGATACATTGTTGAATCAAGTCCGCGTTGCTGCGGACTTTTCTTTTTGTTATTCCCCCATGTATATTAAGGAGGAAATGACAACATGGAAAAATTATTATTTACTTCCGAGTCTGTAACCGAGGGACATCCGGATAAAATGTGCGACCAGATTTCCGACGCGATTCTGGACGAGCTGTTAAAGCAGGACCCCATGAGCCGCGTGGCCTGTGAGACCTGCACCACCACCGGCCTTGTTCTGGTTATGGGTGAGATCACCACCCATGCCTATGTGGACATTCAGAAGATCGTCCGCGAAACCGTAAGAGAAATCGGCTATGACCGGGCCAAATACGGCTTTGACTGTGATACCTGCGGCGTTATCGTGGCCCTTGACGAGCAGTCAAAGGACATCGCCTTAGGCGTTGACCGGGCTCTGGAAGCAAAGGAAAACAAGATGTCAGACCAGGAGATCGATGCCATCGGGGCAGGAGACCAGGGAATGATGTTCGGCTTTGCGAGCAATGAAACCGAAGAATATATGCCATATCCCATCGCCCTTGCCCACAAGCTGGCCCTCCAGCTTACCAGGGTCCGCAAGGACGGAACCCTTACCTACTTACGTCCCGACGGAAAGACCCAGGTAACAGTGGAATACGGTGAGGATGGAAAGCCTTTCCGCCTGGATGCAGTGGTTTTATCCACCCAGCACGATGAAAATGTAAGCCAGGAGCAGATCCACGCGGATATCAAAAAATATGTGTTTGATGAAATTCTTCCCGCAGAGATGGTGGATGAGAATACCAAGTTTTTTGTCAATCCTACCGGCCGTTTTGTTATCGGCGGACCAAACGGTGACAGCGGCCTGACCGGACGTAAAATCATCGTGGATACCTACGGCGGATATGCCCGTCACGGCGGCGGAGCGTTTTCCGGCAAGGACTGCACCAAGGTGGACCGTTCCGCCGCTTATGCAGCCCGTTACGTTGCAAAGAACATCGTGGCAGCAGGACTGGCTGACAAGTGTGAGATTCAGCTTTCCTATGCTATCGGCGTAGCTCACCCCACTTCCATTATGGCAGATACCTTTGAAACTGGAAAACTGAGCAATGAAAAGCTGGTGGAAATCATCCGCGAGAACTTTGACTTACGTCCTGCAGGAATCATAAAGATGCTGGATTTACGCCGCCCGATCTACAAGCAGACGGCTGCTTACGGTCATTTCGGCAGACATGATTTAGACCTGCCCTGGGAAAAGCTTGACAAGGTAGAGCTTTTAAAGAAGTATTTATAATTTATAACCCCTATAAATATAGAAGAAAAGGATGGAGAATTTACGGGCAGCCGTGAGCTCTGTCCTTTTTTCGTTACAATCTGCTCTTGTAAATATCTGTCAATATAAGTTATAATATAAAAGTTATTAGATTTCTATGAACTTCTTTTGATACGAAAAAATTTTCCGGCATGGCAGGAAGGTTATGGAATAAAAGGAAAAGTCTGAGAATCAGCCGCTTCAGGCCTAAAAGCCCTGGAAATCAGCCTTTTTCTTTTTACAGATAAATTTTAGAATTGTTTTATAAATTCTTCTGCCCATGTGTGATATAATACCCTTACGAAATATAAATTTTTTCTTAAAATAAAGTTTAGGAGCAAGGGAGAGACAAACACAAAGTGAAATTAAAATTGAGAACCCGTCTGGTTGTCGCCTTTGTAATTATAACGGTGATTCCCCTGACCCTGATGTTTGCGGTTGTCGCCGGACTCAGCAATTACCAGATGAAGGCATTCCGGAAAAATTATAATTTAACAGAGCAGATCGATCTTTTGTCAAGCAATTCTCTTCAGATTTTCAACCGCCTGACCCAGGAAACCCAGAAAGAAATCAGCAGCCTCCTGGAAAGCGACCCCGGTCAGTTTAACGATACCCAGTATCTGGAAAAGCTTAACGGAAGCCTGGCATCGAAATATGCCTATATCATCGTCCGAAAGGAAGATACCCTGGTTTTTGACGGAAACAGCCATGTTACCCAGGGCCTTTACGACCAGCTTCCCAAATATGAGGATGGGGACAGCGGAATTGACGGCGCCATTTATCTGGA
Organism: Bacillota bacterium; assembly: GCA_023437715.1. GTDB lineage: Bacteria > Bacillota > Clostridia > Lachnospirales > Lachnospiraceae > Lacrimispora. The sequence goes on along the minus strand of JAEZFK010000072.1, from coordinate 41,652 downwards.
CGGGGAAACCCAGCATCTGGTGAAGCAGATGGACTTCCTTTACCCGGACGGAGAAAAGGGCAGTGTGTTCATCGTTTCCAATGTGGACGGACTTCTTCCTGAGATTAAGGCCATGATGTCGGAAATGCTTATGGCCATCATCCTGATTATGGTATTTACGGATGCCATTCTCATGATGTGGGTGTACCGCTCCGTAGTAAGCCCCTTAGGGCGGCTTCAGGTGGCAACCAAGAAGATCCGGGACGGGAATCTGGATTTTTCTCTCGAAGTGGAGAGCGATGACGAGGTAGGACAGCTTTGCCTGGATTTTGAAGAAATGAGAATCCGATTAAAGGAATCCGCAGAGGAAAAAGTCCAGTATGACAAGGAGAATAAGGAACTGATCAGCAACATTTCCCATGATTTAAAAACTCCCATCACGGCCATCAAGGGCTATGTGGAAGGGATCATGGATGGGGTGGCTTCTTCCCCGGAGAAGCTGGACCGCTATATCCGGACCATTTACAATAAGGCCAATGATATGGATAAGCTGATTGACGAGCTGACCTTTTATTCAAAGATCGATACCAACAAGATCCCTTATACCTTTTCCAAGATCAATGTGGCAGGTTATTTCAGGGATTGTATTGACGAAGTAGGGCTTGAGATGGAGGCTCGGAATATTGAGCTGGGGTATTTTAACTACGTGGACGAGGACGTGGTGGTGATCGCCGACGCGGAGCAGATGCGCCGGGTCATCAATAATATTATCAGCAATTCTGTAAAATATATGGATAAGAAGAGCGGGATCATCAACATCCGCATCAAGGATGTGGGAGATTTCATCCAGGTGGAAATTGAGGATAACGGGAAAGGGATTCCTGCAAAGGATCTGCCCAACATCTTTGACCGGTTCTACCGCACCGATTCTTCCAGAAATTCTTCCCAGGGAGGAAGCGGGATCGGCTTGTCCATCGTGAAAAAGATCATTGAGGATCACGGAGGCCGGATTTGGGCTACCAGCAAGGAAGGCATCGGCACGGAGATCCATTTCGTTTTGAGAAAATACCAGGAGGTCATACAGGAATGAGCAGAATATTGATCGTGGAGGATGAAGTGAGCATCGCAGAGCTGGAAAAGGATTATTTAGAGCTCAGCGGATTTGAGGTTGAAATTGAAAATAACGGGGAGTCAGGGCTTTCCAAGGCTCTTTATGAAGACTTTGACCTGGTCATCCTGGACTTAATGCTTCCGGGAATAGACGGCTTTGAGATATGCCGGAAGGTCCGGGAGGTAAAGAATACCCCCATCATCATGGTTTCCGCCAAAAAGGAGGACATTGATAAGATCCGGGGCTTAGGTCTGGGGGCCGATGATTATATGACAAAGCCTTTCAGCCCCAGTGAAATGGTGGCCCGGGTAAAAGCCCATCTGGCCCGGTACGAAAGGCTGATCGGAAGCGGCGTGCCGGATAATGAAATTATTGAGATCCGGGGTCTTAAGATCGACAAGACCGCAAGACGGGTGTGGGTCAGCGGGGAAGAGAAGAACTTCACCACCAAGGAGTTTGACCTTTTGACCTTTCTGGCTCAGAATCCCAACCATGTCTTTACGAAAGAAGAGCTGTTCAATAAAATATGGGATATGGAATCCATCGGCGATATTGCCACGGTCACGGTTCATATTAAGAAGATCAGGGAGAAAATCGAGTTCAACACGGCGAAGCCTCAGTATATTGAGACCATATGGGGCGTGGGGTACCGGTTTAAGGTGTAAGAAAAGCCATGAAAGAAAAATTATACGAGATACCGCTAAATGACGCCGTAGACGAGGCGGACGAATGCCCCTTTTGCTTCCTGGAAAGAAAAGCGGAGCAGGAGCTTATGGACTTTGTGCTGGGTTCCTGCGCCTCCTATATGGAAAGTGACACCCGGGACGCCACGGATAAGGCAGGCTTCTGCCGGATGCACCAGAAGAAAATGCTGGACTACGGCAATGCCCTGGGAAATGGCTGGATACTGAAAACCTATTATAAAAAGCTGATCAATGAAATGCGGGAGGAATTCAAGAATTTCTCTCCGGGAAAAACCTCCTTAAAAGACCGGATTACAGGAAAGGCAGGAAAAGGAGAGAACTCCAACTCCATCAGCGCCTGGGTGGCTGAAAAGGAGAAAACCTGTTATATCTGCGACCGGTTTTCGGAAAGCTTTCAGCGCTATGTGGCCACCTTTTTTCATCTTTACAAAAAGGATGAGACCTTTCGACATAAGGTTGAAACCGGTAAAGGCTTCTGCCTTCATCATTTCGGTGACCTGTGCAGCGGGGCAGACCGGTATTTGAGCGACGGAGAACGGAAAGAATTCTATCCTTTTCTGTTTAACATCATGGAACAGAATCTGGAGCGGGTTTCCGGCGATATTGACTGGTTCATTGAAAAATTTGACTATTTAAATAAGGATGCGGACTGGAAGCAGTCAAAGGATGCTCTTCAGCGGGGGATGCAGAAGATCCGGGGCGGATATCCGGCAGACCCTGCTTATAAATCCCGGTAGGGGAAAGTTCCGGTTATCCTCCTTACCGGCTCAGCCTCTTAAACTGTCCCGGCGTATTCCCCGTAATCTGCCGGAATGTCCGTATAAAATTAGAGTAATCATTAAACCCTGACAAATGGCAGGCCTCTGAAACCGTATGTCCCTGAGTCAGCAGCTCTTTTGCCAGAGACACCCGCTTTACCACGATATACTGAAAGATACTGCTTTCTGTTTCCGATTTAAACAAATGGCTTAAATAATACTTGTCCAGAGCAAGAGCCTGGGAAATGGAGTCCAGGGTAATGGGGGACGTTAAATTTTCATCAATATAGCTCATAATGGCCTGGGCCCTGTGGGGCCTGGGAGCTGTCCGGGAGGCGCTTGTTTTCTGCCAGCTCCGGTTGATGAGTATTAAAATCTGAATCAATATGGTGACTGCCGTCAAATCGCTGCCGTAAGCGCAGCGGTTTTTTATTGCCTTTTTCAGGGTATGGGCAAGGTCCACCAGCTCCTTATATTCTTCTTTCGAAAGCTGCACAAGATTTCCCATAGCCGGTTCCCGGTGAAAGCAGTCTAACAGGTTGGTGTTGGGGGTGCAGTAAGGCCGGATAAAGGCAGGATTTACGTGGATGACCAGCCGCGTAAAGGCCTCATTTGTGGCGTTGATTGCCTTGTGAATTTCCCGGTTGGAAAACAGGATCAGGCTGCCGGGCTGTAAAGGATAGCAGACGTTTTCCACAAAATACTGAACGTGGCCGTCTAAAAGCAGATAAATCTCGTGACTGTTGTGCATGTGGAAATCCACATTTCCCGCCATTTGGCTGGTGGAAAAGTCACAGCTGAAAGGCTCCGTAAATTCGCTGTAATCGTACTTGCTCTCCTTTTTCATAAAGGCCTCCTGAAATAGACAATCTGTGCATGTTTCTAGTCAATCTACGCAAACAAACTGCGTTAAAAACAGTATATAATTAATCTATCACAGAAACACAAAAAAGAAAAGAGGGGTACCATGATTCAGGTTGGGGTAATTGGCTGCGGAAACATAGGGAACGTCCACGCCACGGTTCTGAAGGAAATAAAAGGGGTTGAGCTTTGTGCTCTGGCAGACATCCGCCGGGAACGGGCGGAGGAATATTCCTCCCATTATACGGGAGGAAACGGAGCGGTTTACGAATCCCTGGAGGAAATGCTTGAAAAGGAAAAACTGGACGTGCTCCACATCTGCACTCCCCATGGCTGTCACGTGCCTATGGCTGTGGCTGCATTAAAAAAAGGGATTCACGTGTTCATGGAAAAGCCGCCGGCTATCAGCAGAGCCCAGTTTGAAGAGCTGAAAGCAGCGGCAGAAGAATCCGGAGTCCGTCTGGGCATCTGTTTCCAGAACCGTTATAATGAAACAACAGAAAAGATAAGCGCGCTTTTAAAAGAGGGGAATCTGGGCAGAATATTAGGCGGCAGGGCCTTTGTGACCTGGCACAGGGATGCACCCTATTATACGGAAAGCGGCTGGAGAGGCAAGCTGGAAACGGAAGGCGGCGGAGCTCTGATCAACCAGTCCATTCACACCCTGGATCTGCTGCTCAACTGGATGGGAAAACCCATAAGGACGGAAGCCTCCATGTGCAACCACCACTTAAGAGGGATCATGGAAGTGGAGGACACCCTGGAAGCCTATATGGTCTTTTCAGAAGGTGAGTCTCCGGTGAGCGCAAGCTTTTATGCAACAACCGCTTACGCCGCAGACGCTCCTGTATTTTTAGAGCTGGCCTGTGAAAAGGGCTTCGCACGTCTGGAAGGGACGACTGTCTGGTATCAGACGGAGGCGGAGAAAGAACCGGTATACTGGCAGGCGCCAAAGGCAGCAGCCCTGGGAAAGGCCTATTGGGGCATGGGCCACGAGGCCTGTATCCGGGATTTTTATGACTGTCTGGAATCAGGAAAGGCATATGCCAATGATCTGGCTTCCACAGAAAATACATTTAACACAGTAATGGATATTTATGAATCTGCAAGAAATGAGGGGAGATAAACATGGATAAGGTAAGACTTGGTATTATTGGAATTGGAAACATGGGAAGCAACCACTGTAAGAGCATTATAGAAAACAAGGTGCCGGAGCTGGAACTGACCGTGGTCGCAGACCGTCAGGAGCGCCGGAGAGACTGGGCACGGGAGAATCTGCCGGAAAGTGTGGTAATTCTTGAAGAAGGAAAAGACTTAATCGCCTCCGGCTTATGCGATGCGGTTCTGGTTGCGGTGCCTCATTATCAGCATCCGGAGCTGTCTATGGACGCCATGGCTCACGGGCTTCACGTTCTTTGCGAAAAGCCTGCAGGCGTTTATACAAAGCAGGTCAGGGAAATGAACGAGGCGGCCAAGAAGAGCGGCTGCGTTTTCGCCATGATGTTTAACCAGAGGACCAACTGCATTTACCGGAAAATGCATGAGCTTGTGACCGGCGGGGAGCTGGGCGCTATTAAAAGGGTCAACTGGATCGTCACCGACTGGTACCGCACCCAGGCTTATTACGATTCCGGAAGCTGGAGAGCTACCTGGGATGGAGAAGGCGGCGGCGTGCTTTTAAACCAGTGCCCCCACAATATGGACCTGATCCAGTGGATCTGCGGAATGCCAAGCAAGGTACAGGCTTTCTGCCACAATGGAAAATGGCATGATATTGAGGTAGAAGACGATGTGACTGCTTATCTGGAATATCCAAACGGGGCAACAGGAGTCTTTGTCACCACCACAGCAGATGCACCCGGAACCAACCGGTTTGAAGTAACTCTGGAAATGGGTAAGCTGGTCTGTGAAAATGATAAGCTGACGCTTCATAAGCTGGCCGTCAATGAGCGCACCTTCTGCAAAACTGCAAAGGGCGGATTTGACACGCCGGAATGCACGGTAACGGAAGTGGAAACCGATGGAATGAACGAACAGCATGTGGGCGTTATGAAAGCCTTTGCCGGAAAGATTCTCCGGGGAACTCCTCTGGTTGCAGACGGCGAGGAAGGAATTCACGGGCTTACGCTGTCCAATGCCATGCACTTGTCCAGCTGGTTAAAGAAAGAAATTGAGCTTCCCTTTGATGAAGAGCTGTTCCTTTCCGAGCTGAATAAGCGCCGTGCGGCTTCACGGAAAAAAGAGGGCACAGGAGTAGTATTTAATACGGAAGGAAGCTATTAGAAAGAGAAAGGAAAGGTGATATGACAATGTGGGATGGAATACATTTATCCGGTTTTGCGGATGAAATCGATATGGATTTAGGAAAACAGATTGAGGTATTAAAGAAACTGAATATGCAGTACGTGGAAATGAGGGGCGTAAACGGAAAAGGCCTGGTGGAATATCCTATGGATCAGGTAAAGGAAATCAAGCGGCAGCTGGATGCGTCCGGCATCCGTTTGTCCTCTGTAGGCTCTCCCATCGGAAAGATACAGATTACCGACGACTTTGCGTCTCACATGGAGCTTTATAAGCATACGGTGGAGATCGCCCATGAGATGGAGACTCCCTACATCCGTATGTTCAGCTTTTTCATGCCCAAGGATGAAAGCTATGAGCCCTACCGGGGAAAGGTTATGGAACAGCTTGGACAGCTTGCGGACTACGCAAAGGCGAACCAGGTGACACTTCTTCACGAAAATGAAAAGGATATTTACGGAGATGTGGCAGAACGGTGTCTGGAAATCATGAAAGCATTTTACGGGGATCATTTTAAGGCCGTATTTGATTTTGCCAATTTCGTACAGTGCAAGCAGGACACTCTGGAAGCCTATGAGATGTTAAAGCCTTACATCACCTACATCCATGTAAAGGATGCCAACTGGTCCGATGCAGGGGTGGTTCCGGCAGGCATGGGCGACGGAAATGTGGAAAAGATTTTAAAAATGCTGAAGGATGGTGGATATAAGGGATTTTTATCTCTGGAACCCCATTTAAGCGACTTCGCAGGATTCAGCGCTCTGGAACAGAATGCAGGAGAGAAGAAAAAACTGAGCGGTGAAGAGGCATTTACCATGGCTTATGAGGCGCTTCATAAAATACTGGATCGGATTTAAACAGGGACAATTCTGTCATAAACCAGGAACGGCCGGGAAATTCCATGAAAGGAGTTTCCCGGCCGTATTTTTTTCTGTTTTTTACTCTCCCCCGTTTATCATTTTTACATAAGCGCTCGGTGTCATTCCCGTATTTTTCTTAAATATCTGGCTGAAATACTGGGGATTATTGCCGCAGCCAACTTGTTCCGCGATCCACTGGATCTGCTCCGCGTGGTCATCGGCCAGCAGCTGTTTTGCTTTCTGGATGCGGAGGGTGGTAATATAGTTGGAAAATTTCTGCCTGGTTTCTTTGATAAAACGGGCGCTGACATAATCCACATTCATAAACAGGTAATTTTCCGCAATCCATTTCAGGGTCAGGTTGGGATCGTTTAAATTATTTTCCACATACTGCATGACCTTTTCAATAAACGGACTGTAGCGCTGGGGGGCTTCTGCGGAATCATCCAGAAGCCTTTTCACCTTTTCCATGAGCATGACCCGAAGGTCCTCCAGGCTGGTCTGCTGATTTAAGGCCATGAGATATTCGGTAACCTCCACGGAAGAATAGTAGCTGCTGTCCGTGGTAAATTTAATAACCATGCGGGAGCCTGCCTGCTTTAGGAATTCCGGGTTATTGATGTCATTTAAAATACTTTTAAGCTCTTCCAGCCCTGTCTGCCGCTCTGCTCCTTTCCGCTCCATAAGGGAGGTGGTGAGCTGCTCAATTTTTGATATCAGGTTTTTGTAATTGCAGATGGGAACCGGCTTTAATCCGTTTATAAGATAGATGATCCCATATCGTTTAATTTTGCTGATAAGGGTTTCAATCAGCCGGGAAAGGTTGGGAAAGGAGGCCCTGCGGTAATCTGGCGCCACGGTCCGGCCTTTCGGTGAAAGCGTCCTGATGAAGGCATCCAGCCTGTCATAGGAAACCTGATGGCTTTCAAAGAAAAAGATCAGGGTATTTCTCACGTAAAGGGAGTAGATGCAGATTCCGGGAGCATTTTCCGTCATGTAGCTGTAAATTTGTTCTAAAACATCGGTCAGATCCTCCTCCTCCAGAAAATGAAGATAGCACATCTCATAGCCGGTATAGAAAAAGTCCATAAACCCGGAATAGGCATCCCAGGCCGGTTCCGGAGCTTCGGGCAGATAGATTCTCTCATTGATGATATTTGCCAGCACGCTGAAATGCAGGTTATCTGTAAGAGCCCTCTGCCGGTCCTGAAGACCCTGAAAGGCCCGGCGGTGGTAATATTCGCGAATCACATCCTGCATGCTTTCTATGATCTGCTCCTCATTGCAGGGCTTTACGAGATAATGGTGGACCCGGTACTTCATGGCCTGCTTCGCATATTCGAATTCCCCGAACCCGGAAAGAATGATGAACTGGGTGTCCATGTCGGTCTGAGAAATCCGTTCCACCAGCTCCAGGCCGGAAATGCCCGGCATCCGGATGTCGGTCAGAACTATATCCGGGCATTCGTCCAGAATCATGTTATAGGCTTCAATTCCATCGCTGCAGGTGCCGATCAGCTCAATGCCCAGGCTGTTCCAGTCGATGAGAGAGGATATGGATTCCCGGATCATTCTTTCATCATCAGCGATTATTAATTTCAGCATTTAAATTCTCCTTTCAGGCTCCGGAAATCTTCAGAAGAAGGGGGCATAGGGAAGGTGAGCTTTGCCACAGCCTGTTCATTTTCATTATAAAGGTTCAGGCCGTCTGCATCCCCATAGGTCAGCTCCATCCGTTCCTGAATGTTTAAGAGGCCGATTCCAAAGCCGTGAGTCTTGATCTGATGGGATTTCAGCTTTAAAAGGAGCTGGTCGTTAAAGACGGAGCCGTTATTTTTTACATAAACATACAGGAAAACGTCGTCGGATTCCGCCAGGATCTGGATGCGGCAGCCCTCGGTATTTTCCTCCAGCCCGTAACGGATGGCATTTTCCACCAGAGGCTGAAGGGTCAGCTTTAAAATAAAGCAGTCCAAAAGCCGTTCGGGCACGGAAACCTCATATTCCAGGCGGTCCTCATAACGGTATTTCTGAATGGTCATATAGCACTGCACCAGCTCCAGCTCCCGGCGCAGGGGAACCTGCTTGCTTTTCTGATCCAGGGTGATCCGGAGCATGGTTCCAAGGGACTCAGCCATGGAGGAAATGTCCTTTGCTCCCACGTATTTGGCTCTCCAGTTAATGGATTCTAAGGTATTGTAGAGAAAATGGGGGTTGATCTGGTTTTCCAGGGCTTTTAACTGGGCCTCCTTTTTCTTAATCTCATTGAGGTAGTTGGAGCGGATCAGCTGGTTCACCTCTTCCACCATCTGGTCGAACCGGGTGTGAAGGATTCCAAGCTCATCGGTACGCTTCCTGTAATCGTAATTCACGGACAGCTCCTCCTTCTGCCCATCGGCGAAATTCTGCATTTTTAACAGCAGATTGTCAAAATGCCTGGTGATAGAGTCAATGAGGGTGGAGGACAAGGCTATGGAAGCCAGCACCGCGGCAAATGTGATGAACAGGCAAAGGTTCAGGCTGACACGAAGGGTGGCTACAATATTGTCATAAGGGATAATGCACACATAGCCCCAGTTAAAGTCCGGCAGATTTCTCCTCACAAAAAAGTAATCCTTGCCGGAGGCGCTGAGAATGCCGTACCGGTCCCGGAACACATTCTTAAATCCTTTTTCCGGTGAAAGGCCGGAGGAATTGTATATGATGTTTCCCTGGTCGTAGAGGATATAGTCGGCTTTTTCGTAGAGATGGCTGGTATCTGTGGATAAGTTCATCAGCTGGTTCATGTCAATGTTGACAATGAGATTTCCGATGGAATCCAGCTTGAGAAATTCTATGCGGCGTATGTTTTTTACCAGAAACAGGCCGTATTCCTCGCAGTAATCCGTGATCCACAGCGTTTCCCCTTTCCCTTCCTCCGATCTTTTTATCAGATCTGCAATGACGGAGTCAGGCAGCCTGGACCGGTTGGTGATATGGGTGTTGACGGAAAAGTTCTTCTGATAAAGGCTCATATACCGGATGTTATTTTTCCGGAAGTTAAAATAATACTCATTCAATGCCGTGTAAATGGTCTTATAGGCAATGGCACGGTCCTGTAAATCGTATGTATCATTTAAGATGCTTAACTCCCTCTGCATGGTGGCGTCGGCCAGGATCATGTCCGCCATGGTGCGGATGCTGGCGAGCCGGTTGTCAAGCTCCTTGCCGGAATAGGACAGGGAGGTGGCAACTGATTGATAAAGCACCTTCTGATGGGCTGAAGAGGTCAGACGGATGCTGATAAGGGAAGTAACAGCCAGGAGCAGGATGCAGAAGAGCACGATGGAATGAATCTTCTTTTTTAATGACAGATTCCGGATAAATGTTTTCATGGGTCCTCCTTTGCTATGACATTCAAATTATATAGAAAAGGTTGAACTAATACAAGGAAATAATCAAAAAACTATGCAAATTATATAAAAAACTCGGTTTTTTCAACTTCGAACTCGGTTTTGATCATTTACTGCTTTCAGGCTGAAACGTATAATGAAATCACATTGAAAGAAACAATGAAAAAGGAGGAAGGTATATATGAAGAAGAAAGTTGCTTTACTTATGACCTGTTGTATGGCAGCGGCCTCACTGGCCGGGTGCGGGGGGAGCTCCCAATCTGCTTCAACAGGAACAACGGCGGCGTCTACAGCAGCTGCGGACACAACGGCAGCAGCGGATACAACGGCAGCAGGCTCCGGCGGAGGGGATGTAAAGCTGACCATGAGCTGGTGGGGGAACCAGGTCCGCAACGAGAGGACGCAGCAGGTCCTGGACCTTTATGCAGAACAGAATCCGGGCGTTACCATTGAAGGACAGTTTTCCGAGTGGTCCGATTATTGGAACAAGCTGGCCACATCGGCAGCAGGTCAGGCCATTCCGGACCTGGTTCAGATGGATTACGCCTATATCGACCAGTATGTGAAAAACGGCCTTTTGGTAGACTTAAAGCCATACATTGAAAAAGGTACTCTGGATGTTTCCAATATTTCTGAAAACACCATGGCAAGCGGAACTGTTGACGGAGGCGTCTATGCCATCTGCGCAGGAATTAACGCTCCGTCCTTACTGTATAATAAAACTCTTCTGGATGAGAACGGAATTAAGATCAAGGATTACATGACCATTGATGAATTTGAGGATGTATGCCGTCAGGTTTATGAAAAGACAGGCTACAAGACGAACATCGCTTATTATAATGCAGGCGCTTACCTGGATTACTTCATGAGAGGCTATGACATTGTTCTCTATGGAGATAAGAAAATGGGCGGAACTGCAAAAGACTATCTCCCATTCTTCCAGATGTATGAAACGGGGATAAAAGAGGGCTGGTTTATTGATCCCGGCGTATTCGCAGAGCTTTCCATCGGTTCTGTAGAGCAGGAGCCTCTGGTATACGGCTCCAGTCCCGAAACAATGTCCTGGTGTGCTTTCTATAACTCCAACCAGCTGACCGCTATGCAGAACGCAGCTCCGGAAGGCGTTGAAATCGGCATTACCACATGGCCGTCGGCAGATCCAAAGAAGTCCGGCTACTTAAAGTCCAGCCAATTCTTCTCTGTAGGCGCTCATACAAAGAATCCGGATGAAGCTGTTAAGGTGTTGAATTTCTTAACCAATTCCAGTGACGCCAACAACATCCTGTTAGGTGAAAGAGGGGTTCCGGCTTCCAGCGTAATCGCAGACGAATTAGCTCCCAAGATGACTCCTATTGAGCAGGAAGTTATCCGCTATATAAACGAAGTGGTAACTCCCAATAGTTCTCCTATTAATCCTCCTCAGCCGGACGGAGCCAGCGAGGTTTCCAATCTGTTAAACCAGGTTCAGGAACAGCTGTGCTACGGTGCTTATGACGCTGCCACTGCCGCAGAAGAGTTCTATAACGGTGCCAACAATATTATGAGCACAAAATAAATAACGAAAAAAATGCTTTATGGGGCAGAGGAAGCTCTGCCCTGTTTTTATCAAACAGTGATTTCCAGTGAATGGAGGGATGCATATGAAAAATAACAGAGGTGACGGCCTCAGACGTTTTTTGCATAAGGAAAGCACGGCAGGGGTTGTATTCAGCCTTCCGTTTACCATCGGCTTTCTGATGTTCATGGTAGTGCCCATGGGGATCTCATTTTATTATTCCTTATGCGATTATAATATTTTATCTCCGCCTGTTTTTACGGGATTAAAGAATTATGTTAAGATGTTTACCGATGATAAGGTGTTCTTTCAGACCATTGGGGTTACGTTTTACTTCGCTCTTGTATCGGTTCCCCTGCGTCTGGTTTTTGCTCTTCTGGTTGCCATGCTGCTTCTCAACACAACCAGGGCCACAGGCTTTTACCGGGCGGCTTATTATCTCCCCTCTATTATCGGCGGTTCTGTGGCAGTGGCGATTCTCTGGAAGAGAATGTTCGCAACCGACGGCGTGGTAAACCATCTTCTGGCGATTTTCGGCATCCAGACCAGCTTTGCCTGGCTTGGAAATAAAAACACAGCCATCTGGACCCTGATTATACTGGCCATCTGGCAGTTCGGCTCTTCCATGCTGATCTTTTTATCCTCTTTAAAACAGATTCCCACGACCCTTTACGAAGCGGCCAGAGTGGACGGCGCTAATAAATTCTCCCAGTTTTTTAAGATCACCCTGCCTCTTTTAACGCCCACCATTTTCTTTAACCTGGTTATGCAGATGATTAACGGCTTCCTGGCCTTTACCCAATGCTTCATCATCACCCAGGGAAAACCTTTAAATTCCACCCTGTTTTATACAGTATACATGTATCAGCAGTCCTTTGAGTTCTATAACACAGGATATGGGGCGGCCTTAGCCTGGGTAATGTTAGGAATTATCGGACTGATTACATTGATTCTGTTTGCTACAAAGAAATTCTGGGTATATACGGAAGGAGTGTGAAAATCGTGAAAACCAAAAGAAGGATCGGTAAGATTTGCTATCATGTGATTGTATGCGGCCTTGGAATTGTGATGATTTATCCGCTGATTTGGATGGTTATGAGCTCCTTTAAGGAAACCAACACCATTTTCACAACTGCCGGCCAGCTGATTCCGAAAAGATTTGTATTAGCCAATTACGCAAATGGCTGGAGAGGCTTTGCTAAGGTTACCTTTGCCACATTTTTTAAAAATTCCCTGTTCATCGCCATTGTAGCTACCTTCGGCACTGTGTTTTCTTCCGCTTTCGTGGCTTTCGGCCTTGCCAGATGCAGGTTTTTCGGAAGAAGGTTCCTGTTTGTGGCGATGCTGCTTTCCATGATGCTTCCGGCTCAGGTTCTCATGATTCCCCAGTACTTATGGTATCAGAAGCTTGGCTGGGTGGGCAGCTACCGGCCGCTGATCGTTCCCTATTATTTTGCCATTCAGGGCTTTTTCATCTATCTGATGATAAACTTCATTGACGGCATTCCCAGGGAACTGGATGAAGCGGCCAAGATTGACGGCTGCTCCTATTACAGCATCTTTTCCAGGATCATCCTGCCGCTTATTACCCCTGCTCTTATTACGGCCAGCATTTTTTCCTTTATGTGGAGATGGGATGATTTCCTGTCCGCCCTGCTTTATATCAATGAGTCGGCAAAATATCCGGTCAGCCTGGCCTTAAAGCTGTTCAGCGATCCGGGCTCTTCCTCGGATTACGGCGCCATGTTCGCCATGGCAACCCTGTCCATTCTGCCTGCGGTAATCATTTTCATCTGCTTGCAGAAATATCTGGTGGAGGGCATCAGCACATCCGGCTTAAAGGGCTAGCCTGCAGGCCCTTACCCTTCTTCATAGGGAGCGGGCTGAGCGATCTGGATGGTGCAGTCATGTTCCCGGCAGTAAGAGCAGAAAGCCTCCTCCGGCATCTGCTCGGTCAAAATATAATCGAACTGTTCCACATCCCCATAGGTCATAAGGGATACTTTCCCGAACTTAGAGGAATCCGCCAGAAGGTAATGCTTCTGGCTTTTTTTCAGTGCAGCCTTTTTGATGTTGTACTCATCCGTAGAGGCGTTGCAGATTCCCGCTTTCATGGAAACGCCGGTACAGGCCATAAATGCCCGTACAATGTTGTAGTCCTCTAAATATTCCACGCAGGAGCTTCCCACCAGAGAAGCGGTATCCCGTTTTAAGGATCCTGGAAGGACGAGCAGGTTGATGTTGGGATAGCTCATGGCTTTGTTAATGACCTGAAGGCTGTTGGTGATGACGGTAACCGTGCTCAAATGGGATAAATGATCCACAATGTTCATGGTGGTGGTGCCGCTGTCAATGTATATGATATCCCGCTCCCGCACAAAGGAGGCGGCCAGGGCGGCGATTCTCTGCTTGCTCTGGGCATTGCGGCTGGCCCTCTCGTTAAAAGCCACCAGATTGGGGATGGAGGTTCCGCTGTCGCAGGCGACCACTCCGCCGTAGACCTTTTCCACGGTACCACGGGAAACCAGGACCTCTAAGTCCCGGCGGACAGTGTTTTTTGAAATTTCAAATGCTTCGCACAGATCGTCGATGGACACCGTTCTATGCTCTAATATATATTGCTCCAGTTGGTCAATTCGGGATATTCTCATAGGTTTACTCCTTACCCGGCGGCCTTTAAGGCGCGCTGTTATGCTAAGATTATAACAGAGGCAAGGGAAAATATCAAGAAATAACCAATAGGTGACCATATAATAAAAAAAATCCTAAGTTCATCTTGACCATTCCCATGATAAGTGCTAAAATATAACCAAAACATTACACGAATAAAATCAAAATATTATCATACAAATAAACAAAATGAAAGAGGGGGAAGCATGGCATTAGTAAAAATGAAAGAATTGCTTAAAGAAGCGGCAGAGGAAAAACGGGCAGTCGGAGCATTCAGCGTAGGCAACCTTGAGATGGTGAAGGGCGCCGTGGCTGCAGCCGAAGAGATGAATACGCCCATAATCTTACAGATTGCAGAGGTAAGACTTCCTCATTCCCCGCTGGCGCTGATGGGCCCCATGATGGTGGAGGCGGCAAGACAGGCGAAAGTGGATATTGCGGTTCATCTGGATCATGGAAAGACACTTGAGGTTTTAAGGAAGGCCCTGGACTTTGGCTTTACCTCGGTCATGCTGGACGGCTCCAGTCTTCCCTTTGAGGAAAATATCGCAAAGACCCTGGAAGCACGCAATCTTGCAACGGTCTACGGCGCCACTCTGGAAGCAGAGCTGGGACTTGTGGGCGGAAGCGAAGACGGAACCACAGATGAAGGAATCCGCTGCACCAATCCGTCGGATGCGGAAATCTTTTGTAAAAGAACGGGAGTTGACGCTCTGGCGGTGGCCATCGGCAATGCCCACGGCAACTATCCCGTAGCCCCAAGGCTGGCCTTTGATGTTTTAAAGTCCATTGGGGAGAGGACAGAGGTTCCTTTAGTCCTGCACGGGGGAACAGGCATTACCCCGGAGGATTTCCGAAAGGCTGCCGGCCTGGGAATCCGCAAGATCAACATAGCTACAGCCAGCTTTGACTGCCTGACCAGGGAAGCGGCCAAGTATCTGGAAGCGCCGGGAAAGCATGATTATTTCGGTCTGAACGAAGCCATGGTGCGGGGGGTATACGAGAATGTGAAGCAGCACATCCGCATATTTAACTGTAAGGAGCCGCTGTAAAACCGCAGAACCTTTGCGGAATAAAATATAAAAATAAAAATAAAAAATAAGATAACAGGGAAGGGACAGCAAAATGTTTAACAAGGAGAAAGTAAAATTAGGAATCGCACCGATTGCATGGACCAATGATGATCTTCCTGATCTGGGGAAAGAGAACACCTTTGAACAGTGCGTCAGCGAGATGGCGCTGGCAGGGTTTACCGGCTCAGAGGTAGGCAACAAATATCCGAAAGACCCGGAGGTGCTGAAAAAGGCATTGAGCCTCAGGGGAGTGGAAATCTGCAACGCCTGGTTTTCCACTTTTTTAATCAGCAAGCCCTATGAGGAGACAGAAGCGGAATTTGAAAAGCATGTGGCATTTCTGGCAGCCATGGGAGCGAAAGTGGTAGGAGTTTCCGAGCAGAGCTACAGCACCCAGGGCATCCAGGACCAGCCGGTATTTGAAGACAAGCATGAGATGGATGACAGGGAGTGGGATCTCCTCTGCCAGGGCTTAAACCGTTTGGGAAAGCTCTCCAGGGAAAAGTACGGAGTGGCCCTGACTTTCCATCACCACATGGGAACTGTTGTCCAGAGCGCGGCTGAGACAGAGCGCATGATGGCGGGGACGGACCCGGAATATGTAAGCCTGCTGTTTGACAGCGGACATTTTGCCTACTGCGGCGAGGACCCGGTTGCCATGGTGACAAAGTATGTGGACCGGATCAAGCATGTTCACTTAAAGGACATCCGTCCGGAAGTAGTAAAGAAAGTAAGGGAAGACCGGATGAGCTTCCTGGCAGGCGTCAGGGCAGGAGCTTTCACCATTCCCGGAGACGGCTGCGTTGCCTTTGATCCGATTTTCAAGGTTCTTGAGGATGCAGGATATGAGGGCTATATGGTGGTAGAGGCTGAGCAGGACCCGGCCAAGGCCAATCCTCTGGAATACGCCATCCGCGCCAGAAAATTTATTGCTGAAAAAACAGGTCTGTAAAATTTTGAAATAAAAAGGAGAAAAAAATTATGGTAACCGTAGGAATTATCGGAGCAGGAAGAATCGGAAAGGTTCATACAGCCAGCATCTGCAACATTGTTAAAAATGCAACCATCAAGACCATTGCCGACCCCTTTATGAATGAAGAAACAGAAAAGTGGGCCAAGGGCATGGGTGTTTTACATACAACCAAGGATTACAAGGAGATTTTAGCGGACCCGGAGATCGATGCAGTCTTAATCTGCTCCTCCACCAACACTCATTCTCCTATTTCCGTGGAAGCCATTCAGGCAGGAAAGCATGTATTCTGTGAGAAGCCCATTGACCACGATATTGAGAAAATCAAGAACGTAATCGACGCCTTAAAGGGCAGCAAGGTAAAATACCAGGTAGGCTTTAACCGCCGTTTTGACCATAACTTTGAGGCTGTAAGAAATGCCGTGGCAGCAGGAAAGATCGGCGATCCCCATATCATCAAGGTGACCTCCAGAGATCCTGAGCCCCCCAGTGCGGAGTATGCGGCTGTTTCCGGCGGCATGTTCTTAGACATGACCATCCATGATTTTGATATGGTGCGCTATCTGGCAGGCTGCGATGCAGAGGAAATCTATGTACAGTCCGCTGTACTGGTTGATCCGGCCATCGGAGAAGCAGGCGATGTGGATACGGCAGTTATCACCTTAAAGATGGAAAACGGAGCTATTGCAGTCATCGACAATTCAAGAAAGGCCGCATACGGCTATGACCAGAGAGCGGAGGTGTTCGGTTCCAAGGGAATGGTGGCTACCTCCAACGATACCGAATCCAGCGCTGTGCTGAGCACTGCCGATGGCGTTACCGGTGAAAAGCCTCTTTACTTCTTCCTGGAGCGCTATATGCAGTCCTTTGCAAAGGAAGTAAACTGCTTTGTGGAAGCCATTGAAAATGACACGGATACCCCACTTGGCGTAGAGGATGGATTAAAGCCGGTGCTCATGGGAATTGCGGCAAAGAAGTCCGTAGAAGAGCACAGACCGGTGAAGATTTCTGAAATCGCCATGTAATATAAAGTTCTAATGCCTTTGAACCAAAAGCCAGAAGGAGACGGAGAGCGAACCTCCCGTTTTCTGCTGGCTTTTTTGTCGTACAGGAAAATGCAAGTGGACTCTTTATTTGTTCACAGCATAATTTATAAGACACACTATATTTCAGAAAAGAGGAATATCAATGGGTCACATGGGACAGCTGCTGGCCGGCTTTGCGGACAGATACGATCTCGCCTATCAGACATGTTTGTTTTTCCGCATTGTGGTAGCCGGGTTTTTAGGATATTTAATCGGTTACGAGAGAAAAAACCGCTATAAGGGGGCTGGAATGAGGACCCATGCCATCGTGGCCATGGGAGCGGCGTTAATGATGGTGGTTTCCAAATACGGCTTTAAGGATATCCCGGACTATGACGCTTCCAGAATCGCTGCCCAGATTGTATCGGGAATCGGCTTTCTGGGGGCAGGGGTTATATTCGTGAAAAATAATTCTGTCAGCGGACTGACCACGGCGGCCGGAATCTGGGCGACTGCAGGCGTGGGCATGGCCATCGGAGCAGGGGCCTATTATATGGGCTGCGGAGCCGGCCTCTTTTTGATTTTCACCCAGATCATTCTTCATGAAGTTCCCTTTCTCTCCAAAGAGGCCTACCGGAGCATTTTAAAAATCACCACCGGCCAATATGATACCGTGGCGGCGGAATTATTTAAGTATCTGGATGAGGAGAAAATAAAGGTGCTGAATATTAAGGTCAGCAAGTCGGAGGAGGCCGCCAAGATTGAGCTGGACCTTCTCTATCCCGCCGGATACGATAAAAATAATCTCATCATCAAATGGTCCGGCGACAAAAGGATTGAAAGCATCAACGGCTGAAAGAGCCTTGAAAAACAAAAAATGCAATGTATTTTGCGAGAAAGACAAATTCTAAGTAGAAGCCCGGATTCAGGAAATATATAATGGTTTAAGAACATGGGAAAAGCGGGAAACAGCCGGCGGAGAGGAAGCCGCCCGGTAAAAAGGAACGAAAAGGCAGAGTAAAAAGAAAAGACAGAATAAAGAAGAGGAGAAAGAACATGAAGCGTTACATGGATCACATCATACGGTCTGCGGAAAAACGGGTGGACCATTTCTTAAGCATTCAGGTAAAGAAAGAGGACGACCCGTTTTACGGCGGCATGAAGGGCCCTATTTTAGATGTAAAGCCAACGGTTTATGCCATGACGGATGCTGTGGCGGTCTACCTTAATGAAAGGAGCCGGTATCACAGGAATAAGACCCTTTCCGAGGCCATGGAGGCTGCCATGATATTTATCATGAACTGTCAGAGAGAGGACGGAAGCTTTGACTATCCTACCTGCAACTTCAAATCCGCCCCGGATACCGCATTCTGCTTCAAACGGCTGATCGCCGCCTACCGCCTGATCTTAAAATATGAAAAGGACGGAGAATACGGGGAGCTGGAAAAGCTTAAGGCAGGCTACCGCCTTGTCCTGGAAAAGGCCCTGAACATCTTTCTTACAGGGGGCTTTCATACGCCCAACCACCGTTGGGCCATTACCGCCGCCCTGATGCAGGGGGCAAGCCTGGTAAGGCAGGAAAACGGGGAGCTGGCGAAAAGGCTTGAGGAAAGGGCCGGGCAGTATCTGGCTGAAGGCATTGACGGCAATGAGGACGGAGAATATGCGGAGCGTTCCACCGGCAATTATAATGCGGTGGTCAACAGTGCCATGCTGTCCATGTTTGAGGAATCCGGAGATGAAAGTTATTTAGGATATGCAGAGCGGAACTTAAGGATGATGCTCTATTATATAGACCCGGATGATACGATTTTTACCCAGAATTCCACCAGACAGGACCAGGGAAAGGCTGAATCTCCGGACAAGTATTTTTACCAGTATCTCTATCTGGCGGCAAGGACCGGGGAAGAGGTATTCGACCGGGCGGCCCATAAGATCATTAAGGACAGTCTGGAGCGGGGCAAAATGGCGACGGAATGCCTTCATGTCCTGATGCTTCATGACTTCATGGTTCAGTATGAATTCAAGGGCTATGGTTTTTTGGACACCTATCATAAGCATTTTAAAGAGGCAGGTGTCATCAGGGGGAAGAGAGAGAAGTACGGCTACAGCATCTTAAAAGGGAAAAGCGCGTTTTTGTACCTGAAATTTGATGAAACCCTGATCTATTTAAAAATCGGGGAGAGCTACTGCGATATCCGCAACTTTATTCCTCAGACCATGGAAGAAAAGGATGGAACCTGCGTGCTGACCTCTGTGGCAAAGGGCTGGTATTACCTTCCATTTAAAGAGAAGCAGGACACCTCGGACTGGTGGAAGATGGACCACAAGAAGCGGGAGCTTTTAAACAGCAGCCAGATCAGCCTGACCGTTACCTTAAAAGAGCTTTCCGACGGCATGGAAGTGACCGTAAAGGCCCAGGGGCTTGACAAGGCGCCTCTGCGTGTAGAGGTCTGCGTGCCAGCAGGCAGCATTCTGGAAAACGAACATTTTCACCTTAAGGCCTTAAAGGGAGGGGAAATGGTCCTGCGGGACGGAATGCTCACCTTAAGACATGGGGACAGGACTCTTCTTCTGGGACCGGGCTTCGGAACCCATGAATTCGGAGGCCATTATTCAGGGGAAGAAATAAATGAAAACGGCTATACCATTTACTTCAACGATTACACCCCTTATGAAAGGACATTCTCCATCCGCAGGCTGTGAGAAATATAATTTAAAAGGAAGCAAAGGCTGGAATCCCTTGGTACCGGAATCCAGCCTTTTAAATACTTTTTCATCCGCCTCATACTGCCCCTCATACGGACGGTTTAACCGGCGGAATGGAAGCCCAATGCCTCAGCAGCGCGCCTGGGAAGCTGATTTCCTGTCTGCTGCTGAAATTCGATACATATAAACATATAGAAAAAGTAGGAAAAATATCAAAAACAGTTGCAAAAAAACATAAGATGTGTATATAATGAATTGGACTTTTCTGAGAGGTAATCATATACAGTACTGGTTATTATTTAGCAGAAAATTGAAAGGAGAAATTTATGAAAAAAGTTTTTGTAAAGAGCGCAGCTTTTCTGCTGGCATCGGTTATGGTGCTGGGAGGACTTACTGCCTGCGGAGGAAAGGACCCGGTTGCAGAAAGCACCACGGCAGCCAATGCCAGTTCAGCAGGCGCCGGCGAGTCAACTGAGGCAGAAGGAAAAACAGCGGAAGGCGGAGAAAGCACATTTACCTACGCAATTGCAGGTGATCCGGGGGCCAATGTGAATGTTATTACCACAAGCGACCGTTTCGGCCTTATGACCATTAAGATGATCTATTCCCCGCTATATATGTATAATGCCGATGGAATCAATTACTT
This sequence comes from Bacillota bacterium, assembly GCA_023437715.1. Taxonomy (GTDB): domain Bacteria; phylum Bacillota; class Clostridia; order Lachnospirales; family Lachnospiraceae; genus Lacrimispora. The sequence goes on along the minus strand of JAEZFK010000072.1, from coordinate 21,038 downwards.
CCTGGCAAAGAGCATAGACACCTCCGATGACAAGCTGACCTATACCATGCATCTGCGTGACGATGTAAAGTGGTCGGATGGAGAGAAATTCACCGCCGATGACGTTGTATTCACGTTTGAGGCCATGGAAAACGAGAAAAACGCAGGCTGGGCATATTCTCAGCTTGTTTATCCAGAAGGAACGGTAAAGGTTGAAAAGATCGATGATTATACTGTTTCACTTACCATGCCTTTTGTCAATTCTGCTGCAGTGGAAATGTTTTCACAGATATTCATTATGCCAAAGCATGTCTATGAAAACGTGGAGAACTTTGAAAACAATGATGTGAACACCAAGCCTGTAGGAACAGGGCCTTACGTAATGGCCGAATACTCCCCAGGTTCCTATGTGAAATTCACGAAGAATGAGAATTATTTCCTGGGAGCTCCCTCCATTGACAATATCGTATACCGGATCATTGAAAATGAAAATACGGCCATGACGGCGATTCAGAGCGGAGAAGTAAATGCCTGGATCGGAACGCCTGCACAGGTGGCACAGATGAATCTGGATGCAGCCAATCTGACCGTTTATCCATATCAGGAAGGCCGCGTGGCATATATGATGATCAATGCCAACCGCATTAAGGATGAAAACTTAAGAAAAGCGATTCTGTATGCCCTGGATAAAAAGGCAATTGCAGATGCCGCTCTTCTGGATGCCCAGTATTATGACCTGCCATGGAGCTTTATGCCTCCCAACAGCCAGTACTTTACAGAGGATGTGGAGAAATATGAACAGAATCTGGATAAATCCAAGGAATTTCTTGCAGCTTCCGGCGTGGAAAATCCGGAATTGACACTTGCCTATAACGCATCCGACAGCCTTCAGTCTACCGGCGCCATCATGGTACAGGAGCAGCTGCAGAAAGCCGGATTTAAGGTAAACTTAACCGGTGTGGATTCTACCGCCCTCAGCCAGCAGATGAAGCAGGCTGACAATCCTTATGATATGTACTTTAGCGGCTATATCATGGGCATTGACCCGGATACGTTTTCAAGCTTATTTGAAACAGGCGCCGCATACAATTACATGCATTATGACTATCCTGAGATAAATGACCTCTTTGCCCAGGGACGCAAGGAAACAGATGTGGCAAAGCGTAAGGAAATTTATACAGAGCTCCAGCAGAAAATACAGGATACGGCTTGCTTCTATCCTCTGTATTCCAATAAACGCCTTCTGGTAGTATCGAAAAACGTATCAGGAATTGAGGATGCAAAGCTGGTTCCTGTCTATACCTTTGAAGATACTTCCAAGCTACAGATGAAATAATGCAGACAGCAGATGTGTAAGCTGCGGAAACGGTGCGGCTCAAACTGGCTGTGAAGAGAAAGAAGAGTGAAAGGCGTTCTGCTGCTTGAAGCCCGCGGCAGGCGCCTCTTTCTTTATTATATAAGGAGAAACCATATGGCAAAATATATATTGAGACGAATATTAACAGCCATACCCCTGGTCCTTTTAATCACGATTCTATGTTTTGCTTTGATGCATTTTGCACCGTATGATGCCATTGATGCGATGACGACACCCAAGATGTCACAGGAAACAATTGATCTGATTAAGGCAAAATATGGGTATAACCAGCCTCTGTTTATCCAGTATTTCCGCTGGCTGAACGGAATATTGAATGGGAATTTCGGATATTCCATCGTAACAAAGCAAAGCATTGCCGGAGATCTTGCGGTGAGGCTACCCAATACCATAAGGCTGGTGCTTCCGGCTTACATGACCGCTTATATTCTGGCAATCATTCTGGGGCTTCTGGCAGGCTCCCATAAGAATAAAACCATGGATAAGGTGATTGACGGAATCTCTTCCGTGGCAATTGCCGTTCCCTCTTTCTGGTTTTCCATGCTGCTGATTTTTATCCTGGGCTATAAGCTGAAGCTTTTTCCCATCGTGGGCATGCACTCCGTAGGAATGGAAAGTTCCGTGGCGGATTTTCTGAGGCATTATATTATGCCTTTTACCACCCTCGTCTTTACATTTTTGCCGGTTAATATAAAATTTGTCCGCTCCTCCACCATTACCCAGTTTTCAGAGGATTATGTCCTGGTTCAGCAGGCATTTGGCGCCTCGAAAGGGGAAATTATGTTTAAGCATGTCTGTAGGAATGTGCTGCTGCCTGTTATTACAAGGCTGGGCATGGCTCTTCAACTGCTGGTAACAGGGGCCATCATTACAGAGACCGTATTTGGGTGGCCGGGAGTCGGACCTTATTTTATCAAGGCAATTCAGGGCATGGATTATCCCATTGTTATGATTATCCTGGTGCTGTCCTCGGCCCTTGTAATTCTCGGAAACCTTCTGTCGGATATCCTCTACTGTATTACGGATCCGCGCATCAGGGAAATGGGGTGACGGAAGATGAAAAGAAATGAAAAGAACGTGAAGAAGAGATCCGTCAGAGTGGACGGCGTATTTCTGGCATTAAAGCATGATAAGGCGGCGGTTATTTCCCTGATTCTTTTGGGCCTGATCATTTTGTTTGCGGTAATCGCGCCTCTCCTGCCTGTGGAGCCCAATGCGACCAACATCGCAAGCCGCTTACAGCCCCCTGGTCCAGGACACTGGTTTGGAACCGATGAAGTGGGCAGGGACTATTTTGCCAGAATTATCTACGGAGGGCGGGTTTCCCTGCTGGTGGGATTCCTTGCCATGCTTACCAGCCTTACCATTGGGGTGGCGGTGGGCACTGTCTCCGGTTTTTGCGGCGGGATGGTGGATATGATCCTTATGCGTATTGTGGATGTTTTGCATTCGATTCCCTGGATGATTCTGGTCACTGTTGTCAGCATCTTTTTAAAGCCGGGATTAAAATCCATCATTCTGGTAATCGGCCTTTTTACCTGGATGGAAATCGCCAGGCTGGTGCGGGCCGAGACCCTTTCCCTTAAAGAAAGAGAATTCATCCTTTATGCCGGGTTTTCCGGCGTAGGCATTTGGAAGATCATTGTCCATCATATTATACCTTCCGTATTTCCTACCATCATCGTGTCGGCAACGACCACTATGGCCGATGCAATTATGACCGAGTCTTCCTTAAGCTTTCTGGGAGTGGGAATTCAGCAGCCCATGTCTTCCTGGGGAAGCCTTTTGCAGAACGCCCAGGGAACCATGCAGAATACCTTTTACATGGCTCTCATTCCCGGCCTGCTGATTATAATCACGATTTTTGCCTTTAATAAGCTGGGAAACCTGCTCCGGGTTTTCGTGGAACCGAAAATTATCAATGACGAAAAAGAGTAAAGCGAGGAAATAGGAATTGGAAGAGACAAAGAAAAACGATGATAAGATCCTGTCCGTTAAAAATCTCCATGCCACCTTTCGCACCCACGGGAAATCGGTAAAGGCGGTGCGGGGCGTAAGCTTTCACGCAGATCAGGAGGAAATCCTGGCTGTAGTAGGCGAATCCGGCAGCGGAAAAAGCGTTCTGATGAAGTCCATCCTGGGCCTGATGCCGGAGAATGCGGAGGTCACTGCGGACCAGATCCTGTTTATGGATAAGGATATGCTTAAAATGACGCCGGAGCAGTTAAGAAAGATGCGGGGAAAAGAGATAGCCATGGTTTTCCAGGATCCCATGACCGCATTGAATCCGGTGAGAACCATAGGCTTTCACCTGATAGAAGTGCTTAAGCGGCATAGGGGAATGGATAAAGGAGCTGCCCGCAAGGAAGCAATTGCTGTCCTGGAACAGGTCGGAATTCCGTCTCCGGAAAAGCGGTTAAGCCAGTATCCTCACGAGTTTTCCGGAGGCATGAGACAGAGAGTATTAATTGCCATGGCACTTTGCTGCCGTCCCAGGCTTCTGATCGCAGATGAGCCGACGACGGCTCTGGATGTGACCATTCAGGCGCAGATCCTGGAGCTTTTGAAAAAACTCCAGGGTGAAACGGGAATGAGCATTATACTCATCACTCACGATCTGGGAGTAGTTGCAAGCATAAGCCAGCGTATACTGGTCATGTACGGCGGACTTGTGATGGAAGAGGGGATGACCGAAGAAATCTTTTATGCGCCCAGGCATCCCTATACCCGGGCTCTTCTTCAGGCGATTCCAAAGCCTCAGACAGGGGGCCGGAAGCGGTTAGAGCCGATACCCGGTATGGCTCCATCCCTGGTGGACCCGCCGGACGGCTGTCCATTTGCAGAGCGCTGTAAATTTGCCTGTGAACAATGTGAGAAAGGAATTCCCCAGTACCGGGTATATTCGGACACCCAGCGCGCCATGTGCATCTTTACGGCAGAAGAACTGGATGCCAGGGAAAGGGAGGTGCAGTGATATGGATATCAAAAACCAGGAAATCCTGCTGGAAGCCAGGGATTTATGCAAGTATTTCCCTGCCAAGGACTTTTTCGGCCGCAAGAAGGCAGAAGTAAAGGCAGTGGACGGCATTAACCTCACCATCCGGAAGGGAGAGACCTTTGGACTGGTGGGAGAATCAGGCTGCGGAAAATCCACCCTTGGGCGGACCCTGATCCGCATGTATGATCCCACCAGCGGCTCCGTTATATTTAAGGGACAGGACATCACCGGACTGAAGGGCAGGAAACTGCTTCCCATTCACCGGCAGATGCAGATTATTTTCCAGGATCCCTATTCTGCCCTGGACCCTCATCACAATGTGCGGGAAATCATCGGGGAGTCCATGGCGGCAGTATCCGGCATTGAGGCTAGTGAAGTGGACGGCAGAATCGAAGAGATGCTTAAAAAGGTTGGAATGAAGCCGGATGACATGTACAAGTATGCCTATGAATTTTCAGGAGGCCAGCGCCAGAGGATCGGCATTGCCAGGGCATTGTCGGTGGAACCGGAGTTTCTGCTCTGTGACGAGCCCATCTCAGCCCTGGATGTTTCCATTCAGGCCCAGGTGGTGAATGTGCTTGAGGATTTACAGGAGGAAATGGGACTTACCTATTTATTTGTGGCTCACGATTTATCCATGGTGCGCCATATCTCCACAAGGATCGGTGTCATGTATCTGGGCAGGCTGGTGGAGGTGGCGGACAGTGACGAGCTATATGAAAATCCGCTTCATCCGTATACAAAGGCACTGCTTTCCGCAATTCCGGTGGCTGACCCGGCGCTTTCTGCAAGGTCAAAGCGCCTGATGCTTCACGGAGATCTTCCCAGTCCCATGGATGTGCCCTCCGGCTGCCATTTTCACACCAGATGCATGTATGCACAGGAAGGATGCAGCAGGGAGGTGCCGGAGATGGAAGAGGTTTCTCCAGGACATTTTGTAGCCTGCTCCTGCCTGGCATCTATTGGGCGAAAAGAAAATAATCCTTGACTTTTTAAACAAAACTTTTTATAATAACAACAATTAAAAAGACTAAGCAAAGACGCTTAAAGAACAGACTCTAAGGCGTCTTTTTGCATATTTATGCAAAAAGCTCACGGGAAGGGGATGGAATTATGCCAGATATGGTGAAAGTTGAGAACTTAAAAAAGAACTTCGGTGATCTGGAGGTTTTAAAAGATATAAGCCTTACGGTAAAAGAGGGGGAAAAGCTGGTCATTATAGGCCCTTCCGGTTCAGGTAAATCGACCTTTATCCGGTGCATCAACTACTTAGAAGAGCCCACCAGCGGAAAAGTCACCGTAGCAGGTACGGAAGTGACGAAGAAAAACCATTTGGACATGGCAAAAAAATATTCTTCTATGGTCTTTCAGCAATTTAATTTATATCCCCATCTGACTGTCTTAGAAAATCTGACCTTGGCACCCATTAAGCTGCAGCATGTTCCCAAAGAAGAGGCAAAGAAAATTGCCATGAAGTGCCTGGAACGGGTCGGCTTAAAGGAAAAGGCAGGAAATTATCCGATCCAGCTTTCCGGAGGACAGCAGCAGCGGGTGGCAATTGCAAGGGCATTGTGCACCAAGCAGCCCCTGATTCTCTTTGATGAGCCAACCTCAGCCCTGGACCCGGAGATGGTTCAGGAGGTTTTAAATGTTATGGTGGAGCTGGCTCACGAAAACATCACCATGATCTGTGTGACTCATGAGATGGGCTTTGCCCGTCAGGTTGCGGACCGTGTGATCTTCATGGATGGGGGATATATCCTGGAAGAGGGCACGCCGGAACACTTCTTTACCTCTCCGGAGCATGAGCGGACCAAAGCGTTTTTAAGCAAAATCCTTCATTAGGGAATTGTTTAAATAATAAAAATTTGAGGAGGAAATAATTATGATGAAAAAAATGTTATCACTGGCTCTCACACTTGCCATGGCTGCATCTCTTACGGCATGCGGCTCAGGGACATCCGAAACCACGGCGGCTTCCAAGGAAACCACGGCAGCAGCAGGAGCTACAGAAGCGGGAAAGACAGAGGCGGCAGGGGGAGCCAAGGCTGCAGATGTACAGAAGATCGTTGACAGAGGTGTTTTAAAGGTTGGATGTAAGGCTGATATTCCAAAGTTCAGCTTACAGAATACGGCTACCGGAGAATACGAAGGCTTTGAGGATGATTTAGCCTATGAGATCGCCGGCTCCATTTTTGGCTGTACCGCTGACGAAGCAAAAGAAAAGAAGCTGGTGGAGTTCCAGGGAGTGACCGCTAAAACAAGAGGACCTCTCTTAGAGAACGGGGAAATCGATCTGGTTATCGCCACTTTCACCATCACCGATGAAAGAAAAGAAACCTATAACTTCTCCACACCTTACTATACCGATGCAGTAGGACTTCTTGTAAACAAGGATTCCGGCATCAATTCCATTGAAGATTTAGACGGCAAGATCATCGGCGTTGCCCAGTCCTCCACAACAAAGGACGGCTTCAAGAAATACGTAGAGGAAAAGGGAATCAAGGTCAATCCGGAGTTCCAGGAATTTGACGGATATCCTGCACTGGCACAGGCACTGGCTACCAAGCAGATCGACTGCTTCTCCGTAGACCGGGCCATTCTGGCAGGCTATGTAAACGACGGAAACAAGATTCTGGATGATCGTTTTGCAGAGCAGAATTACGGCGTTGCCGCTGCAAAGGAAAACACAGGGCTTGCCGCTCTTGTAGAGGAAAAGGTTACCTCCATGATTTCTGACGGTTCCTTAAAGTCTCTTCAGGATGAATGGGGATTACAGTAAACCGTTTGTAAAGGAAAATTGACATGATAAAAGGTCTCTTTGATGTAAAACGCTGGAATGCTCTGTTCCAGGCGTTCCCCGAATATTATATACCGGGCTTCCTTATGACGTTGAAAATATCACTGGTAGGACTGGCGCTTGCGCTGGTCCTGGGAGTGGTATTCGGCATGCTTTCCACTGCCAGATTTAAGCCGTTTAAGATACTTTCACGAATTTATGTGGAATTTATACAGAATACGCCTCTGGCTGTGCAGGTGGTGTGCTATTATTCCGTACTGCCCATGGTTTTCTCCAGTTCGGGCTTTCGGATTCCTAAATTCGTCCTGGGAGTTATCGGAGTGGGTGTTTATCACGGCGCCTATATATCGGAAGTCATAAGGACCGGAATCGAAGCAATACCAAAGGGCCAGTCCGAAGCGGCTGCGTCCCAGGGTTTCTCCTATCTGGAAACCATGTATCACATTATTCTGCCCCAGACCATTAAGATCATCATGCCGCCTCTCGCCAATCAGGCTTTAAATCTGGTGAAGAACACCTCCATCCTGGCTATGGTGGCCGGCATGGATTTAATGTACTTTACGGATTCCTGGGGAGCGGACCGGGGATACTTTGCCCAGGCCTATTTTACCAGTGCATTTATGTACTTTATCATCTGTTTCCCGCTGGCAAGGCTTGCCCGATATTTAGAGATCCGTTCCATGCGGCTGCCGGTTGCAAAGAAGCTTGATCTGCAGGCGGATGAGGAGGGCGCATGTTAGAATTATATCACCAGATATTTACCCCGGCCAATGTAATCTTCATGCTGAAGGGCCTTCGGATGACAGTTATCATAGCTGTTTTAGCTACGGTCATCAGCATATTTTTCGGGACGATTCTCGCTCTCATACGCACCTATTCAACCGGGAGATGGAAATGGGCGGCGGCCATTGTAACCGCCTATACGGAATTTTTCCGCTGTACGCCCAATCTTTTGTGGATTCTTTGGATCTATTTTACCGTTAAGGGGAATAAAGTAGGAGTATCGGTATTTGCCATTTCCCTCTTTACCTCAGCGGTCATGTCCGAAATATTCCGCGGAGGCTTAAACTCCATTCCCATTGGCCAGTTTGAAGGGGCCAGATCCCAGGGCTTCAGCTTTATAGAAACCCTTTGGTATATTGTACTTCCCCAGACCTATAAAAAGGTCATACCGGCGCTTTTAAGCCAGGTCATCACCATCATTAAGGACACATCATTCTTAAAAATGGTGGATGTGATGGAGTTCATGAGAAACTGCTCCGTTGTGATGGGAAGCATATATGATGTGCGCGGCATGCTGATGCTGTTCGGCTTTGAAGCCCTCTGTTATTTTACCATCTGTTTCACACTGAGCTGTGCGGTGAGAAGATATCAGAAAACCATTGTGACCGGTTAGGGAGGAACTATTAATATGGAAAAGTTTACAATCACGATTACCCGTGAATTCGGAAGCCTTGGGCGTTCCATTGCAAAGGAGCTGTCCAGAGAGCTGGGCGTAGAATTCTATGACAGGGATATTGTGGAAGAGGTTGCGCAGAAGCTGAACCTTCCCATTTCCCAGGTAAGTGATGAGGAAGAGAAATCAAAACATAGCTTTTGGCCGAGAATGTTCCCCTTGGGAACGGATGAAGACTATATCCAGGATATTATCTTTGATGTACAGAAGGACATCATCCTGGACCTGGCCAGGAAGTCCAGCTGCATTCTGGTTGGACGGTGTTCTGATTATTTATTGGAGCATGAAAAAAACAATATCAACATTTTTATCTATGCGCCCTATGCGAAACGGCTGGAAAACTGCATAGAAACTCTCGGAATGACGGAGAGCGAAGCAAAGAGGATGATAACATCCGTTGACAGAGCAAGAAATATCTATCACAAGAAATACGCGGGCTTTCTGCCCAATGATCCGGAACATAAAAACCTGATGATCGACTCCTCCCTCTTGGGAGTGACGGGGACTGCAACGCTGATCGCAGATATGGTGCGGAAGCTCTACGGGTAATAAAAAGGCCTTTTTGGTGAAAACGGGATTTGCAAATCCGGTTTTTCGCTGAAAGGGTCTGTTTTATTTGACAGGAATTTACGCGGGCGGAATTAGGAGGAGGTAAGGAGATGCGCTATAAAATAAAGAAGAAACTGGTTCCCATAGGTCCGGAGGAAGAGATCGGGGAGGGGGAAGCCCTTGTGGAAATCATGAGCAGGGAGAATTTCTGGAAAACATATCATACCCGGTACCAGGACCATCTGCTTAAAAAGAACCTGGAAAGGGCCCAGTACTGCAAGGCGGATTTATTGAAGGACTGCATTATAGGGACCTTTGTCATTCCCGTAAAAAAGGACCTGCTGGGAAAACCGGTTGTGTTTGGCTATTATATGGACCGAAAACAGCTCATATTTGTAGACGACAGCGGCGAGGCAGGGAAAATGCTTCACGAGATCGAGCGGACCCAGATTCTTGAAAAGACCAGCGTCTCCCACCTGCTTTTTGAATTCCTGGAATATCAGGTCCGTGATGAGGTGCTCTTTTTGCAGTCCTATGAGGAAAAGCTGGCCGGGCTTGAAGATATAGTCGTAAGCGGCAGGGAAGGCCGGATGGATATTCCTGCGGTCATATTAAAGGCCAGAAAAGAGCTGGCAAAGCTGTCGTCCTATTACGGACAGCTTTTAAATGTGAGCCAGACCTTAACGGAAAATTACAACGGTATGCTGGAGGAAGAGGACCGGAATCTGTTCCACTTATTTTCCGGGCGTATGGAGCGGCTGGTGGAACATGGAAAAGAGCTGCGGGAATATGCCAGACAGATCAGGGAAATGCACCAGACTCATCTGGAGATAAAGCAGAATCATGCTTTGTCCTTTCTGACTATAGTGACAACCATTTTCATGCCCCTGACCCTGATCGCAGGCTGGTACGGAATGAACTTTAAGCACATGCCGGAGCTTAACTGGCAGTATGGATATGTGGTCTGTGTTTTGATCAGCCTTGTTTTGATTGCAGGGGAAGTGTGGTATTTCAGGAAGAATGGATGGTTTAAAAAAAATTAGGTTGAGGCTTAAAAAATAAATCGATAACCCTTGACATGAAAAAGAAAATCTGCTATAGTTTACATTTGTGTGAAACGAGAGGATGGAGGTCTGAAACGTGCCTGATACCTCTCGTTTTGTTTGCGATAGTGTGTGTGCGGCAGTCGGCAACATAGGAACCCGGCAGCCAGTGAGAAAGGAATTAATCATTTATGGAAACAGTTAGATTTGATGAGTTAGAACTAGATGAAAGAATTCTGCGGGCAGTAGCAGATATGGGATTTGAAGAGGCGTCTCCGATTCAGGCCCAGGCCATACCGGTCCAGATGGAAGGCCGGGATATTATCGGCCAGGCCCAGACAGGAACCGGAAAGACGGCGGCCTTTGGAATTCCCCTGTTACAGAAAATCGACCCTAAATCAAAAAAGCTTCAGGCGGTAGCCCTCTGCCCAACCAGAGAGCTTGCCATTCAGGTGGCTGATGAAATCCGCAGGCTTGCAAAATATATGCACGGTGTCAAGGTGCTTCCTATTTACGGAGGCCAGGACATTGTGAAACAGATCCGTTCCTTAAAGGACGGCACCCAGATCATCATCGGAACTCCCGGTCGTGTTATGGACCATATGCGCCGGAAAACCGTAAAGTTTGACAATGTTCATACGGTAGTCATGGATGAAGCCGATGAAATGTTAAATATGGGATTTTTAGAGGATATGGAAACTATCTTAAGCCAGCTTCCGGAAGAGCGCCAGACAGTCATGTTTTCCGCTACCATGCCTTCGGCCATTATGGAAATCGCCAGGAAGTTCCAGGAAGATCCGGTGACCGTAAAGGTGGTAAAAAAAGAGCTGACTGTTCCCAAGGTAACCCAGTACTATTATGAAGTGAAGCCAAAGAGCAAGCTAGAGGTTATGTGCCGTCTGCTTGACATGTATGCCCCCAAGCTTTCCGTTGTTTTCTGCAATACCAAAAAGCAGGTGGACGAGCTGGTGCAGGCTCTTCAGGGACGGGGATACTTCGCGGAAGGCCTTCACGGGGATTTAAAGCAGATCCAGCGTGACCGGGTTATGGGAAGCTTCCGGAACGGAAAGACGGAAATCCTTGTGGCAACTGATGTGGCAGCCAGAGGAATCGATGTAGACGATGTGGAAGCCGTATTTAACTATGACCTTCCCCAGGATGACGAATACTATGTACACAGAATCGGACGTACAGGCCGTGCGAACCGGGAAGGCATTGCTTTCAGCTTTGTGGTGGGCAAGGAAGTTTATAAGCTTCGCGACATCCAGCGCTACTGCAAGACCAAGATCATCCCTCAGGCCATTCCTTCCTTAAATGACGTAACAGCCATTAAGGTGGATAAAATTCTGGAAAGCGTGGCCGATACCATCGGTGATACGGATTTGAGCCAGATGGTAAACATCATTGAGAAGAAGCTGATCGAAGAGGATTACACCTCCCTGGATCTGGCTGCCGCCCTGTTGAAAATGATGATGGGCGAGGAAAACGAGGATGTTATCGATACGAGAGAGCCCCGCTCTCTTGACGAGCTGGATAATCACTACGAATCAGGAAGCCGCGGACGCAGCAGCAGAAGCAGCAGCGGCAGCGGCCGGGGAGGCAGATACGAGTCCTCCAGAGAAGACATGGCCCGCCTGTTCATCAACATCGGGAAAAACCAGAACGTGAAGCCGGGCGATATCCTGGGCGCCATTGCCGGAGAATCCGGAATGCCGGGAAAGATGGTCGGAAGCATTGATATGTATGACAAATATACATTTGTCGAGGTTCCGAGAGAAAGCGCCGACGCGGTGCTGAAGGCCATGAAAGATGTGAAGATTAAAGGTAAAAATATTCATATGGAAAAGGCCAACGGAAAAGGCAAATAAGTTTCCGGGGAGCCGGGCGGAGAAGGAAGATGAGATATCTTGCCGGATGCGCCCGGCTCCTGTTTTTTATGTGGCGGGGGGCGGGATGACTGGATAGAAAGGTCTTCTTGATTCTTAAACAGAAAGAAGTTACAATAGAGGAAAGGCCTTTGCGGCTGGTTTGAAGGCGAAACAGTTTGGAGGATAATATGGCTGATTGGAAGAAGAATGATAAAATAGAGGTAATAATTGAAGATATAAGCGAAACAGGAGAAGGAATCGGAAAGACCGATGGATTTACCTGGTTTATTAAGGATACAGTTATAGGAGACAGAGTAGAAGCGAAAGTGATGAAGACCAAGAAGTCCTATGGCTTTGCCAGGCTGGAAAGGCTTCTGGAGCCCTCTGAAAGCCGTGTAGAGCCCAGCTGCCCGGTAGCAAGGCAGTGCGGCGGCTGTCAGCTTCAGGCCATGGCATATGAAGAACAGCTTCGGTATAAGGAAAGAAAGATTTATAACAATATTACCAGGATCGGCGGTTTCTCCCAGGTCCCCATGCTGCCGATTATGGGGATGGACGAGCCATGGAGGTACCGGAACAAGGCCCAGTTTCCCTGGGGAACGGATAAGGACGGAAATATTATTACAGGATTCTACGCAGGGCGTACCCATTCCATTATCGGGTGCGAGGACTGCCTTTTGGGGATAGAGGAAAACCGTGAGGTTTTAAAACGGATTAAGGCCCACATGGAGCGCCATCATCTCCGGCCTTATGACGAAGCCGCCCACAAGGGGCTGATCCGTCATACCCTGATCCGAAAGGGATTTAAGACGGGGGAGCTGATGGTATGCCAGGTGATTAACGGCAGCAGCCTGCCTCACAGTGAGGAGCTGGTGAAAGGCCTGCTGGAGATTCCGGGGATGACAAGCATTTCCGTGAATATAAACAGGGAGCAGACCAATGTGATACTGGGAAATAAAGTGGAAAATCTCTATGGCCCCGGATATATTACCGATTATATAGGGGCTGTGAAATACCGCATATCCCCGCTGTCTTTCTATCAGGTGAATCCGGTTCAGACGGAGAAACTTTACGGTACGGCGCTGGAATACGCCGGACTTTCAGGCGGTGAAACGGTATGGGATCTTTATTGCGGTATCGGAACCATTTCCCTTTTCCTAGCCCAGAAAGCAAAAAAGGTGTACGGAGTGGAGATTGTGCCCCAGGCCATTGACGACGCCCGGGAAAATGCCAGGTTAAATGGCATGGATAACGTGGAGTTTTTTGTGGGAAAGGCGGAAGAGGTCCTGCCGGAACAGTATGAGAAGAATCATGTACATGCCGATGTCATCGTGGTCGACCCGCCCAGAAAGGGCTGCGATGAAGTATGCCTGGATACCATTGTAAAAATGGCGCCGGAGAGAGTGGTGTATGTGAGCTGCGATTCGGCTACGCTGGCCAGGGATTTGAGGTATCTGGCGGACCGGGGGTATGAGGTGGTGAAAGTCAGAGGGTGTGATATGTTTCCGCAGGCGGGGCATACAGAATGCGTTGCCGAATTGTGTCGGAAGAGAGAATAACATGACCGACTATGAGGAGGGGAGAAAAGCAACATTCGAGGTTGTGATAAATAAAGCAGAAAGCCAAATACTCTTTTACAATGTTTTTACAAGACAATGCTTAACATTATGATATAATTGGATTATAAAGGCGGGGAGGAGAATTCAACAATGAAGTTAAGCAGAGAAGAGAAATCATGGATATTGGTTGATTGCGGAAATTCGGCTTACTCAATGGCTGTTACCACTGCATTGCTGCCGATTATGTTCGGAATGTTTGACAATGTGAAATACAGCATGGATCTGGGGTATTTTAATTCCATTGCCAGTATTCTAGTGGCGGTTTTAAGTCCGGTTTTAGGTGCCGCTGCTGATTATAAAGATAAAAAGAAACGGTTTTTTGTATTCTTTACCTGTCTGGGTGTCCTTGCAACTGCGTCATTGGCGTTTATTCCTCCCTCCAGCGGACAATGGCAGCTTTTAATTCTTTTTTTTATCTTATCGGCAATTGGATTTGCAGGATCCAATATTTTCTACGATGCATTTATCGTTGATGTTACCAGTGATGAGAGAATGGATAGGATTTCTTCCCTTGGCTTTGCGTTCGGCTATATATCCAGTGTCATACCTTTTGGCATCAGCCTGGTGCTCATATTTCTTTTGGGGATGGACAAGTCAATCGGATATCAGATCGGATTTATCATCACTGCTTTATGGTGGGGACTCTTAACATTCCCTATGATAAGAGATGTAAAACAGATTCATTACGTGGAACCCGAGCAACATCCGGTAAGAAACAGCTTTAAAAGACTGTCGGCAACGTTTAAACAAATCAGGCAGTATAAAACCGTATTCTACTTCCTTGGTGCATACTTTTTCTATATTGATGGTGTGGATACCATAATTAAAATGGTAGTTCCTTATGCCACCGCTGTCCTTGGAAACGATGCACTGGATACATTCTCATTGCTGGGAATCCTACTGATTATACAGCTGATCGCCTTTCCCTGTGCCATTTTTTATGGAAACCTGGCGAAAAGGCTTTCTGCCAGAACCATGATTATCATCGGAATATTTACTTATATAATTACCTGTGTTGCTGCATTTTTTTTAGCTTTCCTGTGGCATATTTTCATTCTTGGAGCCATGATCGGTTCTGCACAGGGAGGGATTCAGGCGCTAAGCCGGTCCTATTATGCAAAGATCATTCCCAAGGAAAAATCCAATGAGTTTTTTGGATTTTATAATATATTCGGTAAGTTCTCAGCCATTATGGGTCCAACGCTGATGTCTCTTACAACAGCCATTACCGGCAATGCCAGATGGAGTATTTTGGGAATTATTCCTCTTTTTTTTATTGGATTATTGATTTTTATGACACTTCCTAAAGAACAAAAATAAGATGAAAGATGACGGAGCTGGAAAAAATGAGCAAAGGAAAAGCAAAGCATTTGGTAGTAATCTCCTATGATGCATTTTCTGAAGATAACTGGGAAAAGGCAAGTCAGCTTCCTAACCTTTCCCAATTAATGAAAAGCGGAGCCTTCAGTACAAAATTAAAAAGCGTCTATCCGACTCTTACCTATGTAGTGCATACAACTATGGTGACCGGCGTTTATCCGAATAAGCATGGAATCTATCATAATAACCCTCTCCAGCCTTTCATTGATGAAGATGGACAGGCGTGGTTCTGGTTTAAAAAGGATATCAAGGCACCTGCTGTGTATGATGCTTTAAGAAATAGTGAAATGAAATCAGCAGGAATCCTGTGGCCTGTTACCGGAAAGGCCTCCATTCGCTATAATCTTCCGGAGATAAAGGCAATCGGACGTGAGAATCAATCTCTCAAGATCTTAAAAAGTGGAAGTCCATTTTTTTGCATGGGGCTTGAGAAAAAATATGGAAAATTAAGAAAAGGAATTGAACAGCCTTACCTGGATGATTTTACAGCCATGTGCGGAAAAGACACCATTCTAAGCAAAAAACCGGAACTTCTGATGATGCACTTCATTGAACTGGACGATGCGAAGCATCATTATGGGACAGACAGTCCTGAGATTGACGAGGTCCTGATCCGGATGGATGAAAGAATCGGTAAGATTATCGAGGCAGTTCGGGAGGCAGGCATTTTTGAGGAAACGGTTTTTCTGGTGCTGGGAGATCATGGGCAGAAAAATGTAAGGTACAAGGTGAAGCTGAATCAATTGTTAAAAGAAGAAGGCCTTATTTATGAAGAAAAAGGGGAAATGTTTTGGAGAGCCTATATACAGTCTGCAGGAGGGTCTGCCTATTTGCACTTAAAGGAAAATGACGAGGAAACGAAGCAGCGTGTATTACAGATTCTTCTAAAAGCGGCAGAAGAGAAGAACTTAGGTATTGAGAAGATCTATACCGGAGAAGAACTGGAACGTTTTCATGCATTCCCGGTTTCGGGGTATATGCTGGAAGCAAAGACTGGTTACTGTTTTGATGACAGCCTTACCGGGTCCCTTGTGACTGACTTGGAGAAAGAGAATAGAAAGTATGCAACTCATGGGTATTCACCAGAGAAACCAGAATACCGATGTGGCTTTGTAGTATCAGGAAATTGTATTAAGAAAGAATACCAATTGGGAGAAATCCAGATGGTAGATATGGCTCCTACGATTGCAGCAATTCTCGGCATTGATTTCGGTCCTTGTGACGGCAGAGTGTTGGAGGAGATATTCAGAATTAATACGAAAGTTTAAAGCACCTGAGAAGAAGTATGCTTTTTCGACATTATTTTTACTCACTCAAGGCACGCAGAGTGTGTATATTGATGACAAAGATTGATAAATAGCAGAGGCATAAAATGAACTGCTCCCTGTCTACAGTCAAAGACAATCTTTAATTCATTGTTAATATCTGTCTGGAGTATTCAAAAGAACCCATTTATTTATTCAAAAATATAAGAAATACGGTAGACGCAGTCCGAAAATCAGGACTGCGTCTTTGGGTTTCGAATAATACACAAAGACATTGAACAAATGTATCAAATTGCCTTTGAAACATTTGATGTAATAGATTTAGTTGTAAACAATGCAGGAATCAGCAGTGAAGTATATTTTTTGGATGCAACAGAAGAAATGCTTGATGATATGACTGCAATTGACTGGAAAGGACTGTTTTTCAGCAGTCAGATTGCTGCAAAAAGGATGGTGGAAAAGAATGTGAAAGGAGTAATCATTAATATTTCATCCAATCAGATAGGAATACGCATGGTTGCAGTGGCTCCGGGCTATACGGATGTGGGCTGGGAGCCTGGAGATATCCGGTTGGAAGCGGCAGAACGGCTTCCTTTCAAACAATTCGCAACTACAAAGGAGATCGCTCAGGCGGTCGTCTATTTGGCATCGGATAAAGCGGCATATATTACAGGGACTACTTTAATGATAGAAGGAGGGGCCACTCTTTCTGTGGTTGCAGCCAATGACTTTGTGGAGAATACTACAATCAGCTTTTAAAAGGAGATGGAGGTGCCCTGAAAAGGGCATTGTATAAGTCCATGGGATTTACGGATTCCGCTCTGGAAAAGCCACTGATTGCCATTGTCAATACATACACCAATACAACGCCGGGCCATTATAACATAAATGAAATGTGTGATCAGGTGAAAAAAGGTATCGAATCCAGCGGCGGTACAGCCATGGTGTTCGGTAGCATTGCACCATGTGACGGCATAGCAGAAGGGCATGATGGGATTATATTACCATCCCGGGATTTGATAACCTCTTCGGTTGAATGCATGGTTAGGGCTCATAAATTTGATGGACTGGTATTGCTTGGTTCCTGCGCCATGCTGGGAACTGCAAATACAATGGGCTGTTTGGCGGAAGCAATGGGAATGAGTTTACCGGGAAGTGGAACCGTGCCTGCAATTTATTCCAAACGTATGCAGATTGCATACACCACGGGAGAAGTAATCGTTGATCTGGTTGTAAAAAAAATAACAGCCCGTCAGGTCATTACAAAAGACTCCATTTATAATGCAATGGCCGTTTTAATGGGAATCGGCGGATCTACCAATGCCATTATGCATTTACAGGCGATACACAAAGAAGCAGAATTAGGGGAATTGCCTCTTACTTTATTTGATGAATTAAGCAGAAAAATACCTCAAATAGCATCGGTCTATCCAGCATCTCCTTACGATATGGTAGATTAAATGGGCTGATGGAAAGAAATACCATAATCGTTCTTCGCTATGAAGGGCCCAAAGGCGGTCCCGGTATGCCGCAAATGTATCGTCCTATGAAATGCCTGGAAGGCATGAATTTATCAGACAGCTGTGCATTGATTACAGACGGAAGATTTTCCGGATCCAACCGGGGATGCTTTGTTGGTCATGTTTCACCGGAAGCCTACGAAGGCGGGATTCTTGCCCTGGTGGAGAATGGCGATATCATTCGAATTGATGTGGACAAAAGAGAGATTTCCTTATTAGTGGAAGATACCGTATTAAATGAAAGAAAAAAACATATGGACAGCCTGCACTGCTGCTTCCTGTTTGAATTTATCCGCATCGATTAATCTCATATGTTTTCCCTTTGGCCCGGTACTCCTGGAAATTCTAAATAGATTAGCTCATTATACGGGCGAGAGTTTTAGAGAAAATTGCCGTATACACTTCATCTACAAGTGTGCTATAATATAAATATCAAACGTGTGGTTTGCTTTACAAGGACGTAAGTCCGGTTTTGTGAACTGCATTTTTTATTTTATAAGAAAGAGGTGAGATATTATATGAACATAGGTGATGTCATCATATACGGAAGTCATGGTATTTGTAAGGTTATTGGATTACAGGATATGTGCATGGATGAAAAAATCCGCCCATATTATGTACTCAAACCTGTTTACCAAACTGCCGCTACAGTATACGTCTCAGCTATAAGTAACGGAAGAAAAAATGAAATTCGCCCCATTCTCTCTGCCGATGAGATATTCTCTCTAGTTAAGAAAATATCGGATAAAGATTACATTTGGAATAACGATAATCATAAGCGAATTATACAGTCAGATTCTTGCAGATGGTAACCGTTCCGAACTTGTAAAAATGATAAAAACTTTACGTTGGTACAAACAAGAGTTAAAAAACACAAATAAAAATAGGAAACTACAGAATTCCGATGAAGATTTTCTCAAGAATGCTGAAAAAACACTTTGCGAGGAATTCGCTTACGTGTTGAACATCAAGCGTGAAGAGGTTATTCCGTTTATCTATGAGCAGAGATTCTAAATTTTACATTTATTAAATGTAAATCATTATCATTCCTTATTAGTATGTCAAGACCACTTCAACTCCCATATAAACCAACCACTATTTTCATTATTATTTTTCCCACAGGTAAGATCAGTTTTAACGCAAAATCAAACCTGAGTTTTTAGTTAAAGAGTAGAAATAACCGCCTGTGAGGAGGCTCTTACAAGGTATCTGGTGATTGGCGGAACCTATCTAATCACTAGATTACCTTTTAATCCTTTTACTGAATTCGGGTTATTATCCTGATGTCTTATCAAATTCATTCCAGAACACGTTTCCTGCTTCGCGCTGTTCAATTTATGCTTTTTTGACATTTTTTAATGTATCACACTATTCTAATATTTTTTTCTTGACTTATTCAGGCTATTGTGCTATACTAAACAAGTATTTTAATAAAGTCTTGATTTCGCATGTATACGTAAGTCATTATTCTATTGATGATTTACATATATATGCGATTTTTAGTTTTAGCAAATATTATTTTATTAATTAAGGAGGTATCTTTCATGAGAAAAGGTACAGTAAAATGGTTTAATGCACAAAAGGGATTTGGTTTTATCTGCGACGAGCAGGGTAATGAAATTTTCGTTCATTTCTCAGGTCTTGCTATGGACGGTTATAAGTCTTTAGACGATGGTCAGTCTGTAACATTTGATGTAACAGAAGGTAATCGTGGATTACAGGCCGTTAATGTTCAAACTGCATAAACCAAGTGATAAAAAAGACTGCTTATAAGTGGTCTTTTTTTTAAATCTCAGTCTTATTCAGGCTGCATTATAGAATTTAAAAATTTATCGATTTTTTGCTAAATAGTTGAACCGTTATAGCTAAGTTCTAAGCCGACTTCTTCATAGGACTTCCGCTCAACATACCGATAGTACAGAATCTGCTTAATCTCCGCCTTTACCAAATCTTATTGCCCCACCACCAACTCTTGCATATCGATCAAGTGATTTTATTTGCCTCATATTACTGATTTGATATCGTCCCTCACACCCAGGCACATCTCAGCAGTAAAACCACCATCTATAAATCTTTCTAACTGGCTTAAACTGTCGGGGCTGTCATCATTTTCATTCTTCCCGATCTGAGTAAATAATTGCTATTCAAGTCCCTTGCCGGGACTTATTTATGCCCGCTTGGGTGGAAAGGAAATTTTATGAGCAACGAAAAATCAAATTTGGCGATCAGGCGTTTGACCTGGTAGACCTGTACCGGTTCTTAAGAGCAACCGTATGTGGGTTTTAGTAAATAGAGTTGAGTTTTATCGAATAAGGGTTTATCATCACAGTTTCGTTTTTATTCCCTATTTGCGGTGTTTATAGATATCAATTAGTAATGATATATGTTATCATAGATTACAGATACGATAAGGGGGGCATATAGAGTGCATAGTAGAAATAAAACACGTATAACATGGAAAATAAGGGTCTGTGGATAATATGCTCACTTAAATTTCCTTAGTCTGTCATTTCTCATCATATATATGGAGGTTTTATAGGAGTAAAAACTCACTTGGAAATATAAGACTTTAAAGCAATCAGATTTATAGGCAGAGAAGTAATTGTCGGAAAGAAAAATCCTGTTCCGGATTTGTGGAAAAAGATATTAAAGGATGGAACAAAGGATTTCCTTCAAAGTTTACCTGATCGGGTATCTCCATTGGGAGATATGATTGGATGGATGGGTGAGTACAATCCACAGACAAGAGAGTATGTTTATATTGCAGGGATATTTGCTAAGCCCAATGCGATTGTTCCAAACGGATATTCTTACCGTGACATTCCTGATTGTCTAATGGGAATTGGTTGGATACAAGGCAATACTCCCCATCTTGAAAAAGGGGCTCATACTAAAACTGAGAAGAAAATGAGAGCAAACGGGTATGTGCCCGATTACTCGATTATCGGAATTTCAATGGAATACTACTCGTTCGATAAGTATGCAAATATAGAAGATGGTAATAACACCTTTACTTTTGGATATTATTTACCATGCAAAAAAGTTGTCTGATCTTTTACTAAGGAGACCAGCTATGAAAAGTCAAGTATAAATTAGCAAGAGATTTCTTTTTTATATCGATGGTAAAAAAGGGTAACTTTAATAGAGCTCCCTAAGGGTGCATTTTCAAAATCTATCGATATTGGT
>JAEZFK010000038.1 GCA_023437715.1 Bacillota bacterium | reverse complement strand
ATACACTCCAGTCAAGTAGTCAAGCTACAGGAAAAAATCAAAAGTCCACAGTATCTGAATGTATTATAACCACGATATTAAAAAGAAAGGAAGTTATGGTGTTTTGCTTCTATAAACATCATACAAGTTAAAAATGTACGAACCCAAATTAGAAAAAGATATACGCTGCCCGCTGGAATATGGGTTAAATATATTCGGCGGCAAATGGAAACCGCGTGTCATCTGTGTTTTGGCAGAAAAGCAGGTTTTACGATACAGCGTACTACGGCGGGAGATGACGGACATTACAGATGCGGTTCTCGCCACAACATTAAAGGAACTGATGGCGGATGATATTATACAGAGAAAACAATATGATGAAATTCCTCCCCGTGTGGAATATTCCCTGACGCCCAAGGGCATTTCCGTTGTTCCGATCTTACAAAGCATTTGCCGCTGGTCTGGGGCATATCATAAGGACAATCATGAAAATGCTTTGCTGCAATGCCAAAAATGTGATTATCGGGAAAGGATAAATGGGAGAATGGAGGAAATATAATTATCTTTACAATCGATCCTGTTGGGATGCGTAAAGAGAAGCAAATAAATCATATAATTCCGGCAGAACCTTTTTTAAAGAAACCGGGCGCTTCTTATTGGCGTCAAAATAGCAATGGGTGCTTTCGCCGACAGTTCGTAATTGACCGGTGGCGGCATCCGTCATTTTATACTGGACCGTCATTTTACTGGCGGTTAAGGCTGATATGGAAACCTGAATATTTACAGTATCTCCAAAACGGACCATGGACTTATATTCACAGGAAATGCTTAGCAGTGCAAAATCAATTCCGGTGCTCACCGCCCGGTCATAGCCAAACCCCATCTGCTCCATAAAGTCTACGCGTGCCTCTTCCATCCAGTAAATGTAATTGGCGTGGTGGATGATCCCCATTTGGTCAGTTTCGTAATAATGGGTTTTTCTAACATATGGTTTCATGTTCATAAGCTTGTCCCTTTCCCTGTATTGGTTATTCCATATATCACAGATATGTTATCATATTATTTCCTGAAATACAATTGATCTATATTCCGGCGCTGATTTCCTCCTGAAGCTCTTTTAAAAATTTTTCTGCTGCCTTGGAAAATACCTGGTACTTCTTCCAGACAATATTCAAATGCGTTTCCAGACATGGTTCTAAAGGTTTAAAGCAAAGGCTGTTGTTGGTTGTGTTCACCAGCTTATCCAGGCTCAATGCGTACCCAATTCCTTCCTCTACCATGAGGGCGGCATTATAAATCAGGTTATATGTTGCCACAATATTCAGTTTTTCAGCATCACTCCCAAACCATCCGGATAATTCATTGCCGGCAAGGGCCTGCCTGGAGCAAAGCAGCGGTATTTCCCGGAGATTTTCCGACCGGATGCTGTCCAGAGCAGCCAATGGACTGTCCTTTTTCATCAGCAAGCCCCAGGTATCTGTTGCCGGAAGCTGAAGATGGTCATATTTTTGGAGATTCGCAGATCCGATGATTATTCCAAAGTCCAGCAATCCTTTTTCCAGGCGTTCCGTCACATCACCGGCATTCCCGCTGTAGAGATGGTACCGGATATGGGGATGGGCTTCCTGCAGTTTTTTTACAACCCTGGCGACGAGGCGCATGGCGTCTGTCTCTCCGCCGCCGATATAGATATCCCCGCTGATTATTTCATCCGTATTGCTTATTTCTGATTCGGTCTTATCCACCAGATCTGTAATTTCCTGCGCCCTCTTGCGAAGCAGCATTCCTTCTTCTGTGAGCGTAATTTTCCGGTTCCCGCGTATAAACAGCTTTTTGCCCAGTTCTTCTTCCAGTTCCATCAACTGCTTAGAAAGAGTGGGCTGCGTGACATTCAGCAGCTTTGCTGCGCCTGTAATGCTTTCTTCTCTTGCCACTGCCAGAAAATAACGTAAAATCCGAAATTCCATCATCCATTCCTCCTTTCATTTTCATTAATACCATTATATTTCTCTTTGGCATTCCTGTAAACTATGGGAATTCATTCTTTATAAGTATTTGATATTGTTCCTGTTCAGCCATATAATAAAAAAGAAAAAAAGAGGATGATAAAATTCCTCATTCAAAATTTAAAAGATGCGGGCGTCGCATCGGATTTCATGGAATTTGCAAAAGGCGCCCAGGAGGCAGGGCACAGCGTAGAGACAGTTTCTCTGCGTGATAAAACCATTGGCTTCTGTACAGGCTGCCTCGTCTGCCAAAAGACAAAGCGGTGTGTTATCCATGACGATGCCGATGATATTGCACAGAAAATGCTGACCGCTCAGGTCATCGCTTTTGCCACACCGATTTATTTTTATGAAATGAGCGGACAGATGAAAACCATGCTGGACCGTTCCAATCCCCTGTTCCCCTCTGACTATGCGTTCCGGGACATCTATCTGCTGGCGGCTGCGGCAGAGGGCGAAGAAAGCGCAATGGATGGTACGGTCAAGGGGCTTACCGGCTGGATTGATTGCTTTGAAAAAGTCAGACTGAAAGGTATTGTGCGAGGGGTAGGCGTAACAGACACAGGGGAGATTAAGGGGAATCCCGCTCTCCGGGAATCCTATGAGTTTGGGAAAGCACTTTAACGGAAAAAGGAGGAACTGCATTATGGCATTTCAAAAGGTGACGGCAGGCAAGGAAGCTCTGGGCGATTTTGCTCCCAAGTTTGCTGAATTAAATGACGACGTATTATTTGGAGAGGTGTGGTCACGGGAGAACCAGCTTTCCCCGAGAGACCGCAGCATGATTACTGTAACGGCACTGATGACCGGCGGGATTTTCGATTCTTCTTTCGCTTTCCATCTGCAGAAAGCAAAGGAAAACGGCATTACAAAGGTGGAAATTGCCGAGATTCTCACCCAGCTTGCCTTTTACAGCGGCTGGCCCAAAGCATGGGCTGCTTTCCGTGTGGCAAAAGACATCTGGACGGAGGAGAGCTCAGAGGAAAATCCGGCGGCTCATGAAATCGGTGATAGTGCAATTTTCCCGGTGGGTGAGCCGAATAATGCTTTTGCCAAGTATTTTACAGGACAAAGCTATTTGAAAATACTGACAACCCAGGGCGTTTCCGCCGCTCATGTCAGCTTTGAACCCGGCTGCCGCAACTGGTGGCACATTCACCATAAAGGCGGCCAGATTCTGCTTTGCACCGGCGGCAGGGGCTATTACCAGGAATGGGGAAAAGAGGCCAGGAAGCTGCATCCGGGAGATGTGGTGAATATCAAACCGGAGGTAAAGCACTGGCACGGTGCGGCGGCAGACAGCTGGTTCTCCCATATTGCCATTGAGGTTCCGGCAGAAGGCTCGTCAAATGAATGGGTGGAGCCGGTTACAGATGAGGAATATGGCAGATTAAAATAACGGATTCCCATGTTATAAGAAATTTCGGAATGAAAAGCTGTTAAAACTCAGGACTATAGTTTAAAACTATGGGAAACCATAAAAACTGGAAATTATGCGTAGCCTCCGGTTTGTGATATGATAACAGCAATCAGAAATCAGCCATATCAGCAAACGGAAGGAAATGGAAACGTATGAGGACATCAGTCATCGGATATCCAAGAATCGGAGAATCAAGGGAATTAAAGTTCGCCTCAGAGCGTTACTTTAAAAGGGAAATATCAACCGCAGAGCTGGAAAACACAGCCCGGAACCTGCGGAGCCAAAACTGGAGACTTCAGAAAGAGGCGGGGATTGATTTTATTCCCAGCAATGATTTCTCTTTTTACGACGGTCTTCTTGACACAGCTTATATGCTGGGGATTATTCCTGAAAGATATGCGCAGCTGAACCTGCCGCCGCTGGACACTTATTTTGCCATGGCAAGGGGATACCAGGGGAAGGCAGGAGAT
Source organism: Bacillota bacterium (assembly GCA_023437715.1). GTDB lineage: Bacteria > Bacillota > Clostridia > Lachnospirales > Lachnospiraceae > Lacrimispora. The sequence continues at coordinate 16,330 of JAEZFK010000038.1, read as the reverse complement.
GTGAAAGCTCTGGGGATGAAGAAGTGGTTTAACACCAATTACCACTATATGGTGCCGGAAATTGAAGATTCCTGCCACATTTCCTTAAAAGGGACGAAGCCCTTTGACGAATTTGCAGAGGCCAAAGCCCTTGGAATCCATACAAAGCCTGTAATAACAGGGGCATTTACCCTGCTGAAGCTGGCGAGGTTTACGGGGAAGAAGAAAGCAGAGGACATAAAAGAGGAGGTCATTGCAGCATATAAGGAAATCGTGGAAAAGTTCACCGCAGCTTGCGCCGGCTGGATTCAGTTCGATGAACCGGGGGCTGTAAAAGACATGACGGAGGAAGACATCCGGCTTTTTGAAGAATTGTATCATGGAATTCTAAGCGGCAAGGGAGAGCTGAAAGTGCTGGTACAGACCTACTTCGGCGATGTCCGGGACTGCTATAAGGAATTGCTGTCTCTTCCCTTTGACGGCATCGGAATTGACTTTATAGAGGGGAAGCAATCCCTCAGACTTCTTGAAAGCCTGGGATTCCCGGAAGATAAGCTGCTGTTTGCCGGTGTGGTGAACGGAAAAAACATCTGGAAAAATAATTATGCAAAGACCCTGTATCTAATTCAGCGGATTCAGAAAACTGCAAAGAAGATTGTTCTTGGCACCTCCTGTTCCTTGCTTCATGTTCCGTGTACCTTAAAAAGCGAAACAAAATTGACGGAACAGCATAAAGCCTATTTCGCATTTGCAGAAGAAAAGCTGTCAGAACTGTCGGATTTAAAAGCCATTCTTTTATCGGAGAAACCGGCTCTTCATGAAACGTATCTGAAAAATGAAAACCTGTTCCTGGAGCAGAGAGGCGGTATTAATCCGGTGATCCGGAGCAGGGCGGCAGGCTTACGGAAAGAAGATTTTATCCGTCTGCCGGATTTTGCGGAGAGAGAAAAGCTGCAAAAGCAGGAGTTTGGCCTGCCGCTGCTTCCCACCACCACCATTGGTTCCTTCCCCCAGACAAAGGATGTAAGGGCAAACCGTTCCGCTTTCAAAAAGGGCAGAATCGACGAAGCCCGGTACAAGGAATTCAACTTAGAAAAGATCGCAGAGTGTGTGAGACTTCAGGAGGAAACCGGCCTGGATGTGCTGGTCCACGGCGAATATGAACGGAATGACATGGTGGAATACTTTGGCGAATGCCTGGACGGCTTCCTGTTCACGGAAAATGCCTGGGTCCAGTCCTACGGAACCAGATGCGTGAAGCCGCCGGTCATCTGGGGAGACATATCCCGCAGACGTCCCATGACGGTTGAATATTCCGTATATGCCCAAAGCCTTACAAAAAAGCCCATGAAAGGAATGCTGACAGGGCCTGTCACCATCTTAAACTGGTCATTTCCCAGAGAAGATATTTCCCTTCAGGACTGCGCGTTCCAGATCGGCCTGGCCATACGGGAAGAGGTGTTGGATTTAGAGGCCAATGGAATCAGAATCATTCAGATCGATGAAGCAGCCTTAAGAGAGAAGCTTCCCTTAAGGCGTCAGGACTGGCATGAGGATTATTTAGACTGGGCCATTCCTGCGTTCCGTCTGGTTCACAGCGGCGTTAAGCCGGAAACCCAGATTCATACCCATATGTGCTACAGTGAATTCGGGGATATCATAAAGGAAATTGATGACATGGATGCGGATGTGATCACCTTTGAAGCATCCCGGGCGGATTTAACCATTCTGGATGATTTAAACCGATGCGGGTTTCGGACTGAGGTAGGACCTGGCGTGTATGACATCCATTCCCCCAGAATTCCCTCTCCGGAAGAGCTGGTAAGCGTCTTGGAGAAGATGCTTTTAAAAATTCCGGCAGATAAGTTGTGGGTGAACCCCGACTGCGGCCTAAAAACAAGAGGAGAGGAGGAAACCGGGCCCAGCCTTAAAAATCTCGTACAGGCGGCAGCTGCGGTGAGAAAGAGGATAAAATCATGAAAACAGCAGAATTATTTAAACATAAGACCGTATTATCCCTGGAAGTATTCCCGCCCAAAAGGACAACTCCAATTGACACGATTTATCAGACCCTGGATGAATTAAAGGGAATTACGCCTGATTTCATCAGCGTTACATATGGGGCAGGAGGAAGCGCAAACAGCTGCGCCACAATTAATATTGCCTCATCCATTAAACAACGGTACGGAATTGAAAGCGTGGCCCATATGCCCTGCTTAAATCTGACAAAGGAAGATGTGCTCCTCATTCTGGAACAGCTTAAGGAACAGAGGATTGAAAATATACTGGCTTTAAGAGGAGACCGGGTTCCCGGAGTGGAGCCGGCGGGGGATTTCCGGTATGCAACGGATTTGGTGAAATTCATTAAGGCTCATGGTGATTTCAATATCATCGGCGCATGCTATCCCGAAGGCCATCAGGAGTCCGACGGTCTGGTAAATGATATCCATTATCTGAAAGATAAGGTGGATGCCGGAGTGAGCCAGCTGATCACCCAGCTGTTTTTCGACAATGAGTATTTTTACCGTTTCAGAGAAAGAATGGCTCTGGCAGGAATCCATGTCCCGGTAGAAGCGGGAATCATGCCTGTTGTCAATAAAAAGCAGATTGAACGGATGGTTTCCCTCTGCGGCGTGAAGCTGCCTAAAAAGTTTATCTCCATGATGGACCGGTATGGAGATGATCCGGCTGCAATGCGGGATGCGGGAATTGCTTATGCAGTGGACCAGATTGTGGATCTGGCGGCTCATGGAGTGGATGGAATTCATTTGTATACGATGAATAATGCCTATATTGCCAATAAAATTTATGAGTCGGTATTCCGGCTGATGGTTTCTTAAAGTCCCTGCTTCAAGAGAAGAGCAGACGGTAAAAAGGTTGAGAGGCGGTATCATTGGTGTTCTTACTGTTAGTAAGGCTCCAATTGATATCAGTCTCTCTTTTTTCTTGTATCGGACTGATTTAAGGAAGTGATAAAAAAGAGTTCCAAAAGACCGGAAACATGATATACTTATTCAAAAAAGAGGGAATTTTTTATCATAAACCTCCAGGAGCCATGAATTTGATGAATTTGAGCATAAATAAACAAATCCTGAAAATAAACATCATAAAGCATTTCAACGACTGGCGGGTAGGGGAAAAACTGGCTTTTATATTCTGTGCCGGGACCATTGTCCCCCTGATTTTTATCCAGTCGGTTTCCTATGGCTTAAATCAGAAATTCATGACCACGAAAATGAAAGAGCTGAGCTCCGCCACCCTACAGCAGACTGCCGAGCGCGCAAGCCTGACTCTTGATTTATATGCCAATATCCTGTATCAGATATACGTGGATGAGACCATCAGTGAGAACATCACGGAGCTGATGGGAGAAAAGACAGTGGGAAAGGCGGCAGCCTATAATAAGATAAGCAGCCGTTTAAAGCAATACGGGCTTTCCAGCCAGGATATCCGCAGTATCAGCATTGTGTGTGCGGACGGCAATTCTATTACCTACGATGAAAGCACAGACTCCCTTCTCAATACTATCTGGAGCGGATTCGGGGACATGCGCAATTCCAGGCCTTATCTGGAGGCCGTGGACCAGCCCAATATGGTGGTAACCCCTACCATGAAGATGGATGACCATGGGAAAGATACCTACCTTTTTCATATCTCAAAGCGTCTCTTCGATTTAAACCACTTGGAAAAGGGGACTCTTGGAACAGCGGTTATGACCATTGATGCGGATGTTCTGAATCAGATCTGCATGCCGGAAAAGGAGAAAGGAGAGGAAGACCGTCACGGCATGGTATTCATCCTGGATAAACAGGGACGGGTCATATCGTTTCCCGAGAAAATGTTTATGGGGGTGGTCCTGGCTTCCGATGTGGACGCCAGCCGCCTGATTCAATTAAGCGGCATGATGAAAGGGAAGAAGATGCTGCTGAACACCTACAGCGATCCCAAAACAGGCTGGAATTTCTACTACGCCTACGATCAGGAATATCTTGTAAAGGATATGAAAAACTCCCAACGGTCCTTTCTTCTCCTCGGATTTGCAGCCATCCTGTTTTCTGCGCTTCTGGCTGTGTATATGGTTAAAAAGATGACCCGGGAGGTGAGGAGCGTCGTCGCCGGCATGGAGCAGGTGAAGCAGGGAAATTTAGATGCCATGGTTCCTGTGGAAAGCCGGGATGAGATCGGGCAGATGGCGGAGAACTTCAATGAGATGTCCTCGGAGGTGAAACGCCTCGTAAAAGAGGTTACAGAAGCGGATGAAAGGAAGAAAAATGCGGAAATACGCGCCCTGGAAGCCCAGATCAATCCTCATTTCCTGTACAATACCCTGGATTCCATTAATTGGATGGCCATAGAGAGCGGCGAATATGAAATCAGCACCATGCTGAGAAACCTGGGATATATTTTGCGCTACAGCATCAATAAGAGCAACCAGATGGCATCCATGAAGGAAATCGCCGATTGGCTGGACAAGTACATCAGCCTGCAGAAAAAACGGTTTAACGATGGATTTGAATACAGAATCCATATGGAACCCGGTTTGTCGGATAAACGGATTTACAAGCTGCTTTTGCAGCCTTTTGTAGAAAATGCAATCATTCACGGAGTGGGTGAAATGGAATACGGCGGCCTGTTAGAGGTCCATATGATGAATGAACTTTCCAGTGACCGCATCTGCATCATCATAGAAGACAATGGGAAAGGGATGCCCAAGGAAATGGCGGCAGCCTTTAACGACAGAAAAAAGGCTGCCGCGGATGACGGAAAGAGCATAGGGCTTTACAATGCATTTTCCAGAATGATGATGTATTATGGAGACAACGCGGAATGGAATGTGAACAGTATGGAAAGAATGGGGACTGTAGTTACGTTAAAAATTCCGGTCTGTCAGGAGGGGATCAATGAGGATTATCATTGTTGAGGACGAGGTAAAAATCCGCACAGCCATGGGCAGGCTGATTGAGGATGTGACAGGACATAAGGTGATTGGGGAGGCGAAAAGCGGAAAAGAAGGGCTGGAGCTGTTCTTTAAGTACAGGCCGGATTTAATTATCACCGATATCCGCATGCCGGAAATGGACGGCCCGGAGATGCTGAAAGCATTGCATGAAAAGGGAATTCCCTTTCATGCGGTTATTTTAAGCGGCTATGCGGAGTTTGACTATGCCAGACAGGCCATGGCCCTTGGGGTGAATGATTATTTATTAAAGCCCGTAAGCGTTGAGGATGTAAAGGAATTGCTGGAGCGGCTGGATCAAAAGCTGACGGAGGAGGACCGGAGCCATACGGGGCTGTCAGGCACTCTTTTGGATATTTACATGGGAAGAGCAGAAAAAGGAGAAGCGGCTCTGCAAAAGCTCAAGCTGCTGCCGGAGCAGGACAAACCGGAGTTTTACCAGCTTTATATCGGTTATATAGGGGCTGCGCCTGCGCTGTATGAGAAACAGTTTAAAACCGTCATGGACCGGCTGAGCCAGAGCTTTGAGGACATACGGTTTACCATGGCCTGTGCGGATAAGCAGCAGGAACTCCTGATATTGGCGGCAGGAATGAGAGATTTAAGTCCTGTCACAGCCCGGTTTAACAGCTGGATTCTGGAGCCCTATAAAAAACAGAAAGAACAGGCGGCATGGGCGATGGCGGAATTTGAGGACATTTTTAATCTGCCTGCAAAGATAGAGGAGGTCCATGACTCCCTTGCCTTAAGCCTTGTTCTTGGCGGTGAAAGGCTTCTGACAAAAGAATTTTCCGATGAGTTCCTTCCGGAAAGCTTTGTCTATCCCGTAAAGCTTGAGCAGAATTTAAAGACCCTTTTGTGCTCCGGAAAGACAGCAGGGGTAGGCAAGTGTCTGAGAGAATTTTCTGCCTACATGAAGGAGCACCTGTTTTCACCCCAGGATGTCCGGTACGGATATATGAAGTTATTTACCTATATCATCAACCTTTTTCAGGAGATTGACACAGGGGTGTACCGCCGTCTTCAAAATCTTTACCTGTTAAAGCAGACGGCAGAGGTAAGAGTGCCTCAGGAGCTGGAAGGGCTTTTGGAAAATGTGCTGGAAATTTTAGAATCCGGCGGGGAGAAGAGAGAGGATATCGGAAATTATACCATTAAGAGAGCCATTAACTTCATACGGGAGCATTATCAGGAAGGGATCAGCCTGGAAGCGGCGGCGGACAGTCTGGAAATCACTCCTGAATATTTAAGCACCCTGTTCAATAAGGAAATGGAAGTGAATTTTTCCGTATTTTTAAAGAATTTCCGCATCAGCCATGCAAAGCGGCTGTTAAAGGGAACGGATTTAAGGATTTATGAGGTAGCACAGGCAGTGGGGTATCATGACTCCAAGTATTTCATCCGGGTATTTAAAGAGGTTACGGGAATATCACCGGGAGAGTTCCGAAGCAGATCTTGATGAGGCAGCCGGGAAAGGAGAAGGAAAATGGAAAAAAAAGCTTTGCTGCTTGTTGTGATTTTGGCGGCGATACTGACCGGATGCAGCTCCGGGGAAGCCGGGCCGTCGGATAAAGCCAGCCGGGAGCCTTTGCTTTTGTGGTCTTATTATGAGGTGGATGGGCAGAGGAAAGCTCTGGATAAGCTGGTTTCTGATTTCAATTCCTCCCAAAGCCGGTATAAGGCGGAATGGAAATATGTGCCCATGACTGAATTTTCAAAGCGCCTTGCCATCGGCTTTACCGGAAAGGATCTGCCGGATATGGTATTGATCGATAACCCGGACATGAAAAATTACGTGGATTTAGGGCTGTTTGAAGACATTACGGAGGATATCCGGCAATGGGCGGATAAAAAGGATTATTATCCGGAGGTATGGAAGTCCGTAGAATATAGAGATAGGATTTACGGATATCCCTTTTCCTGCAACAATCTGGCCCTTTTCTATAATAAAGACATGCTTGCGGAAGCAGGCCTTACCCCTCCAAAAACCTGGGAAGAGTTTTCTGAGGCGGCCCGGAAGCTGACAAAGAAAAACACCTATGGATTTGCCATGTCCGCCATTGAGGGAGAGCAGTCCGCCTTTCAGATGGTTTCCTGGATTCTCTCCTCAGGAGAAAGGGTGGATGAGATCGGCGGTGAAAAGACGGAGCGGGCCTTTGAACTGATTCACGGTCTGGTGGAAAGCGGAGCCATGGATGCCAACTGTGTCAACTGGTCCCAGACGGATCTGGCAAGAAAGTTCGCGGCAGGAGAAGTGGCGATGATGGAAAATGGGCCGTGGGTGCTGTCCATTTTAAAGGAAGCAGGCGTTCCATATGGAATCACTTCCTTTCCCGGAGAGGCATCCGGGCGGACCGTTATGGGCGGCGAGAATCTGGGCGTGGTGAAGGGAAAGAATACGGAAGGAGCCATGGCTTTTCTGAAGTTTTACAGCCAGGACAGCATTATGATGGAGACTGCGCTCCAGTCCAATACCTTTCCTCCCAGAACTGCCCTTACGGAAAAAAACATGGGACAGGATCCGGATTACCGGGTGTTTGCGGCGCAAATGAGCACATGTGTATCAAGAGTGGGCTTTGCAAACTGGAAAGCGGTTTCCTCTTCCGCCTCCCGTCTGACCTATCAGGTGATTATGAATGAAAAATCACCAGAGGAAGCGGCGGCGGAACTTTCAGAAAGTATGAAAGAAAATTAGTTAAAGATAGTCCACCAAGCTTAATTTATTAGAGTTCTCGGAATGAATATCCTCTTTTATAATCATTTACAGAAGAAACAAATTCTAAATGATTAAAGGAGGATATTTTTTATGAGAAAAAACATGATGGCACTGGCTGCAGCAGCGGCTCTTACATGCACCGCTCTTAGCGGCTGCGGAAGCTCCGGCGGGGGACAGACCACAGCAGCGCCCGGAACCACAGCGGAGACCACGGCAGGAGGCAGTGAAACATCGGCCAAAGAAAGTACGGCGGCTTCCGGAGAAAAGAAAGAGGTTGTGATCTGGGATTACTTTGAGACAGATGCCCAGAAAGAGATGATGCAGAGCTTAATTGACGGGTTTAATTCCTCTCAGGACCAGTTTACAGCCAGCCATGTCTATGTGCCCTTTTCCGATTATGAGAAACAGCTCACCCTTGGAATCGCATCCGGAGAACTGCCGGATATGGTCATCATGGATGGCTGCGGAATGGCTTCCTTTATTGAATTGGGCTTAATGGCCGATATCTCCGACGCGGATATCAAATGGGATGAATAAGTCCTTGTTGTAGAAAAGAGCCGTACAGTTTGTGGCAAAGGGGATGCCGTAATGCTTTCCGTTTAACATGGTGGAATCCATAGGCCCCTGTATGTATTCGATGCCGCCGGAATCGCTTACCCTGATGAGAACACCACGTGGGAGGATTTCAGGACCATGGCGAAAGCCCTTACAAAGGATGGGGTGACCGGCTTTGGCAATGCGGCAGTAGGAACCGATGAAGGAACCTTCCAGTGTCTTCAGTGGCTCTATACCGCCGGAGGAACCTATAAGGACATTAAGGGCGGAGTGGAAGCCTACCAGCTGATGCAGGATATGATTAAGGAAGGAAGCTGGACAAAAGAGAGCGTGAACTGGACCCAGTCCGACGTAAATAACAATTTCATGGCAGGCAATATCGCCATGCAGCAGAATGGCCCATGGCAGATACCCGGAATTGCAAAGGATGCTCCTAATTTAAAGTATGGAGTTACGGTGCTTCCTAAGTTTGATAAGAATTCCGGTCAGGCAACCTCTATTCTGGGCGGTGAAAATATCGGCGTGGTAGAAAAAGCCGATACCGCCGGAGCCGTGGCATTCTTAAAGTATTATGACCAGACCCCTGTTATGGTGGCAGCAATGAAGCAGTACGGCTCATTCCCTCCAAAGACAGAGGCAGCGAAGGATGCTTACTGGACAGAGGACCCGATTCAGGCATCATTTATCACCCAGCTGGAAACCTCTATTCCGAGAGGACCGTCTCCATCCTGGCCGTCATACTCCTCTGCGATCCAGACAGGATTCCAGGAGGTCATGACCCTGGCAAAAACACCGGAGCAGGCAGCAGGCGATACCCAGGCAGCTGTTGACGCCGTAAAATAACACAGATTACAGGGTTGCCATGTTCATGACAACCCTGTTTGTGAAAGGAGAAAAGCAACATGAAATGGAAAGGCAGTAAGGTGTCGGAAACTTCACTGGGACTTCTTTTTTCTTTGCCGGCGCTGATTTATATGATGGTGTTTATCGGATATCCCATGATTCAGAACCTGATTCTCAGTCTGAAAAATGTGGATGTATACACCTTTGCCAAGCCGGACGCCCAGGCATTTGTAGGACTTCAAAATTATAGGGAATTGTTTACGGATGCCAACTCTATTTTATCGAAATCCATACTCAATACCCTGATATTTACCATGGGCTCTATTTTTTTCCAGTTCATCATCGGATTCGGGCTGGCGCTGCTGTTTAATCAGAAGTTTCCCGGAAGTTCCTTTTTCAGAGGTGTGACCATGATTTCCTGGCTGCTGCCTGTGACAGTGGCAGGCCTTTTGTTTAAATTCATGTTTCAGTTAAACGGAGGAATTATCAACCAGTTTCTTATGTCCGCCCATTTGATCAAACAGCCTGTGGAATGGCTTTTAAACGGAAACACGGCCATGGCCGCGATTATAACCGCCAATATCTGGATCGGAATTCCATTTAATATGATGCTGATCTTGACCGGGCTCACTACGGTTCCCGAAGAAATATATGAGAGCGCCTCTTTAGACGGTGCAAATAAGCTGCAGAAGCTGATCCATATCACCATCCCCATGATAAAACCGGCCATTATGTCTGTTCTGACCCTTGGTTTTGTCTATACCTTTAAGGTGTTTGATCTTGTATGGGTGATGACAAAGGGCGGCCCCATCAATTCTACGGAGCTCGTTTCCACCTATGCGTACCGGCTGTCCTTTGAGGAATTTCAGTTCAGCAGAGGGGCGGCATCCGCCAATATACTGTTTTTAATTCTTTTGTTTGTAGGCTTTTTCTACCTGCGGACAATCAGCGATGACGAGGTGATGTAATATGAAGCATGAAATGAGAAAAAAAGCAATTCTGCTGGTTACCGGCGCCTTGATCTTTTTGATTTTTATTTTCCCGCTGTACTGGATGCTTGTGACAGCGCTGAAAAGCCAGGTGGAAATCTTTGAGATTCCCACCCCTCTATGGCCCAGAAATTTAACGCTGGAAGCGTTCCAGAAGCAGCTTTCGGCTTCCAGCGACACGCTCCAGGGCTTTAAAAACAGCCTGATTATATCGGCGGGGGCTACTGTGATCGCCACCGTGCTTTCCATCCCGGCAGCCTACGGCCTGGCCAGGTTCCGCTTCAAGGCAAAAAAGATGATCATTCTCCTGTTTTTGATTACCCAGATGCTGCCGGCTACGCTGGTTCTGACGTCTTTATACATTATGTTTTCGAAATTAAGCCTGCTCAACAACTATCTTTCTCCCATCCTTGCCGATGCCACCCTTGGAATACCCTTTTCCGTTATTATTTTGAGAACGTATTTTCTCTCTATTCCCAAGGAGCTGGATGATGCGGCAAGGATAGACGGATGCGGAAATATCAGCTCCTTTGTTAAGATCATGCTGCCGATTGCAAAGCCGGGAGTGGTGGTTGCAGCCGTATTTTCCTTTGTATACGCTTGGGGAGATTTAATTTACGGCCTGACATTCATGACAAATCCGAAGCTCCGGCCAATTACCTCCAGCATTTACAATTACGTCCAGCAGTACCAGACCCTGTGGAATTCCACCATGGCATTCGGAATCATTACAATTATGCCGGTGGTAATTATATTCATCTTTATGCAGAAGTATATTGTCAGCGGCCTGACCAACGGCGCCGTAAAGGCTTAAGCTGCGGATACCGTGGCAAAAGGATGAAGAATGTGGTAAAATAAAAGGAAAGGAATGCGGTATAAATATGAAAAAAACTGCAAACTCAGCAGTTCCCTTAAATAAGATTAAGATTCAGGACGCATTTTGGAATAAATATATCAGCCTGGTAAAAGAGGCGATCCTCCCATATCAGTGGGAGGTGTTAAACGACAGGCGGAAGGATGTGGAAACCAGCCACTGCATCGAAAACTTTAAAATTGCAGCCGGTGAGAAAACGGGAAATTTTAAAGGCGCTGTATTCCAGGACACGGATGTGGCAAAATGGCTGGAGGCCGTAGGGTTCGTCCTGTCCATGGGACGGGATGAAGCGCTGGAAAAACAGGCGGATGAGACAATCGCCCTGATCGGCAGGGCGCAGCAGAAGGACGGTTATTTAAATACGTATTTTACCATAGAGGAGCCGGGCCGCCGGTTCACCAATCTGATGGAAGGCCATGAGCTTTATACAGCGGGCCATATGATTGAAGCCGCGGTGGCTTATTATGAAGCAACCGGAAAAGAAGAGTTTTTAAACATCGTTTCTAAATTTGCAGACTTAATCTGCAACACTTTCGGTGCAGAAGAGGGGCAGATCCACGGCTATCCGGGCCATCAGGAAATTGAGCTGGCCTTAATCAAGCTTTACCGGGTCACAGGAAACCGCCGGTATCTGGAAACTGCCAAATACTTTATCGATGCGCGGGGAGTGGGAGAAAATTATTTCTTAAAGGAAGAGAAAGAGGAAGGATTCAAGCATATTTTCCCGGAATTCGACCATTACGATACCAGATATTCCCAGTCCCATATGCCGGTGCGGGATCAGAAGACAGCGGAAGGGCATGCTGTGCGGGCCAATTATATGTACTGTGCTATGGCTGATTTGGCTTATGAATATGGAGATGAATCCCTGCTTGACGCCTGTGAAACGCTGTGGGCTGATATGGTTCATAGGAGAATGTATGTGACAGGAAGCGTAGGATCTTCCGGAATACTGGAACGGTTTACCACAGATTATGACCTGCCAAACGACAGCAATTATTCGGAAACCTGTGCCTCCATCGGCCTGGCGCTGTTTGGAAAGCGGATGGCAGATATAAAAAAGGACGCGGGTTATATGGATGCGGTGGAGCTTGCACTTTATAACACGGTCCTGTCGGGCATTGCCATGGATGGAAAAAGCTTCTTTTACGTAAATCCCCTGGAAGTGTGGCCGGATAACTGCATGGACAGAACCTCAAAGGAACATGTAAAGCCCATACGCCAGAAATGGTTCGGCGTTGCCTGCTGTCCGCCAAATATAGCCAGAACTCTGGCTTCTTTGGGACAGTATCTTTATTTCCTGGAAGAGGACACCTGGTATGTGAACTTATACGTTTCCAATGAAGCAGAAGCGGTGCTGAAAGGCGTATCTTTCACCATGAAAATGGAGAGCAGAAGTCCCTGGAAAGGAGAGGTACGGCTGACGCTTTCAGGCAGCGAAAGGGTGGAAGCTTCTATGGCATTCCGCATGCCGGATTATGGGGAGAATTTCCGTATCACCAGAAACGGAGTGCCGGTTGAGGAGCTTTGGGTGGAAAATGGATATGCTAAAATAAATGGCTCCTTTAAAGAAGAAGTAATTGAAATCACCTTTGATATGAAACCGTTTTTTATTCATGCCAATCCAAAGGCGCGTGCGGATTCCGGAAAAACAGCCATGAAAAAGGGACCTCTGATTTACTGTCTGGAAGAGGTGGATAATGGGGAGAATCTGGCATCTGTTTATGTCGATACAAGAAATAATCATATAGAAGAATGCTATGAGGAAGCTCTTCTGGGAGGAACGGTGACCCTGCGTCTGAAAGGAAAGAAGATAAAGGAAGACGGCTGGAGCGAAAGCGTACTCTATAAGGAAAAGGCTGTGGAATTTCAGGATGTAGACCTTATGGCCGTTCCCTATTGCTATTGGAATAACCGGAAGCCGGGGGAAATGCTGGTCTGGGTGAAAGAGCTGCTTTCATAAATATTTGTTTTTTTCTTTATCTTCCGTCGCGTACAAGAATGGACTGTGAGGCCTTTTTGTACGCGACAGAAGTTATTTAGAAGAAAAAGTATTGACAAATGGAAAAAAATATAGTAATATAATTTAAGTTGTGGAAACAACAGACAGGAAAGTAGGTATCCGCCTCACCATGGCACGAGTAAGTGACCCTGGTTCATAGCCTTTGATACATAGGTAAACTGTGTAGAGACTTTGATGGTGGGTAGCGTTTGTCTATCTACTTTTTTTATGCCTTCGGGCAGCAATGTGAATTCCGACCAATACACACACTATATGATGGAGGTGCACGACAATTAGCGATTTAATGATTAATGAACAGATCAGGGATAAGGAAGTTCTGTTGATTGGTGAAAACGGAGAGAAGTTAGGAATTATGGCCACCAAAGACGCTTTACAGATGGCAAAGGAAGCTGAGCTCGACTTGGTAAAAATTGCTCCGACTGCAAAACCACCGGTTTGCAAGATCATCGATTATGGTAAATATCGTTATGAGCTTGCAAGAAAAGAAAAAGAAGCTAAAAAGAAACAGAAGGTAATCGAAATAAAAGAAGTTCGTTTATCTCCGAACATTGACACTAATGATTTGAACACAAAGATGGGCGCCGCAAGGAAGTTCCTCGAAAAAGGAGATAAAGTAAAGGTAACCTTACGTTTCAGAGGTCGTGAGATGGCGCATATGTCAAAGTCAAAATATATTCTGGATGATTTCGCTGAGAAATTAGCTGATATTGCGACCATTGACAAGCCGTCCAAAGTGGAAGGAAGAAGCATGGTCATGTTTTTGACTGCAAAACGCTAATAGAACATTATCAAGGAGGAAAATACAATGCCGAAATTAAAAACAAGCAAATCAGCTGCAAAACGTTTCAAAGTTACAGGAACAGGAAAGCTTGTAAGAAATAAAGCTTACAAATCTCACATCTTAACTAAGAAATCAACTAAGAGAAAAAGAAACCTTAGAAAAGATATCGTTACCGATGCAACCAATGCAAAAGTAATGAAGAAGATTTTACCATATTTATAGGATTTTAAGTTAAGAAGGAGGAAAAACTGATGGCAAGAATTAAAGGCGGTATGAACGCTAAGAAAAAACATAATAGAGTTTTAAAGATGGCTAAAGGCTACAGAGGCGCCCGTTCCAAACAGTATAGAGTTGCAAAGCAGTCAGTCATGAGAGCTTTAACCAGCTCCTATGCAGGCAGAAAAGAGAGAAAGAGACAGTTCAGACAGTTATGGATTGCCCGTATCAATGCTGCAGCACGTATTAACGGAGTATCTTACAGCGTATTTATGCACGGCTTAAAGTTAGCTGGAGTTGATTTAAACAGAAAAGTTCTGGCTGATATGGCAGTAAATGATGCAGACGGCTTCGCAAAGTTAGCAGAGCTGGCAAAATCCAAAGTTGCTTAATCGTATATTTAAACCCCGGAAACCTTGGGTTTCCAGGGTTTTTTTATGCCCTCAAATACCGGAAAATAAGTAAAAAATCTTAAATACAGGTTAAGTAAAAAATTGGCTTAATTGTCGGTTTTTTATTATCAAAATTGCTGTTTAAGCTATCTTTCTGTTTAACGTCATTACTGCCCTCTATTTCGTTATATCGTTTATAATAGTTATTACATAGAGCATCATAGTGAAATAGCACATTATAAAGCTTGGAAGAATATTGTTATTATATAAATTATTATATAAATTGAATAGAGGAATTATATTATGGCGACTGCATCAGGACAACTGGTATCTGATAAAAATAGAAGTGCTGCTATTGATGCTGGAGATTCTGGAATATCTTATATACCTGTTGTGTTACAAAATATAAAAACCAGTATTAGGCCTGTAGTTCTTACTGATACTGCGGGTAATTATGCATTTAACAATGTACCGGATGGTAATTATAGGATTGTAGAGGCTTATGGTACGACAGGGAGAGTGCCATCACCTATAGAAAATATATTAGATACGTGTACAGCTTTATCTAATATAAATCTTATTACAGATGTTAATAACGGAACGCTTGGAGTGTTTTCTCATGGTACTCAGGCTGATACAGCAACTATGAATTATGCTTACACCCCTGTGGAGGACGGTATACCGCTTACTTTTTCAGAAGATTCTAATCCGGTGCCTCTTCTGATTGAAGAAATTCCTGAGGATGCGGACATTGAGGACGCAGACATTGCAGTCGTAAAGAGAAGCAATAACCAGACTGCTGTTCCCGGGCAAGCCTTAAGCTATACAATAACAGTTGTAAATCAAGGGCCGTCTGTGGCACAGAGTGTTCTTTTATCAGATACAATACCATCCGCTATTCTTAACCCACAGTTTTCTGCAGATAATGGAGTAACATTTCAAGAGTGGACCGGTAACCTTGATTTAGGAGCAATGGAAGCAGAAGAGGTAAGAACTATAATCATAAGAGGAACTGTTAGTCAGGATGCTGCAGGCATAATCTCCAACACAGCAACTGTTAGTTCTCCTACGCCAGATCCAGATCCAACAAATAACACCTCGGCGACAGATACCCCGGTATCAGGCATCATAGAAGCAGATGTTTCAGTTATAAAAAATGCAAATCCCAATCAGGTAACTCCAGGGAATGTGATAACTTTCACAATAATCGTATCTAATGCAGGACCCAATAATGCAGAAAATGTTATTCTTAATGATAATATTACACCCTTTATTATTGAACCGATGTTTTCAACCGATGGAGAAGCTGATATTTCCGTAAAGAAAATTTCAAATAAGAAAGATGTTTGCTGCGGAGGAATTTTATTATTTACAATCGTAGTATCAAATGCAGGTCCGTCAGATTCTTTTGATGTTGTTTTAACAGATAGCGTTATAAATATACTAAAAAATCCTATGTTTTCCCAGGATAATGGGTTAACTTTTAAAGCATGGCCCGGAAGTGTCAATTTAGGGACAATACCAGCAAGAACTTCAAAAGTTATTCTTTTGAAAGGATATATGCTGTCAACATGTTCCAGTGAAATAATAAATACAGCACAGGTCAGCTCAATAACACCAGATCCGAATCTTGACAATAATATATCCACAGTTAGTGTACTGATTGTATGATATTATGGTATTGTGGTAAATGATGAAAAAGTAAGGCGCCGTCATAGGGATGGCGCTTTTTCTTTTCAGATTAAATGTTTTAATCGCAATCAAGCTCAAATAATCATTGCGTGGGGAATTATGGCGGTAAAATGTAATCCTTTACACTCATTTTACACAACCTCTTTTAATTTTACCTAAACTTTATTGAAACATGCATACGGATTTTTGCAAATTCCGGCTCAACTGAGCACGTTTTCCGATAAAAGCTGAACACGGATTCCGCTTCTAACTGAGCGCAATTCCGTTTCAACTGATCAACAGTTTCACATCGTGTTATAGTTTTTTCGTAGTC
>JAEZFK010000037.1 GCA_023437715.1 Bacillota bacterium | reverse complement strand
GACTACGAAAAAACTATAACACGATGTGAAACTGTTGATCAGTTGAAACGGAATTGCGCTCAGTTAGAAGCGGAATCCGTGTTCAGCTTTTATCGGAAAACGTGCTCAGTTGAGCCGGAATTTGCATGTATACTTTGTTTACTTCTAGATAAAAGATCCTTTTCAGATATTATCTCCTTAATTTTCTGTTCCGATGGGATAGGCGGCTCTATATTTTTTTCAATATTTACAAGATACCTTTTACAGTCATTACATGTATCTATGTGTTCTTTAACAATAATCTTACTTTCCTCGCTGCAAAGGTTTTCTGCATATAGTGGAATCAAGTCTTGAATAATCTCACATTTCATTGTCATCACCCTCCATCTCATAAATCATATTTTGAATCTTATTTTTTGCTCTGTAAAAATTTACGCGAACCCAATTTTCTGTTTTTCCAAGTTGTTCTCCAATCTCAGCGTAACTTAGTTCCAAAAAAATCCTTTGAATAATTATAGTTTGATAAGGTTCCTTTAAATGATGAATCATATGGATAATTTGTAAAAGCTTTTCTTTCTTAATAAAATCATCCGTAAAATCAGTTTCTTCTACGTCAATACAATTTTCCTCAATAAGCTCTAATGGTATATTATTTTTATTCTTTTTTAAATAATCAAAAAATAAGTTTTTAGCGATTTGGCAAAGCCATAAGAATATCTGTTTTAAAAGAAAGACGGTACCGGGACTAGCGTCCTGACACCGTCTTTGTCTACATCCCAAGCCGGATATAAATATATCCGGCTTTTTTGCATTAAAAGCTCATGAAATCGAGGAAAAACCGCGGCGGAGTCCCTCGGATAAGTATTTTAATTTAATGTATCTTCCAATGAAGCAACCGCCATATTTCCTACCATAGCAGCAACTGCTTCTGCTAATGCTTTATGGCTTTCCCCATCCATATGCAGCTGATCCGGCCCCGGTCCAGCCACACGGGATGCATCCAGAAACCCGCAGCCGTATTTGACGGCAATTTCTTCATAAAGAGGCGCAAGCTGCCGCACCTTCCTGGCAGACTCCTCGTCAAATGCTTCAAAGATACTATGTGACACCTCTTTGCCCATATGAATAGGCGATATAATAAGAATCTGAGGCGCCGCAGCATCAGGGCCATAATCAAACCTTTTGACGACTTCCACCAGCCGGCTCATTCCCCGTGCAATCACACGCTCCGACGCGCAGAAAAGGCTCTTGCAATCGTTTGTGCCCAGGGACAGGATAACAAGGTCCAGCGGTTTATGGCTTTGCAGCGCCACAGGCAAAAAAGACAGACCGCATCTCCCCGGCTCCAAGGGGTCTTCCCATACCGTCGTACGGCCGCCCATCCCTTCTTCTATAATCTGAAAGCTGTTTCCAAGAATCTGCTGCAGTCTGCCCGGCCACCGCACACTGTAAGGATGGCGCGCCGGAGTACCATCGGGATTGCTGCCATGTGTATTCGAGTCGCCAAAGCATAAAATCGTCGTCATTGTCTGTTTCCTCCAAAATAAAATATTTCATACATACGTGCTATCCCTTGACACTGCCTGCTGAAACACCTTCCACAAAGTACTTTTGTGCGCTGAAGAACAGTATGGTTCCAGGCAGCAGCGAGACAACCGACATCGCCAATACCTGATTCCAGTTGGCGGCGCTTGTGGCATCTAAGGACATGCGCAATGCCAGAACGATGGGATACTTGCGCACACTGTTGATATAAATCAGCGAATTAAAGAAATCGTTCCATGTCCAGATAAACTGGAATATAGCCGCAGAGAACAGTGCCGGCTTGCACAGCGGCATCAGGATGTGCCAGTATACCTGAAATGAATTGCAGCCATCAATGGTTGCAGCTTCATCCAAAGCCCGGGGCAGCCCCCGAAAGAACTGGACCATCATGTAAATGAAAAACGGATAGCAGGCAAAAAGCGCCGGCATGAGAAAAGGCAGATAGGTATTCAGCCATCCCAGCTTATTATAAAGCAGATACCGGGGAATTACAAGAACGGAGTTGGGCAGCATCAGCGTGGATATCATGAGTATAAACAGCTGCCGCTTAAACCGGAAACGAAACCGCGCAAACCCATAGGCGACAATAGAGCAGGAAAACACGGTGAACAGCATCGCAGGCAGCACGATCAGGAATGTATTCTTGTAATACGTCGTATAGGTAATACGGCCTGTACCGTTCCAGCCTTTTATGAATGAATCCCAGACCGGTTCCTTAGGAAGCAAGGATATCGACCCAAAGATTTCTGAATTGGTCTTAAAAGACGAGGAAAGCATCCAGATCAATGGATATAACATAAAAATCCCCAGCAAAATCATGACCACGTGGGTAATAATTGAGGAAATACGCTTTTTTCTGTTTCTGATCATTAGAAATCACCCCCGTCTTCATAGTAGGTAACAGCTTCGGAAAATCGGAAAAATACGCCTGTAAAACACAGTATGATGGCAAACAGTACCCATGAAAGCGCACTGGAATAGCCCATATTAAAGTATTTGAACGCCTCATCATACAATTTCAGCGCATATAAATACGTAGCATTTAAAGGACCTCCGTTGGTGATGACGAATGCGCCTGTAAAATCCTGGAACGCGTTCACCATCTGCATCAACAGATTGAAAAACAGCACAGGCGTTATCATAGGAAGTGTTATGGAGAAAAACAGATACAGCTTTCCCGCACCATCAATCAATGCCGCCTCATACAGGTCTTCCGGCACCTGCTTGAGAGCAGCCAAAAACAGCACCATGGACGACCCAAACTGCCAGACGCTGAGCAGGCTTAAGGTAAAGAGTGCGAAACCCGGTTCTGAAAGCCACGGCACAGACGGAAGCCCCATTTGTTTCAGCATCTGGTTCACAAGTCCCCCGTCCATAAATAAGAAACGCCAAAGCACGGAGATCGCCACGCTGCCGCCGAAAATAGAAGGGATATAGTATACCGTGCGGTAAAAATTAATTCCCTTAAGCTTCTGATTCAGAATCAGGGCAACGGCCAATGCTGCAAGCAGCTTCAGCGGAAGGGACATAAACACATACTTGAATGTATTGAACAAGGATTCTGAGAACAGCCGGTCATCGGTAAACATGCGGATATAATTTTCCAGACCTACCCAAACCGGCTTTGAAGTGATATTGTAATCGGTAAAGGAATAATAGAATGAAGTTGCCAGAGGATATAACTGAAAAAATAAAAAACCCAGAATCCATGGAAGGATATAGAGATAACCAATGTATGCTTTCTGCTTAAACCCATGATGTTTCATATAGCACCAACTTTCATTTTGATAAACCGCCCCGGCTTTTTGCTCATTCGAAACCGGGACGGCTCTGTAAAAACGATCAAGAATGTAATGAATCCAGTTTTTCCGGTACATCTTCGAGGAATTTCTGTGCCGCCTCCTGGGGAGTCATCTTGCCGTATACCACCTGTTCACAAATATCCTTTACAATATCAGCCACTTCGCTGTTGGTCTGAATCATCGGCGTCCGTGCCGCAGGAGCCGCGTTAGCCCATTCCAGCATCTGTGAAATTTCTTTGCTGACCTGACCGTCTTCCTCCAGCGCCTTCAGCGCAATACTGTTATTAGGAACAGAACGCTTTGTCCCCAGCAGCAGAGCCGCTTCCGGATCAGTCATAAGCCAATTGGCAAAATGAGTGGCTGCGTCTGCGTTTTTGGAACGGGCACTTACTCCAAGGCCCATGGCAGAGGTCAGTTGGATGTTTTGGTTATCTCCGTCCTTGGCAAAGGGCGGCTGTCCGACAGCAAAGCTTCCGTCGGGAAGAGAACTTTTATACTTATCCACCGTTGCCGTCCAGTCTACGGTAAAACCGATCTGGCCGTTCAGCCACTTTGGATTCTGCTCCATCTGCCCCGTAAAGAGACTTGCCTCGCCTAAAGGCTGGGCTGTGCCGCTTGCAAATAACTGCTGCAGTATGTCGAATGCCTGGGCCAGCTCCTCCTCGGTAGCCTGTACCTTGGTGCCATCATCCGTTGCCCAGTAATGGCCTGTCTTTGAGTAGATATAAGCGCTGAGAATAAATGGGCTGATACCCCCTGTGGTCGTGCCGGATTCAATGGCAAAAAGGTAATCGTCAGGAGCTTCCTCGTGAATCTTCTTTCCGGCTTCGATCATATCCTCCCATGTCCAGACAGTATTCACATCAAGGCCATGCTTGTCAAAAAAGTCCTTGTTGATCATGGTGCCAAAGCCACTTGTGTTCATGGGGAGACCGATGACACGCCCGTTCACCGTCATGTAGTCACTTAATGCCTGTTTCTGGAAACCGGAAAGATCCACCAGATCATTGTTTGCCATATCCACAAACATGGTTTCCTGCCCTTCCCACTCGGGATTCCACACATAGTCCAGCTGCATCAGATCCGGCTCTGTACCGCCTGCAAACTGCGTCATCAGCTTCTGTTGGTAGCCGTCATAGCCCTGGTATTCACCTTCGATTGTCACATTGGGATACAGCTCCATATAGCGGTCAATTGCTGCAAGAGTCGCTTCATGACGGGCATCAGACCCCCACCAGGCGAAACGCAGCGTCACATTTCCGGCAGAAGCCGGATCAAATTTTCCGGCTGCTTCCACAGATCCCGTTTCGGACTCAGCGGCAGAACTATCTGCAGACGAGGATGCTCCTGTGGTGGATGTTTCGGTTGAAGAGGCGCCGCAGCCGGAAAGCAGACTGATCCCCATTACAGCCGTAAGGACAATACTCAATACTCTTTTTTTCATACTTCTACTCCTTCTCTCTTTGTTCTCACCAGGAAAAAATGTGCACAATCACTTGGTTTGTGGTTAGATTATAAAAAGAAACCGGCATTTTTAACAGTGATTCCCAATGCTATATCCAATCATTTTTTATATTCTTTTTTGCAATCCAATCATAAAATGCGAAAAGCGATCTTTTTTTGCCAAATAAAAACCCGTGCCGAAATATTCAGCACGGGCATGAGCTCCCCTTATTCCCTGATGGGAATGGAAAACCTGACAGCAGTTTCTACGCCGGGTACACTCTCAATGGTAAGAGATGCTTCTGCGTCATACGCAAGCTGGAGACGTTTATTTAAATTATACAGGCCCATGCTCTCCTCCGGCATCTCCTCGCTTTCCAGCCGGGCCCTGATCTCTGCCAGCCGCTCGGCAGTGAAGCCTGCGCCGCTGTCGCACACGGAAAAGAAGATTCGCCCGCCGCTGCTTGTAATAGAAATCCGGATCACCCCGTCCGCTTTGCTGCGCAGACCGTGGGAAATACTGTTTTCCAGAATCGGCTGCAAAAGAAACTTGATACATTTGCATTCTGTAAGCTCTTTCTCCACATTCCATTCTACAAAAAAGGTATTATCGAAACGCAGCCGCTGAATCTCAATGTATTTAGACGTATGGGTACATTCCTCCTCGATCTTCACATACCGTTCACGGTTGACCAGGGTATAATACAGTACGCTGGTCAAAAGGTCAATCATATGGCTGGCATCGTTAGCTCCTCCCGTAAGCTTTACCGTCTTCCAAAAGATATTCTTCAGAGTGTTGAATAAAAAATGGGGATTTAGCTGTGATTGCAGGAATGAGAAATACATTGCTTCCAGGCGGTACCTCTTTTCCGCAAGCTGCTTGTCCAGCGCATTGCGCTCCAAAAAACCTTTTACAATACTTTGGGTGATATATCCGTAAATGTCGGAATCCGGTTTTACATCCGGCAGGGGTTCGCCGTGCTCGGCACTGTCCACCAGATTTACAATGGCGCCCACCGCCCGGGCATTGCGTCGGGTGGCAAAATAGGCGGCTATGATCCCCAGTGCTAAGGCGGCGAGCATCATCCGCTCTACGAGAATTGCCACCGGCCGGGCCTGTTCCCGTGCAACGCTGTCGGGAATTGCGGAAACGCAGGTGATCCCGGAAGCCTGGTTGGTGTCTGATAGAAAAAATGCATCTTTTTGCAATGATGCCGCCGTATCTACAGCAGCGCCCCCCTGACACAGCACCTCTCCCTGCTCATTCATCAAAAAAATACTCTGCTGTTCATAGGCCACACATTCTCTGCACAGAGAATTTAAATAATCCTCACGAATATTCAGCACCAGAACGCCGATGGGTGCATTTTTATCTGAGGCATACAGCCTCTTATATACGCTGACTACCGGCGTGCTGTAGCGCCCGGAATCATTCTGGCGGATTTTTCTCGGTTCAATCCATTGCCGGCGGGTAACCGGCATCTGCCCCGCCCGCTCCATCCATTCAGTATCATAATGATTGTGGCTGTTCGCCAGTCCTACTGTTGAGGCAAAGAAGTAGCCGTTGTCATTGTTTAGATAGATATACAGGGAATGAACGAAGGGCTTGCAGTTCACACTGGAATCCACAAAGGATTTGAACATATACGCCGCATCCATCTGTTCCTTGCCAACATAACCATTTTTCAGCAGGTCCTCCAGCTTGAGCATGATATGAGGGGAAACACTGTAATTCAGACTCTGTGCATCTGCTTCGGACAGCATCAGCTCCATGCTTTCTCTTAAAGTGGATAATGCACGCTCATTGGCAGAATTCACCGCTTTCTTTGCGTTGTCATAAACAAGGAACATGGAAAGCAGGCCGATTAACAACACAGCAAGCAAAGTCGGAATCGTCATCATGGCAAAGTTTTTTAAGAAAAATCGCCGTTTCATTTATCCCTTTCCTCCCCCGGAACACTCCGTCCCAACTTCTGGGAGCGGTAATCATGGGGTGAAACATGATAATGGCGGCGGAACGCCCTGGCAAAATTGACAGGGTTCATGTATCCCATCTGTTCGCTGACCTCATAAATTCTGTGCTGTGGCTGTGCCAGAAGCTCTGCGGCCAGGCGCATCTTCTGCTCCAGTACATATTCGGAAAAGCCCATACCTATACGCTGTTTAAAATAACGGCTTGCATAGGAGGCGCTTAAGTATGCCGCCTGGGCTGCTCCCGCCAGGGTAGCCGCCGCCGGATCCTTATCCACATACTGACGCATGGCGAGAATGATACAATCCGTCTCTTCCTCACCGACGCTGCTTTCTTTCTGTTCCTCCAATGATTCATCCAGACGTTTTCTCAGCTTATGAAACGCATCCATCAGTTCTTCATATTCCATGCTCTTTAAAAGATAATCCATACAGCCATAGCGAATGGCCTGACGGGCATATTCAAATTTTTCATAGGCGGTAAACAGTACAATGGACGGCTTATGGGGCATACCTGCTTCATAGATTTTCTGTGCCAGCTCCACGCCGCTCATGCCCGGCATCATGACATCGCTCACCACCACGTCCACAGGATTGCACATGATATAATCAAGGGCTTCCTGAGCACCGGAAAAGCTTTTCACTACGGAATAACCAAGGGTATTCCACGGGAAATACTGAGCAAACCCGGAACTTATTTCCTTCTCGTCATCTACAATGACAACCTGATACATACAAATCCCCCTCCCCCAAATACAACGGTGTACTGTTTTCTTAATATGGTCTTTGAGCCATTATACTGTAACTTTCTTACAAATTGCAAGGAAATATCCGCCGTGAAAATAAAACAGTCTGAAACCAATGAATTAAAAAGGGGTTATCAGAGTACACAAAAAATCAGGATTGAAAGGCAGGAACCTTGCCATCAACCCTGATTTTATATAGAGCAAGAATGCCGCCCAACAGCCAGAAATCAACTGTTTTTGCAGCACCCTCTTAATTTTTTATAACTCACTTAATGGTAAACCTTAATTTCCGTAGTGGAATGGGTGGGAACCTGTTTTTCTTTTGGAGGAAGCTTTTTATAATCCCCATAGATCCAGGTAAGCACCTCGTGCCAGCCCTTGGGAGCCATGAGTTTTGTATCCTCGAATTCCAAATCCACGGTTTCTTCGCACCATTCCTTTTTCAAGGTCACGTAGAGATAGTCCGGCTGATAGTTGCTGTAGTAGCGGAGACTGCTCTTCCCTTTCCGGTCCTTTACTGCCGCCATTTTCTGCAGCTTCCTCAAGGTTTTCATGGGAATCAGCTTTCCCAACAGCGCCAGGGCAGCCACACAGATTTTATTTATCAGGCTGTACTTTTTAAAATCCAGCTTATAGCGGTGCCCCATGGCAAAACCATAGATTACCGTATGAAGAAGCAGGGTAAAGGTGGAAGATATTTTCTTTTCGGGAAGCTCATCAATGGTGAATAAATCCACCCAAAGATGGTTCAGCTTCCCCTCATAGAACCTCATTTCCTCCGAGTCCTCATGGGTACTGCTGTTTTTATAAATAATTCTGGCGGTGAAATCATAAAATACCTTTCCGCCTCTTAAATCCTCTGGTTCAAGAAGTTCCATTTCCTGGGGAAGCTCCCGGCGGACGACTTTTAAGAAAGCATCATAATTGGAGCGGGTGAATGCTATATCCGCGTCGTCATCCCAGGGAATAAAGCCCTTATGCCTTACGGCTCCTAAAAGGGTCCCTGCATCCAGAAGATATTTGATTTTATATTTCCGGCATATCCGGTCGATTTCCTTCAAAATTGCCAGATTCGCCTGATGTACTTCTGTTAAATCGTATCCTTCCATATTTCCTCTTCCCTGCCCTTTACAAACGAACAGCTTCCTTTATGGTCTCTGCCATATAATCAATCATTTCATCAGTCATTCCCGGATAAACGCCAACCCAGAAAGTGTCCTCCATGATCCGGTCTGTATTAGTCAGCTCTCCTGCAATCCGGAAGCCTTCCCCGGACTCTCTCATCTGGTCAAAGCAGGGATGCTTGGTTAAATTTCCTGCAAAGAGCATTCTCGTCTGTATGCCCTTGGATTCCACATACTGTACCACCTGATTCCGGCTTACGCCTTCTTTGCAGGTAATCAAAAATCCAAACCAGCTTGGCCTGGAACCCGGACATGCCTCCGGCAGAATGAGCTTGCCGGAAGCTTCCTCCAGTCCCTTGTAAAGGCGGTCAAAATTATGACGCCTGCGTTCCACAAAGGAAGGGAACTTTTCCAGCTGGGCGCAGCCGATAGCCGCCTGCATGTCCGTAGCCTTCAAATTGTAGCCGAAGTGGGAATACACGTATTTATGGTCATAGCCCAAAGGCAGTTCTCCGTACTGGCGGTCAAAACGGTGACCGCATAAGTTATCCCGCCCGGAAGGGCAGACACAGTCCCTGCCCCAGTCCCTAAATGACCGGATGATCTTATTTAACAGTGGATTATCGGTATAAACCGCTCCCCCTTCTCCCATGGTCATGTGGTGAGGCGGATAAAAGCTGGAGGTGCCGATATCCCCGATGGTTCCGGTAAAGCGTTCCTCTCCATTGATCTCATATCTGCTTCCCAAAGCATCGCAGTTATCTTCCACCAGCCATAAGCCGTGTCTGTCACAGAATGATTTGGCCGCAGCAAGATCAAAAGGATTTCCCAAAGTATGGGCGATCATGACCGCCTTTGTTTTTTCTGAAAGAGCCGCTTCCAACATGTCCGTATTGATATTATACTGAGGAATGGTCACGTCCACAAACACAGGAACAGCCCCGTATTGGATCATAGGGGTTACGGTAGTGGGAAAGCCTGCCGCCACCGTAATGACTTCATCTCCCCTTTTAATCTGACGTTCTCCCAGCAAAGGAGAGGTCAGGGCCATAAAGGCCAGCAGGTTTGCGGAAGAACCGGAGTTTACCAGAGAGCAGAACCTTATTTTTAAATATTTCGCCAGCTTTTTTTCAAACTCATCGGTATACCGCCCCGAAGTAAGCCAGAACTCTAAGGAGCTGTCCACCAGATTGACCATTTCCTGATCGTCATATACCCGGGAGGCGTAGGGAATGCGGTCCCCCTCTTCAAATGGTTTTTTCCGTCCATGGTAGGTGCTGCAATATTCCTTTACAAGCGCCAGAATTTCCTGACGCGCTTCATTTTCCGTCTTGTGTTCAAACATTTTCTTTTTCCTTTCATTGATACTGTCCATGCTCTTTGGACATTCAGATATACCTGAAGCTCAAATAAAAAATTCCTGAATCTGCCTGTCCATTACCTCCAGCACATCCGCTCCGTCCAAATAGGCCCTGGTCCATTCCACGGTCTTTTCCACCGCTTCTCTCACCCCGTATCTGGGGGTCCAGCCAAAGACTCTTTTGATTTTGGAGCAGTCCAGCTTTAAAAATCCGGCTTCATGAGGACCTCCCTCAAACCGGTCGATCCACTTGATTCCCCGGCCCCAGGCCGAGCAGAAAAGATCAGCCAGCTCTCCGGTTGTCACGCAGTCCCTGTCGTCGGGACCTACGTTATAGTATCCCTGGAAGCTTCTGTCTTCATACTGCTTCATGGCAATGGTCATATAGATAGCCAAAGGCTCCAGCACATGCTGGTAAGGCCTTGTGGAATGAGGATTTCTCACTATAATATCCCTGCCTGCCGACGCCGCCCGGATGCAGTCTGGAATGATCCGGTCATTGGCAAAATCCCCGCCTCCGATGACATTTCCCGCCCGGGAGGTTGAGATAGCTGCCCGTCCATCGGTAAAAAAGGACTTGGCATAGCTGTGGGTCACCAGCTCTGAGCAGGACTTGCTGTTGGAATAGGGATCATATCCGTCCAGGGGATCGTTTTCCCGGTAGCCGTACTCCCATTCCTTATTTTCGTACACCTTATCCGTGGTGACATTTAAAAAGGATTTAACGGATGGGGTCAGGCGCACACATTCCAATATATGAACCGTACCCATAACATTTGTCTCATAGGTATAAACCGGGTCCTTATAGGAGTCCCGGACAATGGGCTGGGCCGCCAGGTGAAACACGATTTCCGGCTGAACCCGTAAAAATACCTCTTTTAAATGTTCCAGATCCCGGATATCACCCTCCACGGAATCCATGGTATCCCGGATTCCGGCGGTCTCAAAAAGGCTGGGGTCTGTAGGCGGCTTTAAGGAGTAGCCTGTCACCTCTGCTCCCGCATTTACCAGCATCCGGGTCAGCCAGGAGCCCTTAAAGCCCGTATGGCCTGTGACCAGGACCCGTTTTCCCTTATAAAAACCACAAAATTCTTTCCACATTCTGCTCGTCCAATTCATCCCGTTATTTCTCCCATATCTTCCAGGGGGCGCTGCCGGACTGCCATAGGTCTTCCAGCTTCTTCATCTCCCTCTGGGTGTCCATACACTGCCAGAAGCCGGTGTGGTGGAAGCTCATAAGCTGCCCCTCCGCCGCAAGCCTTTGGAGAGGTTCCTTTTCCAATACGGTTGTATCATCCTTTAAATAGGAAAAGATCTCCGGGTTCATAACCATGAAGCCGCCGTTTATCAGGCCTGCATCGGTTTCATCCTTTTCCCGGAAAGAACGCACCACATCCTCATTGTCGATTTCCAGAACTCCCTTTAGCTGGGCGATATTCACCGTTGTCATGGTAGCGGTTTTTCCGTGGCTCTGGTGGAATTTCAACAGGGCGTTTAAGTCCACGTCGCACACTCCGTCTCCATAGGTGAGCATAAAGGGCTCGTCACCGATATAGGGCTGGACCCGCTTGATCCGGCCGCCGGTCATGGTGTTTAAGCCGGTGTCCACCAGGGTCACCTTCCAGGGCTCCGAATAATTGTTATGGACCTCCATCTGATTATTGGCAAGGTCAAAGGTCACATCCGAGGTATGAAGGAAATAATCTGCAAAAAATTCCTTTACCACATACTGCTTGTATCCAAGACAGATAACAAAGTCGTGGAAGCCGTACTGGGAATAGTATTTCATAATATGCCATAAAATTGGCTTCTCCCCGATCTCGATCATGGGCTTTGGTTTTAAATGGCTCTGCTCACTGATCCTGGTGCCAAATCCCCCTGCTAATAATACAACCTTCATTTCTTCTTCCTCCAAACCTTCTATAGTATATTTCATTTATTATCAATCGTATTCTTTATAAGCCTTACGGTAAAAAGTCATCAAAACCCTTACCATTGATGCCGGCCACATCCTCGCAAACATAAGGGCTTCCTCCCTGGCCCTGCTGTTATCCGCAATGCAGGCCTTTGTGGTGGCCTCCCCATGGACCCGGTAAAAGAGGACCGGCTTTTCCTCACAGATAAAACGCCCCGGCAGCCCGGCCAGCTTATAAAGCGTATCCCAATCCAGGGCAAACTTATAAGGAGAAGTAAAAAGCCCTTCCCCTAACCGTTCCTTATTATAGGCACAGGTGGGACAGCAGATGGAATTTCCCAGCATCAGGACGCTTTTTTTCACCCAGGATAAATGGCTGAAGCGGCGGAAACGAAGGGGAATCCGCAGAAAGCGTTTTATAAACTCCACCTTTTCAAAAATGGCAGGCTTATCCCCCCGGATCACTGTATAGCCTCCGGCAAAGAGCGTCATATCCGGGTATTTTTCATAGCTTTTCAAAAGCTTTTTTACGTAATCCTTCTGGTACATATCATCCTGATGGGCGATTGTGACGAAACGGGCATCAGCCTTATCATAGGCGAAATTCCAGTCATCCTGTATGCTGCTTTCCCCCTGCCTTACAAAGAGGGGAATCCCGTATCGGCCAGCCAGCCTTTCGATATAGGCACTGGGCGTGGAAGTGCACAGGATGATTTCTGACTTTACGCTCTGCCCCTTAAGGGAGCGGATGCAGGGTTCCAGATAAGGCGAATCCTTATATGCACAGATTGCAAATGTGTGTGGTTTCATATTCATTCCTCAAGATCGTTTCATAGTCTGGCTATGATTATACCATAAAAGCGACAGAACATTCCACAATATTCATTATTTCGAAAGAAATTATTGTTCCTGTTCGACCGTTTCCCTTGCGGAGCTGCCGCCCATTTTATTGACGAATCGGAGAAAGTGGGATAAGCTTAATATAACAAGAATATTTTATTATTACGAAGGAGATTATTTACCATGAGCATTAAACTGATTGCCTCCGATATGGACGGCACCCTTTTAGACCCCCGGGGAAATATTACTCCGGCCAGCATCGACGTCATCCGCCGTCTGGCCGATGAAGGCATAGAATTTTTAATCTGCAGCGGAAGGGATTACCTGGATGCAAAGGATATTATGGACGGCTGCGGCATACGATGCGGCTACATCTGTCTGAGCGGAGCCGTCGTTTATGACCATTTGGGGGAAATACAGACGGAAATCCCCCTCACCGCCAGGAATCTTCTGGATATTGAAAAAATCATGACAGAGCACCAGGTTTACATGGATATCCTGACCTCCGGCAGGCGATATTCCACCGCTCCCAGAGAGGAAAAGATGAAAGAAGTATACTCCTTTTTAAAAAACAAGGCCGGTTCTTCCGCCGATTCCAGGGAACTGGAGGCTGCCGCCATGAAGCGGATCGAGGGCACAGCCTTTATCAATTCCTTAAGGGATCTTCCCCAAACGGAAACCATCTTTAAAATCTGCGGCAACGGACTTCCGGTTGACAAGGTGATCACCCTGAAAGAAGCATTTTCTGTCTGTCAGGACCTTGCGGCCGCTTCCTCTTTTCCCACCAATATTGAGCTGACCAACTATGGCGCACAGAAGGGGCCTGCCCTGAAAGCCTATGCGGAGCGTAAAGGCATCTCACTTAACGATGTAATGGTCTTAGGGGACAGCGACAACGATTTATCCATGTTCACTCCTGAATTCGGCTGGACCGTGGCCATGGAAAACTCCATGCCATGTATTCTGGACGCCGCAAAATACCGCACAAAATCCAATGCAGAGGACGGCGTTGCCTGGGCAATAAAAAACTTTGTATTCCGGGAAAAAATATAAATTTTTTATAAAATCTCATCCTCCTTCTTGACTTTTAAAATGCCTAGTGTTATATTACATATAGAACAAATAAAACAAAGTCAAGTAAGAGGAAAGGAGATATGACTTATGATGTTGCCTAGTATTTTTGGAGAAAACTTATTTGATGATTGGAAAGATTTCCCCTTTGACCGGCCGTTTTTCGGTGAGAGGAATCCTCTCTACGGAAAGCATGGAAAGAATCTGATGAAGACCGATGTCAGGGAAACAGAAAACGGCTACGAAGTGGACATAGACCTTCCTGGCTTTAAGAAAGAGGAAATAAATGCCCAGCTCTCTGACGGTTACCTGATCATTTCCGCATCAAAGGGACTGGATAAAGAGGAAAAGGACAAGGAAGGCCGCTACATCCGCCGGGAGCGGTATGCGGGCAGCATGAGCCGCAGCTTCTACGTGGGAGAAAATGTGAAAGAACAGGATATCCATGGAAAGTTTGAAAATGGTATCCTGAAGCTGTCAATTCCAAAGGTGGAAGCAAAAGAGATTCCGCAGAATAATTATATTTCCATTGAAGGCTAAAATGAGAGCAAAAAGAACGGGGGCGCCGCGAAATGAGTGGGGCGCCCCTGTTTTTTGTATTATTTCAGTTCAATATACCCTTCAATCAGCTTTAAGGTCTGTTCCAGCCCTTTCACATGGGTCCTTTCTGTTCCGTGGGACGCATGCACCCCCTGTCCGATGAGAGCACCCCGGATGTTATGTCCGCCCCGGATGGCGGCTCCCACATCAGAGCCGTAATGGGGGAATACATCCACCGCATAATCCAGATTCTTCTCCTTTGCAACGGCAATGAGGCGGCTTGTCATTTCATAATCATAGGGACCGGAGGAATCCAGGGCACAGATGGATACCTTTCTTTCGTCTCCCGTCAAGTCATCTCCCAGTGCTCCCATATCAACGGCAATAAATTCCTCAATGTCTTCCGGAATCCAGCTGGCTCCAAAGCCCACCTCTTCATAATTGCTGATAACGATTTTAAGGGTCCGCTCCGGCATCTTTCCGGACTGGGAAATGTCTCTCAGCACGCCCATGAGCACGGCCACAGAAGCCTTGTCATCCAGATGGCGGGATTTGATAAATCCGCTTTCCGTATGGACGAACATGGGATCAAAGCTGATGTAATCGCCGGAGGAGATTTCCAGCTTTCTCACGTCATCGGCGCTGTCCACCACCTCATCCAGGCGGACCTCCATGTTTTTGGCTTTCCGTTCCAGGGTCCTGGCATCGTCATAGGTGTGGACCGACGGCTCCTTGGTCAGAATGGTTCCTGTATAGGTTTTTCCGGTTCTGGTATGTATTTTGCAGTACATGCCTTCCACGGTCTCCATCATAAAGCCGCCCACAGGAACCATGGTCAGCATTCCCTTAGGAGTGATGGAACGGACCATGGCCCCTAAGGTATCCACGTGGGCGGATAAGCCCAGAACTTCCTTTTTCTTTCCTGGGACCTCAATGATGAGGCCGCCTTTCCGGTTATAAAAGGAGGTATAGCCCAGCCTTGAGGCTTCCTCTTCCACTTCTTTTAAAACCTCCCGGGTGTAGCCGCTGGGGCTTGGGATGTTTACGATTTTTTCTAAAAATGATATTACGTATGACATGGTATCCATAATTTTCTGCTTTCTGCCTTCCTTACTTTTTTCTTTGCTGTTTTATATTTTCTATTTTAGCATGTCCGGCAGCAAAAAGGAAGAGCCCGGAAATACTTGCTTTTTCCGGGCTCTTCCTTCCAAACAACACATTAAACTTCAAATATTAAATCTCCGTAGCTGGGCATCGGCCACAGTTCCTTGTCTACGATCATTTCCAGCTTGTCGGCAGGAGCACGGAGGGCATTCATGGCGGGCACTACCATATCGCGGTAGGCGGCAGCCTGCTCCTTATTTCCGCTGATGGAGGCGCACTTTTCAGTGACTTCCGTCAGATTGGATAAGGCTACTTTCATATCGGAAAGATATGCGCTGACCTCTGTGAGAAGCTCTTCCTGTACGCTGGTATCAGCGGCCGGGCATGCTGACTTGACTTTTCCCAGGGAATCAGCCAGCAGGGTGGTGTATTTCACCACAGCCGGGATGATCTGCTTTCCTGCCATGTCAATCATTGCTCTTGCTTCAATATTGATGGCCTTGCTGTAGGTCTCGTACTCGATTTCCACACGGGATTCCAGCTCTGCCTTTGTAAACACCTTAAATTCCTCAAACATCTTGATGGAAGCTTCTGTGATCAGGGCCGGAATGGCATCTACCATGGACTTGATGTTCGGAAGCCCTCTTCTCTCTGCCTCTTCCACCCAGGCGTCGGAATAGCCGTTTCCGTTGAAGATTACTCTTCTGTGGGCGGTCAGCTGCTCCTTGATTATGTCATGAACCGCTGTATCGAAATCTTCCGCTTTCTCTAAAATATCAGCCGCTTCCTTAAAAGCCTCTGCGGTAATGGTATTGAGAACAACGTTCGGTGAAGAAATAGAATCCGAAGAACCTACCATGCGGAACTCAAACTTATTGCCTGTGAAAGCAAAGGGTGAGGTCCTGTTTCTGTCCGTTGCATCCTTGAATAAGTCAGGAAGCGTCCGTACACCGGTCTTTAAGGTGCCGCCGGGCTTTGAGCTTGTGGCTTCTCCGGTGCTGCAAAGCTGGTCTACCACGTCCTCTAACTGCTCACCGATGAATACGGAGATAATGGCAGGAGGCGCTTCGTTTGCACCCAGCCTGTGGTCATTTCCCACATCAGCTGCGGACTCACGGAGTAAGTCTGCATGCTTGTCAACGGCTTTTAAGATGCAGGAGAGAACCAGCAGGAACTGAATGTTCTCATGAGGAGTTTCTCCCGGATTTAATAAGTTGCTTCCGTCGTCTGCAGTCAGGGACCAGTTGTTGTGCTTACCGGAACCGTTTACGCCTGCAAAGGGCTTCTCATGAAGCAGACAGTTAAGACCGTGACGGCCTGCCACCTTCTTTAAGGTTTCCATAACAAGCTGGTTATGATCCACTGCCACATTGGCCTGCTCATAGATGGGAGCCAGCTCGTGCTGTGCGGGAGCCACCTCGTTATGCTGAGTCTTTGCAGGAACGCCCAGCTTCCAGAGTTCCTCATTCACTTCTTTCATGTAAGCCGCGATCCTCTCGCGGATGGAGCCGAAATAATGGTCTTCCATTTCCTGTCCCTTGGGAGGCATTGCTCCGAATAAGGTACGTCCAGCATAGATTAAGTCTTTTCTCTGTAAATATTTTTCATGGTCAACCAGGAAATATTCCTGCTCCGGGCCTACCGATGGAATAACTCTCTTCGCGGTTGCGTTTCCGAATAATCTTAAGATTCTTAAGGCCTGCTCGTCAACAGCTTCCATGGACCTTAAGAGAGGAGTCTTTTTGTCAAGAGCTTCTCCTGTGTAGGAGCAGAACGCCGTAGGGATGCAAAGGGTCACGCCGATGGCGTCTTCTCTTAAAAAGGCCGGGGAGGTGCAGTCCCAGGCTGTATAGCCTCTGGCCTCAAAGGTAGCTCTTAAGCCTCCTGACGGGAAAGAGGAAGCATCCGGCTCGCCCTTTACCAGCTCCTTGCCGGAAAATTCCATGATCACCTTGCCTTCGGATGTGGGGGCTGAAATAAAGGAATCGTGCTTTTCAGCAGTAATGCCGGTCAGCGGCTGAAACCAGTGAGTATAGTGGGTGGCCCCTCTCTCAATGGCCCAGTCCTTCATCGCATGTGCAACCACGTCAGCGATGGAAGGGTCCAGCTCTGTTCCATCCTCAATTGTTTTCTTTAACTTCTTAAAAACAGACTTTGGCAAACGCTCTCTCATCACGGTTTCATTAAATACGTTTTTACCGAACAGTTCGGCTACGTTCATAATCTCGCTCATAAATTTTCCATCCTCTCCTATGAATCCCTGCTTCATGTCACCGGGTCAAATTGCCTGTCAATCTCCTCAATATCTGATATGCGCATATATCAGAAATGGCGCCCTCCCGTTAAGGAGAACGCCATCGTTCCTAATTAAAATAAACCATTTTCTCAAAAAAATCAAGTACTTTTTTTAAAATCTTATTTCTTTAAGCCTTTCCAACGGAACCGAACAGCTCCATCTTCTCCTTAACAGTGGCTTTAATAGCATCGGTACCAGGAGCAAGAAGCTTACGGGGATCAAATCCCTTGCCCTCTAAATCCTTGCCTGCTTCAATGTACTTGCGGGTAGCTTCCGCAAAGGAAAGCTGGCACTCCGTATTTACATTAATCTTTGCAACGCCAAGGCTGATGGCCTTCTGGATCTGGTCAGCCGGGATGCCTGTACCGCCGTGAAGCACCAGAGGCATGTCCCCTACTTTGTCCTTTATTGCAGCCAGAGTCTCAAAGCTTAAGCCGGCCCAGTTTGCCGGATATTTTCCGTGGATGTTGCCGATTCCTGCTGCCAGCATGGTAACGCCTAAATCAGCTACCTGCTTGCACTCATCAGGATCAGCGCATTCGCCCATGCCTACAACGCCATCTTCCTCGCCGCCGATGGAACCTACCTCAGCCTCTAAGGAAATTCCCTTTTCTCCGCAAACCTTAACCAGTTCTGTTGTCTTTTCCACATTTTCAGCGATTGGATAATGGGAACCGTCGAACATGATGGAGGAGAATCCGGCCTCAATACATTTATAGCAGCCGTCATAGGAGCCGTGATCCAGATGAAGTGCTACAGGAACGGTGATTTTTAATTCATCGATCATGGCCTTAACCATAGCGGATACGGTCTTATAGCCTGTCATGTATTTGCCAGCGCCTTCGGAAACACCCAGAATAACCGGGGAGTTCAGCTCTTGTGCCGTCTGTAAAACAGCTTTCGTCCACTCAAGGTTGTTGATGTTGAACTGTCCAACTGCGTACTTTCCGTCTCTTGCTTTTTCAAGCATTTCTTTTGCTGAAACTAACATATCACAAACCTCCATATTGTTTTTTTAATTTACCATTTTTTTATTATATACTATTTTACATTATTTGAAAAGAATAATTTTTCCATATTGTTTATTTTATAACAAAGTTACATTTTGCTTTCATAGGCATAATGCTCTATAATGGATACATTGGATATATCATTTTAAATACAGGAAAAGAACGGAGAACATTTATGCAGGAAGTACCTATTTTTTCAAACAGGCAGCTGCGCAGGCTGATTTTTCCGCTGGTCATCGAACAGATTCTGGCCGTTACCATGGGAATGGCCGATACCATTATGGTGGCCTCCTGCGGGGAGGCGGCCGTATCAGGCGTATCCATTGTGGACACCATCAGCATTCTTTTAATCGGCCTTTTTGGGGCCATGGCTGCCGGCGGCTCTGTGGTAAGCGCCCAGTATCTGGGAAGAAAGGATGAAAAAAACGTAGCCAGGGCAGCGGGTCAGCTCTTTCTGGCCGTGGGAGGGCTTTCCATCATCCTGATGATCGCCATGCTCCTGTTTAACCAGTCCCTTTTAAGGCTCATATACGGGTCCATTGAAGAGGATGTTATGAGCAATGCCAGGACATTTTTCTATCTGTCGGCCATTTCCTATCCTTTCCTGGCCTTTTACAACAGCGCGGCAGCCCTTTTCCGGGCGGTGGGAAATTCCGGAGTGTCCATGATGATCTCTCTGTTTGCCAACCTCTTTCATATCGCCTTAAACGCCCTGCTGATCTTCGTCTTCCACATGGGCGTTGCCGGAGCCGGAATCTCCACCCTGGTCTCCAGATTTTTATCGGCAGCCATTATTTTGTTTCTGCTGCGCAGGCAGAATCAGCTTCCTGTGGAATTTACCCTTAAAGCGGACAAAAAGATGCTGCGCCAGATCCTCTACATCGGCGTGCCGAACGGTCTGGAAAACAGCATCTTTCAGTTAGGGAAGCTTCTTTTGTCCAGCTTAACGGCCAGCTTCGGAACCGTAGCCATCACCGCCAACGCGGTGGCCGGCACCATCTGCAACCTGGAAGTCATTCCGGCCAATGCCATCGGCATTGCCATGGTGACTGTGGTTGGACAGTGTGTCGGCGCAAGGGATGTGGGGCAGGCCCGCAAATACATGGGGAAGCTTTTAAAAACGGCATATATCTGGCTGCTGGTCCTTAACCTGACCATCATCCCGCTTTTAAATCCCATCTGCAGCCTGTTCCAATTGTCGGAGGAAACCAGCGCCCTGGCAGTTAAGCTGATGCTTTACCACAGCATCTGCTGCATGCTGATTCATCCTCTGGCCTTTTGTCTGACCAACGGATTGCGGGCTGCCAACGACGTCCGCTTCCCCATGACGGTCTCCATCTGCTCCATGTGGATCTGCCGCATCGTCCTTGCCTACATATTCAGCTTGAATTTCGGTCTCGGCCTTATGGGCATCTGGATCGCCATGACCGTAGACTGGCTGGTGCGGGCCATCTTTTTCAGCACCAGGGTTTTAAGCGGGAAATGGATCCGTTACGCCAACCGGAGCCTTTATTAAAATATCAGCTTAAGAAAGCCACAACCGCTTCTTTCATCTTATCCGCATCGCATTCCGTATTGTGCCGAAGGTCAGCGGTGCGGATTTCTTCTACCGCCTGGGGAATTGCCACGCCGGAGACCTCTGCCAGATGATCGATCACCTGGAATTCGTCCTCTGTCTTCTGCTCTCCCTCAATGGCTTCCATCACGCTTCTGGAGAATTTATAGGGGCTTGCCGTTGAGGCAATGACATTCTTTGCCACGTCCCCGGTTTTTGCCTGGTACTGCCCGTACACAGCCGCCGCAACTCCGGTATGGGTGTCAATCAAATAGCCGGTGTCCTCAAAAATCTTCCGGATGGCGGCCTTATTTTCTTCCTCTGTGGCAAATCCGCCGTAAAAATCTTCCATAAACTTCTTCATTTCAGCGGTTACGGTGTAACGGCCTGTTTCATTTAATTCTTTCATGAGAGCCCCATTGGCCTCTCCGTCGCATCCGGTGCTCAAATAGATCAGACGCTCTAAGTTGCTGGAAATGAGGATGTCCATGGACGGGGAGGTGGTGAGAATAAAATCCCGGTTCCTGTCATAGGTTCCCGTGCGGAAGAAATCGTAAAGCACCTTGTTCTCATTGGAGGCGCAGATGAGCTTGCCCATGGGAACTCCCATCTGCTTTGCTAAGTAAGCGGCCAGGATGTTGCCGAAATTGCCTGTAGGCACAGTCACATTGATGACCTCTCCGTCTGTGATCTCCCCGTTTGCAAGGAGTTTTCCATAAGCGTATACATAATACACCACCTGGGGAACCAGTCGTCCGATGTTGATGGAGTTGGCGGAGGAAAGCTGGAAGCCCTTTTCATCAAGCTGCCGGGCAAATTCCTTATCACCGAAAATCTTTTTAACCCCTGTCTGGGCATCGTCAAAGTTTCCGTGAATGGCAGCCACATGGGTATTCTCCCCTTTCTGGGTCACCATCTGTAGCTCCTGGACAGGGCTGACCCCATCCTTTGGATAAAAGACGATGATCTCCGTTCCCTCCACATCGGCAAACCCTGCCATAGCCGCTTTTCCCGTGTCCCCGGAGGTGGCGGTTAAGATCACAATTTTATTCTTCACCTGGTTCTTTTTGGCAGCCGTGGTCATTAAATGGGGAAGGATGGAAAGGGCCATATCCTTAAATGCAATGGTGCTTCCGTGGTACAGCTCTAAGTAATAGGAACCGTCGGCCTTTGACAGGGGAGCGATCTCCTCGGTGTCAAACTTGGCGTCATAAGCCCTGTTGATGCAGCTTTTCAGCTCCTCTTCCGTGTAATCCGTAAGAAACAGCTTCATGACTTCATAGGCTGTTTCCTGATATGTCATTTCCGACAGCTCTTTCATGGTCTTGTCAAGCCGTGGGATAAATTCAGGCATGAACAGGCCGCCGTCCTCTGCGAGCCCCTTTAAAATGGCCTGGGAAGCCGTTACCCTTTCCCTGCCGCCTCTGGTACTTTGATAGGATATTTCCATGGTATCTGATTCCTTTCCTGCGCTTTCATATTGTTAAAAAAACCTTGCCAGCATTGTAGCATACTTTATTCAAGGACGCAAGAAAAAAGGGCAAAAAAAGTTTTCATAGAGCGAACAAATGTGTTCACTCCAAGGACATGCGGACTTACATTTTTCCTCGGGATGTGATAAAATATTTTCATTGCTGCCGGATTGTTTTTTTCGAATGTAAAAAAGGAGAACTCAGTTTCATGAAATACGAGCATATATTAAAAGGCATCTTTTTAAGCCGCCCCAACCGTTTTATCGCCCATGTACGGATTGCCGGGGAGGGACAGGCGGAAGAGACCGTGGTCTGTCATGTAAAAAATACGGGGAGGTGCCGGGAGCTTCTCATCCCCGGTGTTACGGTGCTGGTACAGTTCCATCCGGAGGCCGCTGCCCTTGGAAGAAAAACCGCCTATTCCCTGATCGGCGTATGGAAAGAGAGGGAAAACGGACCTCTTCTCATCAATATGGATTCCCAGGCCCCCAACCAGGTGGCCTATGAATGGCTCCGGTCCGTCAGTCAGAATCCCCCCTTGCCTTTCCACCGCAATGAAAGCGGGGATATTTTACCGGGAATAACCATAAAGGATATCCGGCGGGAGGTGACTTATGACCAGTCCCGGTTTGATCTGGCATTCCGGGCTGTCATGCCGGAAAGCTGCGGGGAAAATCAAGAGGAAATTCCCGCATTTATGGAGGTGAAAGGTGTCACTCTGGAAGAGGACGGTCTGGCCATGTTTCCCGACGCCCCCACAGAACGGGGAGTAAAGCATATCATGGAGCTGATAAACGCCCGCAGGGAGGGATTTGAGGCTTATATTTTATTCGTCATCCAGATGAAAGAGATGACGGCCTTTGCGCCCAACCGAAAAACGCACCCCCAGTTCGGGGATGCGCTGAAGGCTGCCGCTGAGGCAGGGGTTCATATTCTGGCTTATGACTGTATGGTCACGGAGGATTCCCTCTCTCTGGACCGGCCGGTGCCGGTTTCTCTCTAAAACTTCCGTCCTCCTCCGCCCATGGTCCGTCCTGACGAGGTATGAGTGGTGCTGCGGCCTCCGGAGGAAAAACCGCCTCCGCCGCCTCCGCCTCCTTTGTTACTCGGGGGTATGAACACATGGGTCACGGTCTTATTAACCAGGTCGTCGGTCTGGCTCAAGTACTGGAACTGGCTGACGCCCCGATAGGCCATAAGAGAGTTCTTCGCCAATATCCTGGTGCCTTTCATGGAATACCGGGCTGCCACTCCGCCGCAGGCGACTGCTCCCGCAGACACTCCTATGATCAGAGCCAGGGCCGCTTCGTACCACCGGATACTGCGGTAAACGCTCACCTTGCCGGTCTCCTCGTCATAGTTATACTGGCCGTTTGGAATTCCTGCCTTGTAATATTTGGTAACCCCATTTAAAAAGCTTTGGGCACAGGCCCCGTACTCCTTTTGGCCGATCTCATTGTAGGCATCATCTAGAATAGAGTTCCACCGCTCATCCGTCAGAAAGCGGTTCATTGTTCCCACCGGAAGGATGTAAATCTCCCGGTTATCCATATCAATGAGAAACAGGACTCCGCTGTAATCCTTTCCTGTTCCAAATTCATTGTCAATGTAAAAATCCTCGGCATATTTTGCTGCTGTCTTTCCGCCTGCATCATCTGTGGTCACGATTACCACATCCATGTTCATGGCTTCCCGCATGGACTGGATCTCTGTTTCTAATTCTCCGGCCTCTTTTTCCGAAAACAGCCTTGCTTCATCAAACACCCGTTTTTCGCCGGAGCTTTGCCCCTGGCTTTGTCCCTGGCTCTGGCTTTGGGCCCAGGAAGTCACGCTCCCGCCTAAGACGGCCAGAATCAGAAAAAGAACTGTCAGAAAGACTGTCTGTTTTCTCTTCATCATATCAGATACCCCACAATCAGCAAGATAATAAACACAGGGAAGAATATTTCCGCAAACAAAATCATCAGCTTATGTTTGTCAACAGGAAGCACGCCGCATACCTTTCCTGTCTGCCCGTTTATGGTAAAATAATACATTTTATCCTTTGTCCCCTCGTGATAGGTCAAGGTCCAGACTGGAAGAAGGGCATATTCCCAGGTTTCATCCTTCAGGAGGATCTGGCTGTTCTGGACTCTCACAGAGTCGTAGGAGGTAATGCTGTTCTTTAAGGAATCCTGGGCAAATTTCCTCACCTCGGCCTTCACCTCATCGGTAAAGTCCTCTTCCTTCATATCTCTGCGCTCGGCCATAAAGCCGGAAAGATAGGACATGGAAAAATGCTCCATTTTTTCCGTTTCATAGGGCAGTACGCCTTCCACCAACTCCCGGTTGGCTTTTTTTAAGGCATTGCGGGGAACAAATTTTACGGGCATAACGCCCTGGCGGCGGACGGCGTAGGTCTGGGTCTCGGTATAGCGGTAATTCCCGCTTACCCATATTCTCAGCCGCTCGGCCCTTGCATCCAGGCTGCCATCCACCTGGCAGCTATAGAGCATATAGGGAAAATACACGCCGGAAATCTTTTCGATCTGGTCCTCGCTGAAAAAGGCCTTTGGCACAAACCGCTTTTTCTTCATCCACTGCTTAAAGATTTCCACAGCCTTTTCCTTTTCAAGGGCAAAGGGGATCACATAATCCGGGTGATATTCCCCGGAAAGACGGCCGGATAAGATGACCGGATTGTGGCAGTAATAGCAGAAAGTGGCGGCGGTAGTCCCATCCGTCACGATTTCCGCTCCGCAGCTGGGGCAGTTATAGAGAACCGGCTCCTTTGTATACGTAGGCCTTATTTTTTCCGGTCCTGTCTTTTCCTGATTTACTTGCTTTGAGCTTTCCTCCTGGGAATTTTCCTCTCCGATGCCGGTAAATTCCGAAAGGCAGTATTCACAGGCGTATTTGCCC
Source organism: Bacillota bacterium (assembly GCA_023437715.1). Lineage (GTDB taxonomy): Bacteria > Bacillota > Clostridia > Lachnospirales > Lachnospiraceae > Lacrimispora. Next base: position 124,612 of record JAEZFK010000037.1, on the reverse strand, counting down.
TTTTCCGGATCATATTTCACAGGTCCCCCGCAATTGGGGCACTTATAGGTTATGGTTCCGCTCATGGCCTTGGCTTTCCGCATTCGGAGCAGAACTTTCCGGTATTAACAGTTCCGCAGCCGCAGGTCCAGGAACCGGCAGGCCTGGGCGCGCCGCACTCGGGACAGAATTTTCCTGTATTGACCGCCCCGCAGGGACAGGTCCAGGTGTCGGACGGAGTGGAAGCCTGGCTTCCCGCCCCTGCTTTGGCAGAAGCTTCTGACGCCATCCGCTCTCTCTTTTCCATTTCCATCTGCTGCATATTGGCGCTGGAAGCTGTTCCCAGAAAGCCTCCTCCCGCATTCATGCCCATTCCCATGCCCATGTACCCGGCCATGGCGCCGCCTGAATTGCTTCCTGCGGCCTCCAGCCCTCTGGCAGCCGCGCCCTGGATATAGCCCTCCCGGACGCCGGGATCGCTGAGCATGGCTCCCTGGTTTCTCATCTGGATCAGCTTCTGGGACTCTTCATCATAGGAAATACTGGCAATTCCCACGGACTGGATGGAAATTCCCCTCTGGGCATTCCACTGGTCATCCAGAACATCGGACATATACTGTCCCAGCTCTCTTCCCTTGGAGGCCACATAGGAAATCCGTATGCCGTCGGCGGACATCTGGTTGACCGAGGACTGGAAAGCCTCCAAAAACTCGGATAAATACTGGGAGTTGATATCATCCACAACAACCCGGGAAGCGTTCCTCGGTATGGCCTCTGAATAGAACAAAAGGGGGTCGGTCACCTTAATGGAATAGGTTCCGTGGGCCCGCAGAAAAAGCTCTGCATTGTAAAACTGGTCAAAGTAATTAATGGGGGTCGGAGTGCCGAACTTGATCCCCTTGATTTCCTGAAGATTGATGAAATACACTCTCTGGGCCGTAGGCGTCTGTCCGCCGAAACGCACCCGGTCAAAGGATTCCCTGATGGCCTCTTCGAACTGGCCGTTAAAGAGGGAGGGCATGGAAGAATTCTTTACTGTGAAATAGCCCGGCTCAGCGGTATAGTCAATCACCTTGCCTCCGTCAGTTAAAAGCATGAACTGGTTGGGATAAACATGGATGACGGAACCGTCTGATACCGTGTTATCCGTTCCCTTTGTATTGGACCCTTTCCTGATCTTCACTCCGCTTGTAAATACGGTCTGATCATCCATATTGCCCGCTTCTACCACTTCAAGCCACTGGTCTGACAATGCTCCGCCCACAGCGGTTGTTATAGCTTTAACAATTCCCATGGAATAGCCTCCTTATTTTCAACTTTTTTCTGGACTCATGTATGCTCATATTTTAACATTGCTCATATTTTTATTCAAGGGATTTATAAGAGTAAGATTGGGGCTGTGGGTAAGCAAAAAAACCTTCCGGCTGACGGCAGGGAATCTGCCGGGCCTGAAGGTTTTTTGTTTTTATGTAGTCTTTATTATAATAAGTGGAAAGCCAGGACAAGTGATGCAAATACAATGGAAACCATGGAAGTAAGCTTTATGAGAATGTTAATGGAAGGTCCGGAGGTATCCTTAAAGGGATCTCCTACGGTATCTCCCACCACGGCGGCCTTATGCTGGCTGCTTCCCTTTCCGTCATGGGCGCCCTGTTCAATATATTTCTTTGCGTTATCCCATGCGCCTCCGGAATTCGCCATCATGACAGCGAGAACGAAGCCGGTAACGGTATTGCCTGCAAGAAGAGCGCATACACCCTCCGGCCCTAATAAAAGGCCGATTACAATAGGAATGACAACGGCTATCATGGCCGGTGCAACCATCAGCTTTTGTGCTGATTTTGTACACATATCAACGCAGGCGGCATAATCCGGTTCTGCTTTTCCTTCCATAATTCCAACTATGGTTTTAAACTGACGGCGGACCTCCAGTACAATGGACTGGGCGGCTTTTCCTACGGCCTCCATGGTGAGAGCTGCAAATAAGAACGGCAACACTCCGCCAATCAATAATCCCACCAGTACCTTTGGATTGGTTATGCTTAAATCCAGAATTAAACCAGGCTGAATCTGATGTACTTTGTCAACATAGGAAGCAATCAGTGCGAGAGCCGTCAGGGCAGCGGAACCGATGGCAAATCCTTTTCCTGTAGCAGCGGTTGTATTGCCAAGAGAATCCAGGGCGTCTGTTCTCTGTCTTACAGAAGCATCCATATGTGTCATTTCGGCAATGCCGCCGGCATTGTCGGCGATGGGGCCGTAAGCATCCGTAGCCAGTGTAATGCCCAGGGTGGACAGCATTCCGACTGCAGATAAACCGATGCCGTAAAGTCCCAGGTTGAAGTCATTGGCGCCTCCGGAGCAGTAATAGCTTACAAGGACAGAAATGCTCACAATCACTACCGGCGCCACAGTGGAAAGCATGCCAAGGGATAATCCGCTGATGATTACGGTTGCAGCTCCTGTTTCACTGGACTGAGCCAGCCTTTTGGTTGGGCTGTAGGTATCTGATGTGTAATATTCTGTAATAGCTCCGATGAGCACGCCTGCAATCAGTCCGGAAAGGACGGCGGCATAGAGACCCATATGGTCGGGAAGCATCAGCTTTATTACGAAAAATGCTGCGATAATGATGATCACTGCACTGATATAGGTACCGGTTCTAAGGGCCTTGAGAAGGTTCTTCTGGGAGGCGCCTTCCTCTGTCTTAACGAAAAATGTACCAATGACGGAAGCCACAACCCCCAGGGCTGCCAGCAGCATGGGGATGGACACGCCCTTGATTCCGTATCCCGCAGCAACTGCAAGAGCTGCCGTTGATACAATAGAGCCTACATAGGATTCGTAGAGATCAGCGCCCATTCCGGCTACGTCACCTACATTATCCCCTACATTATCGGCAATAACAGCCGGGTTGCGCGGATCGTCTTCGGGAATACCGGCTTCTACCTTACCCACAAGATCAGCCCCAACGTCGGCCGCCTTGGTAAAAATACCTCCGCCAACCCTGGCGAAAAGAGCCATGCTGGATGCGCCCATTCCGAAAGTCAGCATATTGGCGGTTATTTCCGTAATGCGCTGGTCCACCGGAAGATTCTGAAAGGCTGCGTTTAAAATGAAATACCAGATAGAAAGATCTAAAAGGCCGAGTCCGACTACGGTAAAGCCCATAACCGAACCGGCTGAGAATGCCACCCGGAGCCCTTTATTCAAACTTTTTGAAGCCCCTTCTGCGGTTCTGCAGTTCGCCATAGTCGCTGTACGCATGCCTATGAATCCGGACAGGCCGGAGAAAAAGCCGCCCGTTAAAAATGCAAACGGGGTAAAAAAGCTTAAGAAACCATTAAATGCCATAATCAGTAAAATACAAAATACTGCGATAAAGAATATTGCAACCCCTGAATACTGACGTCTCAAGTAGGCATTCGCCCCTTTTCTTACAGCCTCAGAGATCCGGGCCATTTCCGAGGTGCCCTCTGGTTGCTTTTTAACACGATGAAACATAACCCAGGCAAAGATGATCCCCAACAATGACCCCATTGACACAAAATAAATTGCATCCATTACTTCATACCTCCTGTTTTATATTGTGATAATTCCATTATATGGTATAAACTAATGGTTTTTCAACAAAAATATGAATAATTTTATAAAAACAGGATAATTTAGCTGATAATTTTAAATCCTCACCCAGACGATCATTTCTCCTTTCCCACGGTTTGCCCATGTATAATAGGGAATGAACTTCAATTTCCGGTCCTCAAACCTTTGCTCCCCAAGGGGCTGATACAGCACATGGTCATTCCATCCGTCTTCGGACAGCCGTTTTCCATCCCCCTGGATCGTAACCACCCCGCCAAGGAGCCCAGGCTCCTCCGTCACCGTAAATCTGGCGTTCTCTTTTATATAAAGCCTTTGAAGCTGGTCTCCGTTATCCGCCTCCTCCAGGCAATACACCAGAGGCCCCCGCATTGCCGCAGCCTTGCCCACATCTTCCCTGACCCGGGGATTTGCCCCTATGAGCTCCACAGGCATCTCCATCTGAAGCAGAAGGACATCCCCTGCTTTCCATGTGCGGGTGAAGCGGGCATAGCCCTTTTCTACAGAGTACTCCTCTTCCTTCCCGTTTACCTTTAAGGTGTAATTCCTGCACCAGCCCGGAATCCTGAGGGCATAGGTGAAATCCGTGTCCTGCTCATTGTCAATGGTTATTTTCACCTCTCCGCTCCAGGGATAGCTGGTTTCCACACTGATATGGTTTTTCCTGCCCCCGACCACGGCGTCAATCCCGCCGCCGATAAACAGGTTCATGAAAAGCTCTTTCTCATTCTGTTCATAGGCATAGCCGCCGATGGAGGAAAGAAGCCGGGCCACATTAGGCGGACAGCAGGCGCAGCCGAACCACTTCTGCCGTTCCGGCTTTACGTGGAATTTATTGTAGTCCTTTTCGCTGGACTCCGGCACCACCTCTAAAGGATTCACATAGAAAAACCTCTGTCCGTCCAGGGACATTCCGCTGATGACGCCGTTGAAAAGAGCCCGCTCCATCACATCTCCATAGCGGCTGTCCCCGGTGATTTCAAGCATTCTCCGTGCAAAGAAGATGAGCCCGATGGCAGCGCAGGTTTCCGCATAAATGGTATCATTGGGCAGGTCATAGTCAAAGGTAAAGGACTCCCCGTGGCTTGTGGAGCCGATGGCTCCGGTTATGTACATCTGCCTTTCCACAATGTTGTTCCACAGGGCTTCACAGGCCTTCATCAGCGCTTCATCCCCTGTGGCGCCGGCCACATCCGCCATACCCGAATACAGATAAACGGCACGCACCGCATGGCCTTCCGCGGCCTTTTGATCCCTGACAGGCAGACCGGCCTGATAATACTGGTATCCGAAGCTGCTGTCCAGCCAGTCGCACCGGTTCCCGTATTTTTTGCGTTCCTCTTCAAAATAGAGGGGAGACTGTCCTCTCTGGTCGATGAAGTATTTTGCCAGCTTCAAATGCTTCTCATCCCCGGTGACGCCGTAGAGGGAAACCAGAGCCATTTCAATCACTTCATGTCCCGGATAGCCGGGCTTTTTCCCTTCCTCCAATCCCAGGTTTTTGTCCACGCAGTCCACAAAACGGATGGCAATATCCAGGAATTTTCTCTTTCCGGTGGCCTTGTAATAGGCCACTGCAGCCTCAATCATATGGCCGCAGCAATAAAGCTCATGGTTGTTCATCAGGTTTGTAAACCGTTTCTCCAGGCCGTTGATGATATAATAGGTGTTTAAATAGCCATCCTCCTGCTGGGCCGAGCCGATCAGTTCAATGGCGCCATCGGCAAGGGCCTCCAGCCGGTCATCCTTATGCCACATGAGGGAATAGGCAGCTGCCTCCAGCCACTTGTAGGCATCGCTGTCCTGAAACACCATTCCCTGGAATTCTCCGGCTTCTATCCCTGCTGCCACACGGAAGTTCTGCATGCAGTGGCTGGGGTCCGCGCCCTTGATCCTGTCGTTTAAGGCATCCCACTGGTATGGAATCACCCGGTTCCGGACCAGCTCCATATAGCCCTTCCAGAAACGGTCCTTGATATCTACATCTTTCAATGATACGGGGGTCATCTTTTTGCTTAACATATTAATTGTCTCCTGATCCTCTCTTTTTTTATTTTTAGGGGCTTACTCCTTTAATCCTGACATCATGACTCCCTTTACAAACGCATCCTGAGCCAGAAGAAATGCAATCAGCACCGGAATCACCGCGATCACCGAGGCCGCCATAAGGACCGGCCAGTTGGTGGAATACATCCCCTGCATGCTGGCAAGCCCCAGAGGCAGGGTGTACTTTCTGGAATCATTTAAATAGATAAGGGGAGTAAAATAGTCGTTCCACACTCCCATGAAGCTGAAAATGCACAGGGTTGCGATGGTGGACTTTGCCATGGGCAGGGCGATTGTAAAAAACATTTTTACCGGATTACAGCCGTCAACCTTTGCCGCTTCCATCAGTTCATCGGGTACTGTAATGAAAAACTGCCGCATAAGAAAGGTGCCAAAGGCCGACACAGAGGCGGGAAGCATCAGCGACCAAAGGGTATTTACAAGGCCGTACTTCGCCATCTGAAGGAAATTGGTTATGACGGTAACATGGAAGGGGATCATCATGGTTGCCAGATACAGGGTAAATATTTTATCTCTGTTCCTGAAATTCAGCTTTGCAAATACAAAGCCTGCGCTTGCAGATGTCATCACCTGAAAAAGCACCACCCAGACTGACACCTTAATGCTGTTCATGAAATATGCAAAATAATTAAATCTGCTGGATATCTGGGTGTAATTCTCCCAGACAATTTTCTTCCCAAAGGGCCTGGGCGGAAAGACAAAGACCTCATTGAGGCTTTTAAAGGACGAGGACACCATCCATAAAAACGGAACGAGCATAATCAAGGTTCCCAGAATCAATAGCAAATGGGTGATGACGATTCCCGGAATACGTTTCTTTTTACTGACCATTTCTCCCTCCTAATATATGCTTCCCATCTTTTTTTCCTGGTACATGTTAAATACAGTGACAATCATTACAATAAAGAACAGCAGATAGGCAATGGCGCAGGCATAGCCCAGCTTAAAATACACGAATGCATTTTGATATAAGTAATGGACCAGCACCGAGGAGGAACGGCCGGGGCCGCCCTTTGTCATAAGCATCACCTGGTCGAATACCTGGAAGGAGCTGATAATCGACATGACGAATATAAAGAAGGTGGTGGGCTTTAACATGGGAAGGGTGATGTACCAGAACCGCTGGAGCTTGTTGGCCCCGTCCAAGGTGGAGGCCTCATAGTAGGTGGTGGATATCCCCTGGAGCCCGGAAAGGAAGATGATCATGTTGTAGCCTAAATTCTTCCAGATTCCTACAACGGCCAGGGAAAATAAGGAGGTTCTGGCATCCTGAAGCCATTTCATCCCCTTTATTCCGATCAGGGACAGAAAATAATTCAAAAGCCCGAATTCCGGATTGTAGACCCACTGCCACACAATGGCCACCACCACCATAGAGGTGATGGCCGGAAGGAAGAAAGCAGCTCTGTAAAATCTCCGGAAAGCGATTTCCTGATCTAAAAGCACGGCCAGCAGCAGGGAAACGCACATGCCTACGGGAACCACCATGACCGTGTAAAGAACCGTATTAAGGGTGACCTGCCCTACGATAGGGTCCTTTGCCAGATTGATATAATTGGTCAGTCCGATAAATTTAGGCGGAGTGATCATATCATACTGGGTAAAGCTTAGCATCAGGGTGACCACAACGGGAACCAGCATGAACAGAAAGAACCCGATCACATTGGGCGCCAGCATGAGCCATGCCCATTTGCCGTCATTCTTAAGTTTGGTTATTTTATTTTTCTTCACACAGATCCTCCTCAGCTATGACTGCATGGATTCCTGAATGGCCTCATTAATCCTTCTGTCTATGTTTTCAAGCATGGTATCCAAATCCGCATCCTGTTTAAAGTACATATCGGTCTCTTCTGCAATGATATCTCTTGCCTTTGTGGATTTCTGGAGAGCGCCCGGATCTACCTGTGCGTTCTTAAAATAGTCCAGCATATTCCGGTAGCTGTCGCCATGGACCTTTTCATCATACCACTGGTTTACCGCAGACTCCTCATACATGGAAATCCGGTTGGGCATCCAAAGCCCCTGCTTTACAAGCTGTCCCTGATAATCCATGCCTGATAGGAACTTGAGGAATTCCCATGCTTCTTCCTTGTGCTTGCTGGTGTTGGAGATACAGTGCAAATGAGCCTGGCCGGTTGTGAGCACCTTGTCATAGGCCGGAAGGGGAGCCATTCCCACATTCATTCCGGAAGCCGCAAGCTCCTGAAGGGACCAGGAACCGTCAATGAGCATGGCCACCTTTCCGGTCTGAAGCATCTGCTTTGCAGTCATGCCTACAGAATCCAAAGTGGTCGCATCCGGCGCGGAACCGTCCTCCACCCGGATGGCCTTAATGGTCTCAAATACTTCCTTGTTCTGTGGAGAGTTCATGGTGCTTTTTGTATAGTCCTCATTGTACCTGGAACCGCCGTTGGAAAGAAGCTGTGCATTTAAGGTATCCGCCACGGTTTCAAGGCCGTAAACCCCGTAGATGTTGTCCTTTGTAAGCTTCTTTGCCAGCTCCCTAAACTCGCTGATGGTCATTGCCTCTTCCGGCTTTGAGCTGGGATAGGGGATTCCTGCCGCATCGAAAATGTCCTTGTTGTAATATAAAATGGGAGATACGGTACATGCCGACAGCCCGTACACCTTTCCGTCCACCTGCATGATGGTCCGGGAGGACTCTATAAAGTCGTCTAATGGGAATTCTTCCGTAAACTGATCTGTGATATCATACAGGGCGCCTTTCTTTACCAGCTCCCGGTAGCTTTCCGATGCCACAAACATGACATCCGGCATGGAGCCTGCCGCAGCCGAGGATATGAGCTTTGCATTATATTCAGAGCCGGCAAGTCCAGGTGTATAATTCACCTTTATATTTGGGTGCTGTTTTTCAAATTCGGCGATTCCGTCCTTGACCGCCTGGGTTTCCAGGGGGGAAGCCTCCCAGCCCATAAAAGTGAGCTCCACCTTTTTTCCGCTGTCCTTTGAATTGTCATTTCCCTGGGATACATTTGCCGCTCCATTGTCGGAAACCGCGGTTTGTGGGGATTTTTGGCACCCCGCAGCCATAGACGCCGCCATGATTGCAGCCAGTCCCAGAGAAGCCATTTTTCTCTTTTTCATTTTTTTCCTCCTTGAAAATTATTTCACTGGTTCTTCTTTACTGATGCTTTAATCTTAGCATGAACAGAAATCTTAACAACTTACAGAACGCAATAAAAAGTGGTCATTTCCAAGATAGTGTTAAATTATAGCATTTACAGGGGGAATTGAGACATGATAAAATGATGGCAAAAAAGGCCTGTGGCCGAAAGGTCAGGAAAGGAGGTTCTATGATTTATTGTATTGCAGATGCCAGCTATCCGCTGGAATATGTGTCGTGCGGGAATCTTATATCAGATGACGGGTTTGTCCATCCCAAGAGAAATATTGATTCTTTTGTGCTTATTCTTGTTGTAGAAGGGACCCTGCACATCGCACAGGGCAATAATAATTATGATGTGAGAGGAAATGAATTCATACTTCTTCTGTCAAATACGCTGCATTACGGGTACAAGCCCTCTAAAGGCTTTCTTTCCTACTACTGGGTGCATTTTTACATCAGGGATCCTGATTATGTCCTTTACACAAAGGGCAGCCTGCTGCGCCATGAAACAGTCTTAAAAACCGGGGCAGACCATACCTCCACTTCCCATCTGGAGAATTTCATGATACCGGAATACGGAAAGCTGGCCGTAAACAAACGGTCTCATCTGCTCTTTGTCCAGCTTTTGGATATTGCCAAGAGGGAAAACTACTCCGCTACCTGGAGGTGTCATTACGCCCTCAGCCTCCTGGTTTTTGAGGTCATGAACGAGTCCTTTCAAAGCGGCAGCTTCCTTCAGTCCGATATGCCGGTGAAAATCTTAGATATCATCGAATGGCTCCGCACCCATTATGACAGGCCCCTGACAGTGGCCTATATTGCGGAGCGCTTTAACTACCATCCTACTTATCTGACCGCCCTGTTTAAGAAATACACAGGACAATCTCTTCTCAATTACTTAAATCAGACCAGAATATCGGTTGCAAAAAATCTGCTGACCAGCAGGGATCTTTCCATTTACTTTATCGCCAGCACCTGCGGCTTCCGGGATGAGAAGTATTTCATGAAGCTTTTTAAGAAATACGAGGGAATGACCCCCACCCAATACCGGAAAGCCTTTCATCAGAAAAAGATCAATACCACCTAAGCGCCGGGCATATCCGCCCATGCCTTTCTCATAAGGGCAATTTCTCTGGCATACCCGTCAATATCATTGGGCGTTTCCAGATAGAAAGGCAGATCTCTCAGGACCGGATGGGTCACCACCCGCTTTAAGGCTTCCAGGCCGATATGGCCCTCTCCCAGCCTGGCATGGCGGTCCTTGTGAGCTCCCAGAGGATTCTGGCTGTCATTTAAATGAATGGCCTTTAGCTGCCCGAGTCCGATAATCTCATCAAAACGGTTCAATACGCCGTCCAGATCTCCGGCAATGTCATAGCCGGCATCCCAGACGTGGCAGGTATCCAGGCAGACGCCCATGTGGTCTTTAAGCTCCACCCGGTCCAATATCTCCCTGATTTCCTCAAACTCCCTGCCAATTTCGCTGCCCTTCCCCGACATGGTCTCCAGAAGAACTGTGGTGCGGTGCTCCGGGGTCAGGATCTGGTTGAGCATCCGGGCGATATAGGATATGCCGTCCTCAGCGCCCTGTCCCACATGGCTTCCGGGATGGAAATTATAGCAGTTTCCGGGCGTGTATTCCATGCGGTCCAAGTCGTCTTTCATGGTTTCTATGGCGAGGGCGCGTATCCTTTCGTCAGCGGAACAGGCATTTAAGGTATAAGGCGCATGGGCCAGGATTCTGCGGATGCCGTGATCTGCGGCATACTTAAGATACTTTTCCACGTCGCTTTCATTCATGGCCTTGGCTTTCGTTCCCCTGGGGTTTCTGGTAAAAAACTGAAATGTATTGGCATCAATCTTCACCGCTTCCTTTCCCATGGAGAAGTAGCCCTTTGACGAAGACAGATGGCATCCGATTGTAAGCATAAAAGCCTCTCTTTCTCTTATTTGATTCTTCTCTTCATGATTCCCTTTGAGGGGCTTATGGCCCTCACTGCAATGAAAAGGAATAAGGCCGCCAGCACAAGCTGGATGAGGATGCTTAAGATCACCCAGTTTTCCATGACAAAGGTTTCCGGATGAGGACCGAACCAGCTGTTTAAGCTTCTCATCACCTGGTTGTCTCCTGCCTGGCCGTTGATCATCACGTAAAAGGTGGCCACCGGATTTAAAAGAAGGAGATAAAGAGATGCCCCGGAATTGGCCTGATCCGCCATCCTTCCCACGGACATGGCATAGGTGCTGTTCATGTTCATCCGGGCAAGGGATAAGACGAATACATTGACCGCATAGGTGCCGGCGGCAATGAGAACCAGCACGCCGTAGCTCACCACAGTTGCAATGGTAGACCTCTTGAAAATGGAAGAAAAGCAGATTCCCATGCTTCCGCACATGAGAGCCACCGCCAGATAGCAGAACAGCAGAAGAAATACGTCGTAAATCATGACCCCGCCATACACAAAGGATACGGCCAGAAGGGGGAAGCTGGACACGATCATGAGAAACATGGTGCTGAAAGAGGAGGCCAGCTTTCCCAGAATGATTTCCGACGGCTTCATGGTGGTTGTAAGAAGAATGTCCAGGGTCTGCCTCTCCCTTTCCCCGCTGATGCTTCCTGCGGTCAGGGCGGGCATGATGAACATGAGCATGACAAACTCCACCACTGCCACGAATATATAAAGGTTTGTAAAGGAAGAATACTGGATCTCGGCAGTCAGCTTCACCCGTTCTAAGACGGAATACATGTTAAGCAGGGCCACAAGAGCCAGAATAGCATTAAAAATCACTAAGGTGAGGGCCAGACGGAAGCTTCTGGCGCTGACCGTCGTCTCTCTTTTATAGACCGGGTTCAATTTCATGTACAATCACCGCCTTTTCTTTATCAGGATCTGTAATCTGCATAAACAGGGATTCTAAGCTTCCCTGTTCCCTGCAGAAGCCGTATACCGGTATTCCGGCATCCACAAGCTGCTGCAGCAAAAGGGCCTCATCCTGATCATCCCCGATAAAATTCACGCGGATGTCCTCATCCCTCACCGCAATGGTCTGGACGCAGGGCTGGCTCTTTAGGATGGTCAGGGCCTTTTCCCTGTTTCCCAGAACAGATATAATCAGGGGATTGGAGGCATTGACCCGGCGCAGGATATCTTCCATGCTTCCGCTCAGCACCATTTTTCCCTGATCGATGATGCCGATGTCCGTGCACATTTCCGACAGCTCCGACAGCACGTGGGAGCTTATGAAAATGGTCTTTCCCTGCTCCCGCAGCTCCTTTAGGATTTCCTTGAACTCAAACCGGGTTCTGGGGTCCAGCCCGGAGGCCGGCTCGTCAAGGACCAGGAGAAGGGGATCGTGGATGAGGGCTCTTGCCAGACAGAGCCTCTGCTTCATTCCCCTGGATAAGCTGTCCACGTAAAAGTTCACCTTATCCTCTAAGCCCACCTGCTCCAGCAGGGTCATATACCGGGTCCTGGCTTTTAAGCCGTTGATCCCATAGCAGGAAGCAAAAAACTCCATATATTCATTGACCTTTAAATTGTCATATACCCCGAAAAAGTCCGGGACATAGCCGATCTTTAATTTCAGCTTGTTAAGACCTGCCGACACATCGGTTCCGTCAATGATCACCTGGCCGCCGTCGGGAGCCAAAAGCCCTGCCATGATCTTAATGGTGGTGGTCTTTCCCGCTCCGTTGGGGCCTACGAAGCCGTAGAGAGCCCCCTGGGGGATCTGGAGATCCAGGCCGTTTAAGGCGTGGAATTTTCCGAAATTCTTTCTCAAGTCCCTGATCTCTAACATCATTTATCCTTTCCTGCGACCGTCAGCATGGGCAGAGTCACATACCAGTTATTCTCCGAAGAGTTGTCGCAAACATATTTCACGGTCAGCGTGTTGCCCGGCGACAGATAGGGGGTAAGCTCTGGAGCCTTGTAGACCATTTTCCCCGGCTCCATGGGGTCAAAGTTTCCCGTGTCATGATTATAGAAATAGATGCTGCCCTGAAATATGGAGGTGTAATTAAAGGAGGCCTGATCCAGGAATTCGTCCGAGGGATTTTCAAAGGTCAGGGTTTCCACCTCTAAGTCATTTCCCAGGGAATATTCCAGAGTCACAGGGTCTGCGCCGTAAATGGAATTGGAATCCGCGTAATACTGGCCGCTGATCACCGTAGGAGTCTTCATGAGAGCGGACCGGGAAGACCGGCCGTCTTTTTTCGTTTTCACATCCAGGGTGGAGGTGAACATGGACATGCCGTAGGTTTCATAATCGCCTCCTGTCAGGAATTGGCTGCCGCTCTGATCCTCACTGAAAGCCACAATTCTGGCTTCCGGGTTATAAAAGGAGGAGAACTTATCCAAGTAAAAGCTTAAGATATTGGTTCTTGAAAGGGCCAGCATGTATTCCGGGTCCTCAATATCCGCTTTCTGGTAACGGTAGCTTCCCGTTACCCTGGCAGATACCAGGAAAGAGTTGTTAACGGGATAATTGATGACCGAAAGCCCGTTTAAGTCCTTGGTCTCTCCCGGCTTTAATTCGTCGATGACCACCATCTTCCCGTACATCAGGATTCCCACCTTCTCCACGGGGAAAGGATATTCATTGGTCACGGTGCCGTAGACGCTTCCTCCAAAGAGAGTAATGTCGCCCTTAAGGCCCTTGTGATCCGTGTTGGGGGTCCGCTTCCTTAAGGAATAGTATTTGGGAGTAAAGGCAGCGGCGTTCTGGACCGAAACCTTCGTGTCATTTTCCCCATAGGAAATTCTGACCTTGTAATCCTCATTCCCCGTAAATTTAGGCACAGGAGTCATGTCATAGGAATTGCTTCTGGTTATGGGAAGCAGGTCATAGGTGGGGTCTAAGGAAATGGTATAGGCCTTATTGTAAGGGGTTCTCATGTTGATGTAGGTATATTCATCCACAAAGTTTTCCGTTGTGTCCAGAATGGTGGCATAGGTGAAGAAAGTATCCTTATATCTGGTCCCCATGCCCATCAGATAGATGACCGCAGTGAACACAAGGGAGACCGCAGCCACCCCTGTCCGGTAAAAACGCCTCTGCTCCCGCCGTTTTAAGTAGAGGTACATGCCGGGGCCCACCAGCAGGATATAGCCCAGGATGACCACGATGTAAAGGGGCAGCTTGGGCAGCTTATCCACATCCCCCGTATTCAGCATGTTCTGGACGGACCAGAACTGGCTGGAATTGCCGCTGTAAAGGTAAGAGGATAGATTGCTCAGCTTGGATTCCCCTAAAAGTGCGGTAAAGAGCTTATCCACGTAGGAACGGTGAACCTCACAGAAAGAAGAGATGTCAACGAAATCATAGGCAGCCACTCCCACATTTCCCTTCCCTCTGGCCGCAGAGGTGAGAACCGGAAATTCATCGTTGGATATGACGCTCATTCCCCCTTTCAGGGAAACATCGGCGCATACCAGGCTCATAAAAGAATCTCCGGGGCCGTTGGTGGCGTATTCCACGCCCATGTCCACGGACTTTTCCGACGGAACCTCGTAGGCTTCTTCTAAAAGGTCAGGGCGGAAAGCGGAAAGGGTGTCATCGGCTCTGGCTCCGGTGCCCAGAAGCAGGGTTCCTCCTGCCCTCACCCATTCCCAGATGGCCGACACCTGATCGGGGGACAGCTTTCCTGTATCATAATCCGTAATGACCAGCACATCCAGAAGGTCCAGGCCGATGACGTCGTCCGGCATCCTGGAACCATCCATGTCAAAGGTTCTGGTTCTGACAGAGCTGTAATTGACTCCCACTCCGTCCATGTAGGCCAGCTTGTCGGGCTCGTCGGAAAGGACGCCCACAAACAGCTCCGCAATATCCGGGGTGACGTTTAATTTCAGGCGTTTGCGGATCAGCTCCACTCCCTGGGCGTCCAGCAGCTTCACATAGAGGACCTCCGCCCTTCCCACGGGAATGTCAAGGGATTCCTCGTCAGTTCCCTGGGCCTCTAGGGAAACGGGATAATCGTATTCGTAAATGTCATAGTCGGTTTCCATGGCCGTGACCCGGACCGTTCCCTTAAACTGGGAATCGGACCGGCTGCTTAAGGAAATGTTGACCGGCACGTAGCGCCCGCTTTTGGCGTTTCCGTCGTAGCCAAAGGAAACATCCATGGAAACTGCGGAGTTGGAAACCGCATTGTATTCATCTGTAAAGGAGGTCCCTGCTTCCGTTTCGGAAACCGCACCGTAGGACGTCATGCCGAAAACAGGCAGCTGGAAGCTGCCTGTTACGGTGAGTACCATGGCGCAAATCAGGGATATTTTTCCAAATTTCATCCTCTGTCACCCTATCTTTCCAAAGTTCTCTTTATTGATATCAAAATTGATCCGCAGCTTTACCGTAAACACGGTGCCGGACAAATCACTGGCCACGTCAATGGAGCCGCCGTGCATATCCACAATGTTTTTCGCAATGGCAAGGCCAAGACCCGTTCCGCCCGTATTGGTGGAACGGGACTGCTCCACGCGGTAAAACTTGTTGAAAATGAGAGGGAGCTCCTCCTCAGGAATCACGTAGCCGTAATTGACCACCGAAACCGTGACCAGCTCCTTTCCGGCCTGGACTTTCACCAGAATCCGCTTTCCGTCGGCTCCGTACTTGATGGCATTGTTGATCAGATTGTCAAAAAGGCGGGCCAGAAGATTGCCGTCCGCAATGATGGTCTGGGCGGGAACATTGCTTTGAAGCTCATAGGAAAGATTCTTATCCGCAAAGCTGGGGTAAAATTCCTCTAAAAGCTGGCTTAAAAGCTTCACCACATCCACCCGGGACACGTTCATGGAAATCTTTCCGTAGTTCAGCTTCGTAAACCCGAACAAATCCTCGATCAGCTTTTCCAGCCGCTTTGTCTTCACGTATGCGATGCCTATGTACTTTTTCTGAACCTCCGGAGTGAGACGGGTATCCCCGGACAAAAGCTCCAGATAGCCGATGATGGAGGTGAGGGGAGTCCTTAAGTCGTGGGCAATGTTGGTGATGAGCTCATTCTTGGTCCGCTCCGCTTCCCGTTCCTTGTCCATCAGTCCCTTTAAATCTGCCACCATCTTATTTAAGCTGGCTGCCATGGCGGAAAATTCATCGTCTCCGTCAATGTCCACTGTTACATTTAAATCTCCTTCGGAAATGCTGCGCATGGCGTCGGAGATTCTGCCGATGTAACGCATGGACCTTTCCTGCAAAAGAAGAAAAGTGACTGTGAATACGCCGATGCCGAAAACCACGTAAATCAAGATCACCACCACATCAAAGGTAGTCAGCATTTCTATAAATGCGTTGTCCCTCTGGGTGTTTCTCATGTAGGAGGCCACCAGGGATACGTTGGTGACCAGAAAGATCTCAATTAAAACCGTAACTACCGCGCTGTAGAAAATATTGGCAATGACGCGGGTATGGAAACGGCGGTTTATATCATTTTTCAATTTTGTATCCTACCCCCCAGACGGTGGTTATGATCTTGTTCTGCCTGGTGTCCTCTTTCATCTTGCCCCGCAGGCGTCTGATATGTACCATGACTGTGTTGTTGGCCTCGTAAACCTTTTCATTCCAAACCTTTTCAAAAATTTCATCGGTGCTGAAAACTCTTCCCGGATTGGAAGCCAGAAGATAGAGGATGTCAAACTCAATGGGTGTGAGCTTGATCTCTTCCCCGTAAACAGTCACCTTGTGGTTGTCCTTGTTAATAGTCAGGCCCCGTATGGCTATCTCGTTTTTCGCAGCCTCATTTACCGCGCTGTTGGGATTTAGCTGAGTATAACGGCGAAGCTGGGACTTTACCCGGGCGGTCAGCTCCAATGGGTTAAAGGGCTTTGTCACATAATCGTCTGCCCCTGTCCCAAGGCCCAGAATCTTATCCAAGTCCGTGGATTTGGCGCTCAGCATGATAATGGGAATGTTGTTGGTCTCCCGGATTCTCTTGCACATCTGCAAGCCGTCCATTCCCGGCATCATAATATCCAACAGCACCAGGTGAATCTGGTTTTTTTCCAGAATATCCAAGCCTTCTTCCGCATTATTTGCCTTATATACCTTATATCCGTCACTGACCAGATAGATTTCCACCAGATCTGCGATCTCTCTCTCATCATCCACAACCAGTATGCTTATTGTTTCGGACACGAAAAATACCTCCCTTGTCGTTATGTAAGCGGCTTTTTCCCATTATAAAGAAAAGCCTGCATCCATTTTACCACAAGAAAGGTATCTTTGCCTTACTATTTTCTTACAAAAAAGCGAGAAACAGGAAATTTTATGGGAGTCCTGTATCACCCCTGACTCTCAACCGGAATAAACACCCTATTCCCCAGAGAATCCTGGCGTCCCAGCTCTTCATTCACGCAGGAAGCCGCCTCTTCACAGAAGTACTCCTGGCTGTTGACCAGTGCCTTCCCCCTCTTATCCGGCTTCTCATATGTCCCATCGGGCCGCAAAATATGGGCTTTTACATTATCCTCCAGCTGGACCCTCATAATATGGAGAATCCTTTCTTTCAACTGCTCATCCTCCACCGGAAACATGATCTCCACCCTGCGGTCCAGATTCCTGGGCATCCAGTCAGCGCTGCCCAGATAGAGCTCCGAAGCCCCGTCATTTTCAAAATAAAATACCCGGGCATGCTCCAGGAAATTCCCCACAATGGAATGGACAGCAATATTTTCACTCAGCCTTGAAACTCCCGCTTTTAAGCAGCAGATGCCTCTGACCACCAGCTCAATCTTCACCCCGGCGCATGAGGCCTCGTAAAGAGCCGCTATAATCTCCTTGTCGCATAGAGAATTCATCTTTGCCATAATATAAGCCGGCTTTCCGTCCATGGCATTTTTCGTCTCCCGCTTTATCATCCTTAAAAACCGGGCCCGCAGCCAGATGGGGGCCACAATCAGCTTATTCCAGTAAAGGGGCTCCGAATAGCCGGAAAGCATGTTGAACACGGCGGTGGCATCCTCTCCGATCTGAGGGCTGCAGGTCAAAAGGCCGAAGTCCGTATAAAGCCTGGCCGTGGAATCATTGTAATTTCCGGTTCCCAAGTGGACGTAACGGCGGATTCCATCCTCTTCCCTGCGGACCACCAGGGTGATCTTGCTGTGGGTCTTTAGGCCCACCAGGCCGTAGATGACGTGACAGCCCGCCTTCTCAAGCATCTTCGCCCAGTTGATGTTGTTTTCTTCATCAAAGCGTGCCTTTAGCTCCACCAAAACCGACACCTGCTTCCCGTTGTCAGCTGCCTCAGCCAAGGCTGCGATAATGGGAGAATTGCCGCTGACCCGGTAAAGGGTCTGCTTAATGGCCAGCACCTCCGGGTCTTTTGCCGCTGTTTTTACAAAATTCACCACAGGATCAAAGGTTTCATAGGGGTGATGAAGCAGAATATCCCCCTGACGGATGTTGGTAAAAATATCCTCCTCATTCATGAGCCTTGGAACCTGCTGGGGAATGTAAGGGACGGCCTTTAAATGGTCAAAGCCCTTGAACCCGTACATCTTCATGAGAAAGGTTAAATCCAGAGGTCCCGGAATCTCAAAAATATCGGCAGAGCCGATGTTAAGCTCCCGTTTTAGGATTTTTAAAAGGCGGCGGTCCAGCTTTTCTTCCGCTTCCAGCCGGATGGCTTCTCCCCACTGGCGTTTTTTTAACTGCTTCTGGATCTCCTCCAGTAAGTCCACCGCTTCCTCCTCGTCAATGGTTAAGTCCGCATTTCTCATAATGCGGAAAGGGGCGGCGGTTATGACGTTATAGTTTAAAAACAGGCTGCCGATATTCCGTTCAATCACCTGCTCCAGCAGGATGACCGCCCGTTCTCCGTCCTCTCCCTCCGGCAGTTCCACGATCCTTGGAAGGACGCTTGGCACCTGGACCATGGCAAATTCCAGATCCTCTTCCCCGCTCTTTTTCTGAAGCAGAGCCGCAATGTTTAGGGATTTGTTGCGGACCAGAGGAAAAGGCCTGGAGGAATCCACGGCCATAGGCGTTAAGACAGGATATACATCCCGTTCAAAGTACTGGTCCGCATAGGCGCCTTCCTTTTCATTTAAGTCCTCATGGCTTGAAACCACCCGGAGGCCGTTCTGCTTTAAGGCCGGAAGCAGGGAGCGGTTATAGGTGGAGTACTGGAGAGCTGCCAGCTCATGGGTCCGCTCACTGATTTTTTCAAGCTGTTCCGATGGCTTTAAGCCTGCAATGTCCGGCTTCGTGTATTTGGCATGAACCATATCCTTTAGGGAGGCCACACGGACCATGTAGAATTCATCCAGGTTTGAAGCAGTAATGCTTAGAAATTTCAGACGTTCAAACAGGGGAATGCTCTTATCCCTGGCCTCGCTGAGCACCCGGTAATCAAATTCGATCCAGCTCAGTTCACGGTTGACATAATTTATAGGGTCATAAAACCGTTCTTCAGTATTTCCCATCAGGAGAGCCTCCTTTCCTATTGTCTGCCCATGCCTTTTGGGCATCAGGTATGCCCGCAGGGTGCTTCCTCTTTTCCGCTACGCTTTTTGGGGGATTGGCACCGGGCGTGCCCGCAAGGTGCTTCTGCTTCAGCACCGGCCGTATGCCGAATATTTCTTCAAAGAAATCCGCTTTCTGTTCAAAGGCCACAGCTTCAAGGGTAATATCCCCCTCATAAAAGGTGGTCACAGTAAGCTGTCCGTCCTTGACACTCATGCGGCAGTCCGCCAGCTTCTGCTTATGGCTTCTGTCCATGGAATTTGCCAGCCTTAAAATAGCGGTCAGCTTTGCGACCAGATTCAAGTGCACCTGATTGTAATCAAATTCCGCCCCGTTATAGCGGACCACATTGGCGATGATCTCCCGTTCCATATGGGACAGGCCGATGATCTCCGTGGACATGATGATGCTGTAGGCCGATTCGCTGGGCTTTCTCATGGTGATGAATTTGCCGCAGGCATGGAGAATGGCAGCAATCTGCAAAAGCAGGCGCTCCCGCTTTCCCAAGCCGTGGTATTTCTTCATGCTGTCAAAAATATCCAGCACATACTTTTCCATGCGCAGGGTATGGGGGCCGTGGCATTTATAGCGCTTTGCCATGTTCCGGGAGGCGGCCAGAATATCCTCGGAAAAATCATGGTTGAATTTTACGGCCTTTGACTCTTCCGCATATTCTGCAGCAATGCCGTCGCAAAGGCGGATTCCAGGAATCCAGAACATCTCCGCTCCTGTCATTTCCAGAACCCGCTTGTAGATAATGGCAGCAGGGACCAAAAGAGAGGCGTATTCCCCGTTGACGCCGAAGCGTTCTTCCATCTGATCCGGGGACATGGTTACCATTTTTTCGTAAAAGCCCTTAAACTCCTCGGCGGTAATCCTTTCCACAGGTTTTTCTCCCGTAAGCCCCCGGGACAGATAGAGAATGCTCTCCCCCACCCCGATCAGGTTCTTGACCTCCCTGTCCTTTAAATACATCTTCCGGAAAGTGAGCATCTCATTGTCCACCATTTCCCCGATCAGCGCATGCTCCATCTGCGGGGTCACCTTCACATCCCCCAGCATTTCCCTGATCCGCAGCACTCCAAGCATTAAATTCTGAGTGGAAATCAGGGCATCCTTATCAAATAAAGATACCTGCATGCTTCCAAAGCCCACATCAGCGATGGCGGTTCCCCGCTGAATGATCCGGTTAAATTCCGCATCCTTTGAGGCAATGGCTTTATAGCTGATAAAACGCTGCTCTGAATTGCTGATAACACGGACCTCAATGCCGGTCCTCACCCGGATATGATCCAGGACGATCTGGCTGTTTTCCGCCTCCCTCAAGGCGCTGGTAGCATAGGCCCGGTAAGCGGTCACCTTATAAGTCTCCATCACATCGGCAAACTGCCGGAGAACCCGGCACATTTCATCCACCAGGCTGTAGCTGATCTTTCCGTTTTTATAGGTATCTTTTCCAAGTGCAATGACATGGCGGAGATGGTCAATTTCCTTAATACCGGTCTTGGCAGAGATCTCATAGATGCCAAGCTCCAGTTCAAAAGATCCCACATCAATAGCGGCAAATAACCTGACTGCCATTTTTATCCTCCTCACTTCCCGCTGTCCGGGCAGTTTTTTATTATTCTACAACGGATTCCGGATATTTGTGTCAAATTTGTGTAAAATTTACCTATAATCCAGCCATGGCACCCCCAACAATCACTCTTTCTCTCTCCCCAAAAGGTGAGTAATAAACTGGCTTGCCGTCCTCCCCGACAAACCGCCGTGATTTAACTCCCACACATTTGCCTTTGCATACAGCTCCTCCAAAGGCATATTCAAATCATAACGGGCGGCAAGGGCCCTTACAATCTCCTGGAATTCCTTTCTGTCCGGGGAACCGAAATAAATGGTCACTCCAAAACGGGCTACCAGGGAAAGCTTTTCCTGGACGGTGTCATTATTATGTATATCATCATCCAGTTCCCTCTTATCGCTGAATTTCTCCCGGATTAAGTGGCGGCGGTTGGAGGTGGCGTAAATCAGCACATTGCCCGGCTTCTTTCCTAATCCCCCCTCAATAATCGCCTTTAAATACTTGTATTCCAGCTCCGATTCTTCAAAGGAAAGGTCATCCATATAAATAATGAACTTGTAATTCCGGTCCTTGATCTGCTCCTGAACCTTGGAAAGGGCCTTAAACTGGTGCTTGTAGACCTCAATGATCCTCAGTCCCTTGTCATAATATTCATTTAAAACAGCCTTAATGCAGGAGGACTTTCCTGTTCCGCTGTCGCCGAATAAAAGGACATTGTTGGCGGCCCGCCCGTTTAGGAATGCTTCCGTGTTCTCAATCAGCTTCTGCTTCTGAAGCTGGTATCCCACAATATCGTCCAGATGGGTGTGCTCGATGTTGATAATGGGAAGGATCTTCGGCTCCCTGTTTTCCTCTTCCACCCGGAAAGCCTTGTTTAAGCCGAATTTTCCTACTCCGAACCTGCGATAAAACTCCGTCATCTCCCGGGCAAATACCGTTTCATCCTCCGCTTTCTCAAGGGCCACGGCCAGGGCCACAATCTGATCTCTGATCCGTTTATTGTAAACCTTGCTGTTGCCGTCCGCCGCTTCATAGGCGGATAAAGAGGACCAGATCCCCTCCCGGCTTTCCGGCCCGTCAAGGACCCGGATATCATAATCAAACAGCTTTTTAAGCACCCGGAAATCGTGGGCTGCCAGACTGTTTAAGGTTCCTTCTATTGGCCCCACAATCTCGCAGGAGGTGCTGTAGGCATTTTCATTGTTGGCGAGGCAGAATGCTAAAAAGCAATGCCAGAGATTCCCCTCAAAGCCATAGCAGGCCGCAAGCTCGGCCAGCTGGCCGGCACAGCCATAGGAATCCGGCATTGCCTTTTCTCTTTCTTCAGGGCTCATGGCAAGAAGACCTGCCACGCGGTCAAAAAGTTCACCATAGTCCAAATTGCGGTATAAGATCAGTTCCTGAGATTTCATATTTTCTTCCGTCCTTTCCTCCCTGTGTAAAACGAGTCCGGCCTGACAGCTCAGGCCGAACCCCTAAATGGCGATTTAATAATTCCCTAATATCCTCATGTTGCTGCCCTCCACGGATATGCACTTTAAGGCATTCTGAATGGGGGCATCGCTTAAATTCCCTTCAATATCCACGAAAAAACGGTACTCCCAGTTTCTCCCCAGTATGGGCCTGGATTCAATTTTAAACATGTTGACCCCGTTATAGATAAAATTGCTCAGCATGTTATAGAGAGTTCCGCTCTTATGAGGCAGCTCAAAGCTTATGCTTATCTTTGCCGCGTCTTCCCTGTATACCGGCTCCCTTGACAGAACGAGAAAACGGGTAGTATTGCTCTTGTTGTGGTTGATGGACTGCTTTAAAACCTTCAGCCCATAAATCTTTCCGGCGATCTCACTGGCTATGGCCGCCTGGGACGGATCGCCCTCCGTAAGTATCTTCCTCGCCGCCACAGCCGTGTTCTCCACGCTGATCTGCTTCCACTGCCTGTTCTCATTTAAGTACTGGGAGCACTGCATCAGGGCCTGAGGATGGGAAAATACCGTCCGGATATCCTCCGCTTCCGCGTCTGGAAGCCCTAAAAGGGCATGGTTTACTGTGAGAAAGGTTTCCGCAACAATGTAGTTGTGGTATTTGATGAGAAGATCGTAGTTGTCGCTGACCGCCCCTGCCGAAGAATTTTCGATGGGAAGCACCGCATAGTCGGCATTTCCCGCCTCCACCTCTTTCATGGCGTCTTCCCAGGCTTCCACATGGTACATATCCGCGTTCTCTCCGAAATACTGAAGGGCCGCACCATGGCTGTAAGCCCCTTCCACCCCCTGGTACACCACCCGGACATGGTCTGTGGGCAGGCTTTTTACAGGGCAAAAGCTGTTCTCAGCCGTCAGGCCGTGCTCGGCCATGAGCTTATACTGGAAACGGCGGCTGATGGTCATCATCTGGATGAAAAGCTCTTTTATAGCCTGCTTCTGGAACTTATCCTCCACCATGGCTGTTACAGCCTCAAGCTTCTGCTGCTCCCTTTCCCCGTCGTATACCTCTTTCCCTGTCCCGATCTTAAATTCCGCCACATCGCCTGTAAGCCTCATCCGCTCTTCAAACAAAGCGACGATTTCCCCGTCGATCCGGTCAAGCTGTTTTCTGATTTCCTGCAAATCTAATGTTTTCATGGGTTTTTCATCCCTTCATCTTATCTGTTGGTATATGGACACCATTCTGCTCCGCCAGCATGGCCTTTATCTGCATTTCTGCATAAGCCCCCGGAAACTTTTTATATTCCGGTTCCAGCTCCTTTGGAAAAAAGGGCTTGCCGAATTCAATGGTCACATTGCATGGCCGGATATAGGGAAAATGTTTTTCAAAAATTTCCGCAGTTCCTGTCATGGCTACGGTCACTACCGGACATCCGCTTTTTTCTGCGATCTTAAGGCTTCCTTCCTTAAAGGGAAGCAAGTCCATGGGATCTTCCTGCTTATTTCTGGTCCCTTCCGGGAAAATCCAGACGGAAACACCGTTTTTCACCTGATCAATGCCTTCCAGAATTGTCTTTAAGCCTTCCTTTAAATTCTTTCTGTCAAGGAACAGGCAGTTGACGTACCTCATCCAGGTGGAAAGAAGGGGGATCTTCTCCATCTCCTTTTTCGCCACAAAACCCACAAGTCCGGGAACCGTAGTGTAGCCCACCAGGATATCAAAATAGCTTCTGTGATTTCCCACGTATAAGACTGCACGGTCCGCCGGAATATTTTCCTTTCCTTTTACGGTGATCTTCACCCCGGCAATCTTAAGAATTACCCGGAAGATCCATTGGACCGCCGCCAGGCTCTGCACATCCCGTAAATGGCGGTCTTTTTTTCCGATAATCCATTCCACAAGCATGACCGGAATGGCAAATATCAGAAAAAGAACGACTGCTGCTGCAACAAGAATAAATCGTATCATTCGTCTAATCCTCCATTTTATCTATTATATAAAATGGAGTCTCTAATTACAATACTACCTGCCTTTCTTTTTTGTAATTTGTTCAAACAGCAGTCCTGTGGCAAACCACAAAGGGGCGAAGTCCAGACGAATCAGACCGTCGATATTGGTGCTCCGGCCGCTGTAATCCCAGGGGCACATCCCCCTGCCGCGTAAAAGAAAACCGGAAAAATACTCCGCCACAAAAATCAGTACCATGTAGAGAAACCCGTGACGGATGGCCAGATCCGTCTTTTTTTCGGTCCCTCCCTGGCCGGAACCGACCCAACGGTCAATCAGGCCGCCGATGGGCCCTAAAAGAGCTCCGCATCCATAGATGGGAAACATCAAAAGAGAGGTCTGCCCCATGAGCCTCCAGTCCTGGCGCAGGATGGACTCCGTGGAGGTAAATATAACCTCCAGGCACCAGCCTGTCACTCCGCATTTACAAAAATTAAGGGGCAGTTGTTTTAAGTTTTGTGTGATTGTCTTCATAATCTCCATTATGCTCCGGTCATGGAGATATTATGTTTGACTGTAAAAGAATTCTATAAAAGTGGAGACAAAAGCCTGCTTCCCTGTTCCTTGATGCGGATGATGAGATTTCTCCCTATATACCGTTCCGGCGTAATTTCCTTACATACCTTTAAATCTTCTAAAAACAGTTCTTCCAATCTACGGGTGGTTTCCTCATCGTAGATCACCGCATTGACTTCAAAATTCAGTTCAAAGCTTCTGATGTCCATGTTGGCGGTGCCGTAGGAGCTGACCTTTCCGTCTGTCATAACGCCCTTGGAATGAAGAAATCCATTTTCATAGGTATAGCATCTGGCCCCTGCAGACAGCAAATCTCCCACATAGGAATAGGAAGCCCAGTAAACAAACGGATGGTCCGGCTTGCAGGGGATCATGAGACGCACATCCACGCCGGAGCGGGCCGCCATCTGGAGGACGGAAAGGACCGCGTCATCGGGCACAAAATATGGGGTCTGGATATAGATGTGGTCCCTGGCCTTGGAAAACAGGCGAAGGTAATTGTCACGTATCTGCCGGCTTCCTGAGTCCGGACCGCTGGCGATGATCTGGATTCCAAGGTGCTTTTCCTCTTTTTCCATTTCCGCCATGTCAACGGAGCCAAAGTTCTCCAGGCACGATCCGTCGTCCTCCTCACAGAAATATTTCATGTTCTTGAACAAATTTTCCCCTGCCGCATAATTCCAGTCCAGGGCAAAGCGGATCTGAAGGCTTAAGACCGAGCCCCCCTGGAGCTTTAAATGGGTATCCCGCCAGTATCCGAATTTGGGGTCCTTGGAAATGTACTCCCGGCCGATGTTAAAGCCTCCCACATAGCCCACCCGGTTGTCGATGACCACGATCTTCCTGTGGTTGCGGTAGTTCACACGAAGCTGCAGACGTCCCAGAAACGGCGGAAAGAAAATGCCCAGCTTTACTCCGTTTTGCTTTAACAGCCTCCATTTGGACTTTGCCATAAAGCGTCCGCCCATACCGTCGCAAAGGATGCGCACCTCCACCCCCGCTTTGGCCCGTTCAATGAGGATGGGGATGATGGAATCAAAGAGCTCGTCGTCCTTGATGATGTAATACTGCAGGTGGATGAAACGGCTGGCCCTTGCCAGCTCCTCCCGCAAGTCCGCAAATTTTTCCTCGCCGTCGGTGAAAATGGCAACGCTGTTATCCACCGTCAAAACAGCACCCGAGGTCTCCAGGTTATAGAGCACCAGGTCCTCGTAATCCTGAGCCAGGGTGGAGATCAGGCCGATATCATGGCTCCTTAGAAACTCTTCCTGGTTTTTTGCAGAATAGCGCATGCGGTCTTCCACTTCCTTGACCCGGAACATCTTGCTTTTCCTCATATCCTGACCCAGGAGCAGGTAAAAGAGGATGCCGAATACGGGAATAAAATAGAGGGCTAAGAGCCAGGTCCAGACCGCTTTCGGATCCCGCCTCTGGAAGAAAACGATAATAATTGATAAAACCAGGTTAATATAGATCAGATGGTCTATTAACCAATTCCACAGGCTGACCGCCTGGAGCCAGATGCTATACATAAATATCCCTCCCGTCTGTTTCAATTCTCTATCGGATGTACTTTTAAAAAAAAGATCACCGCTGCAGCGACGACCCCTTTTCATTTATGTCTTCCTTATGGGCTATTTCCCCCTAAGGTCCATGTCAGATAAACTGGTTTCTCTCTTTATTATAATAATAATCAATTGCAGCCAGGGAGTTCATCAGATCCTCTGCCCGGATTCCCAGACTATGGCAGCATTCTTCCAGTGACGGATAGTAATCCCGAAGCTGGGTGTTGATATAGCTTAGAAGTATTACCGGGTCTTTTGGTATGTTCAACATTGGTCAACTCTCCTGTGCCTGATTTCGGAATCATTCTATCACAGTTTTCAAATATTTTCAAGGAATGGCCTGTACGAATAAAGGAAGAAATGCTACAATCAGGTTGATAATCCATAAGGAGGCACGATCCTATGAAAAAAATACTGATGCTTGGGACAGGGGGAACCATTGCATGCAAGCGGGGCGATGCGGGGTTAAAACCGCTTCTCACCTCCGATGAGCTTCTTTCCTACGTTCCCGATGCGGCGAAATTCTGCAAGGCGGACAGCCTGCAGATACTCAATATAGACAGCACCAACATGCAGCCAAAGCACTGGCTCATTATGGCGGAAGCCCTGGAAAAGCATTATGAAGAATATGACGGCTTTGTCATCTGCCACGGTACGGATACCATGGCCTACACGGCTGCGGCCCTTTCCTACCTGGTTCAGGATTCGGAAAAGCCCATCGTCATTACAGGAGCCCAAAAGCCCATTGATATGGAAAATACCGATGCCCGCACCAATTTGTCGGACAGCCTGCGCTTTGCAAGCGAAGCCAGGGCCCACGGGGTGAATATTGCTTTTGACGGCAAGGTCATTGCCGGCACCCGCGGGAAAAAGGAAAGGACCAAAAGCTACAATGCCTTTTCCAGCATCAACTTCCCTTATATTGCGGCAATACAGGATAACCATGTTATTTTCTACCTGGATGATAAGGATTCCTGCTCCCGCAGGGTACGGTTTTTCCATGAAATGAATCCCAACGTGGCCTTAATGAAGCTGATTCCCTCCATGGGCTCCGATGTTCTGGACTATATGGCGGAGCATTATGATGCGCTGATCATCGAATCCTTCGGCGTGGGCGGTCTTCCCTCCTATGATTCAGGAGATTTTTATAAGGCCATTGAAAAATGGATTTCCCTGGGGAAAACCGTGGTCATGACCACCCAGGTGACCAATGAGGGCAGCAATATGTCCGTATATGAGGTTGGACATTCGATCAAGAAAGAATTCGGTCTTCTGGAAGCTTATGATATGACTCTGGAGGCCACGGTAACAAAGCTTATGTGGATTCTGGGTCAGACCACAGATGAGAAAAAGGTGCGGAAAATGTTTTACCATACGATTAACAGGGATATTTTGTGGCGGGTGTAGAAGAGTCTCATAAGCCGGTATCCGAAGCAGCCGGTTTTAAAAATTCCGTTTCCCTGCCGCAGCAGGTCAAATCCAGCCGGTGCATGGCCCGGGTACAGGCGATGTATAAAAGGCTTCTGTCCAGCTGGGTCTTATAAAATCCGGCAGAAACCCCGGGCACAATCACCTGGTCAAATTCAAGTCCCTTGGACATGTGCACGGAAGTGATGACAATGCCGTCCTGAAACAGGCTGCTGCCAAAATCAAGTAAAACCGCATCCTCATAAGTTCCGCGAAGCTGGTCAAACAGCGATTCGGCGTGACTTTGTGACTTACATACAATGCCCAATGAAGCAAATTCAGATTTTCGGAAATCCTCAATCAGGCACTTGATCTTCTCAAGCTCTTCCTCCCCGGTCTTACATGCCGTAACCGTTGGAACCTGGCCGTGGCGCTCCATTGGGATTAACTTTTTATTCTCTAAAATCATTTTTGTGAATTCGGTGATTTCTATGGTTGACCGATAGCTTCTGCACAGTTCCAGGCACTGGCACCCGGCAAAGCAGGGCTGGATTTTCTCTGCGGCAGATGAGCTGTAGGGATTCACGCTCTGATAGCTGTCGCCTAAAATGGTCATCTTACAGGAAAACAGCTTTGCCAGGACTGCATATTGTATGGGCGTATAATCCTGCATTTCATCAACCAGCAAGTGCTGGATTCCCTTATAATCCGGTTCTCCGCCTTCAAAATACATCTTTGTATAAATGAAAGGATAGACATCACAGAATTCAAAGGTATTTTTCCTCATGAAAGACAGCATGTCCTCTTTCCCTCCATGGCGGTAGAAATCCTGATACAGCAAAAGCGCATCGCCAAAGGGAAACATCCCTTGTATGCTGTTCCTGATCTGGCGGGAAACGGAGGCATCCATTTTTTTATTGGTATCCCGTTTGTATTTTTCTATAAATTTATCAGCGATTCTCCGCAGCCGGATCTTAATGGGCACGCCTTTCAGCCCATGATAGCTGGAATGCAGTTCTTCTCGGGAAACAAAGAAACTGCCGAATCTTAGATCAGCCGGGGCGAAATAGGCTTCGTCCGCATATTCCAGATACGATTGAAGCTGCTCCACAAATAGGTTCGTTGCCTTAAACTCAATTCGGGCAATCATTTCGGGGTCCCCGGCCTCCAATAAGCGTTCCACCTGCCCGGAGAAAGTCTGGTATTTATATTTATTTCCGAGCAGTTCATCCGCGATGTCGTCAAAGCCCATTTCCGACACATTTTCTTCTCCTAATTCCGGCAATACATTGGAGATGTAGCTTGCAAATACCTTGTTAGGGGAAATAATCATA
Source organism: Bacillota bacterium (assembly GCA_023437715.1). Classification (GTDB taxonomy): domain Bacteria; phylum Bacillota; class Clostridia; order Lachnospirales; family Lachnospiraceae; genus Lacrimispora. Next base: position 95,542 of record JAEZFK010000037.1, on the reverse strand, counting down.
ATATTTTTTGACTTTAAAGTCTCTTTGTAGCGGTACAGCAAAAATGCGATCCGGTGCAGCGCGATTGAGGTTTTTCCGGAACCTGCCGCCCCCTGTATAATCAGCACCCTTGCGGCTTCATTTCTGATAATGGAATTTTGCTCCTTTTGAATGGTCGCCACAATATTTTTCATCTTGTCGTCAGAACTACGGCTCAATTCCTTTTGAAGTATCTCATCTCCGATATTTAAGGAGCTTTCAATCATATATTCCATCTGCGCCTGCCTGATCCTGTACTGCCGCTTCCGGACCAGTATCCCGTCAATCTTTCCGTCAGGAGCCATATAAAAAGCGGGGCCGGTTTCAAAATCATAAAACATGCTTGAAACAGAAGCCCGCCAGTCAAAAATTATATTCTGAAAGGTCAGCGGGTCCACAAAGGCATGGACTCCGATATAAAATACTTCTTCCGTAGTTTCCGCAAAGTCAATTCTTCCGAAATAGGGAGACTGGATCAGCTTTTGAATCCTCTCCTGTTCCTTTACTGCCTCTTCCCCAAATGTAACGCTGTCATAAATAATGACCCTGTTTGCCGCTTTTTCTGCGGAATCAAACTGTGCAAGATTTTCATACATGTATCGTTTTGTTTCTAATATTTCTTTAAAGTAGCTGTCTATTTTTCGGGTTATCTGTTCCAGGACTGCTTTAAGCTTACTCTGAACCTCTTCCAGGTACTTTCTTTCGTCACTCTCTTTTTGATTAAACATAATCGGTCTCCTTTATCCTTTCACAATTTATATCCCGATTATAGAGGAAAATTAAAAAAATAATAGACTTTTTCTTTCGGCCATGCTATCCTATAGCTAGAGTGCGGCCCGGAGTAAAGGGTGCTTTTTTTTCATAATATTATGATTTTTCAGGAGTTTTTATACAATATTATATATAACAGCCACTTTTCTAATTATATTTAAGGGAGTGGCTGTTTTTTGTATAATTATCTTTTCTTTCAGAGGCAGTAACTGCTGTTGTAACGATGGCATAATACATAATAAACATAATAATGAAACGATATCCATTCTGATATCTATAAGGTAGAAATTCCAGTAGCTATTTAATAATATTCCGACTGCCAATTGACAGGCATCCCAGCGGCAAAAAAACTCCTTGCCGGTAAGTATTCCGACGTGGAAATTCTTACCGGTAAGGAGTCGCTTTCCCTTTTCTGCTTTCTCATTCAAGATAAGCAATCAGCTGATGTCCGTCTTCCGACAAATCGATGACGATGACATTGCCGGCGTGGATCTCGTCGCCGAGGATCATCCGGGCAGCCAGAGTCTCCACATGCTTTTGTAAGTAGCGCTTCAGCGGACGGGCTCCGTATACCGGATCATAGCCCTGTTCCACCACAAAATCCCTGGCCTGGCTGGTGAGCTCCAGCTTTAATTCTCTGTCTTCCAGCCGCTTATTCAAATCTGTGATAAGAAGATCGATAATGCCTGAAATATTTTCTCTGCTCAGAGGCTTAAACAGGATGATTTCATCCAGACGGTTTAAGAATTCCGGCCGGAAATGGTTCCGTAAATCACCCATCACCATCTCTTCCGCCTCTTCCCTGATTTCCCCGTCTTCGTCTATGCCTTCCAGCAGGTACTGGGAACCGATATTGGAGGTCATGATAATGATGGTATTTTTAAAATCAACGGTTTTTCCTGTGGAATCCGTAATCCGCCCATCGTCCAGGACCTGCAGCAGCACGTTAAATACATCGGGATGGGCCTTTTCCACCTCGTCAAACAGCACCACGGAGTAAGGCTTCCTGCGGACCGCTTCCGTCAGCTGACCACCCTCATCATAGCCTACATATCCTGGAGGCGCTCCGATCAGACGGGATACGGAATGCTTTTCCATATATTCGCTCATATCAATCCGGACAATGTTATTTTCATCGTCAAACAGGCTTTCCGCAAGGGCCTTGGCCAGCTCTGTCTTTCCTACGCCGGTAGGTCCTAAAAACAGGAATGAACCGATGGGCTTTGTGGGGTCCTTGATCCCCGCTTTGGACCGGATGATGGCCTCCGTTACCTTTAAAACAGCCTCGTCCTGGCCGATCACCCGTTTATGAAGCTCCTTATCCAGATGAAGGGTTTTATTCCTCTCTCCCTCAGTCAGCCGGGCTACCGGGATTCCCGTCCACTTGGAAACGATTCTGGCGATTTCATCCTCGGTCACGTTTTCGTGAACCAGACTTAAATCCTGGCTCTTGATCCGTTCCTCCTCCTCTGCCAGGGCTTTCTGAAGCTGGGGCATTTTCCCGTATTGCAGCTCTGCCGCCCGGTTTAAATCATACTTTTGCTGAGCATCCTGGATTTCCCGGTTCAGGCTTTCAATTTCCTCCCGCAGAGAGGATAAGCGTTCCACAGAAGCCTTCTCATTTTCCCACTGGGCCTTTTGAGAGGCAAATTCATCATGAAGCTCGGCCAGATCCCTTTGCAGCTCTGCCAGACGGTCCTGGCTTAAGCGGTCCGTTTCCTTTTTCAGGGCAGCTTCTTCAATTTCCATCTGCATAATGCGCCTGGAAAGCTGATCCAGCTCCGCAGGCATGGAATCCAGCTCTGTCTTTATCATGGCGCAGGCCTCATCCACCAGGTCAATGGCCTTATCCGGGAGAAACCGGTCACTGATGTAGCGGTCCGACAAGGCAGCCGCCGACACCAGGGCGGAGTCGGTGATCTTCACCCCATGGTAAACCTCATACCGTTCTTTCAGTCCCCTTAATATGGAAATGGTATCTTCCACTGTAGGCTCGTCGACCATAACCGGCTGGAAACGCCGCTCCAGAGCCTGGTCCTTTTCAATATACTGACGGTACTCATCCAGTGTTGTGGCTCCGATACAGTGAAGCTCTCCTCTTGCCAGCATGGGCTTTAGCATATTGCCCGCATCCATGGAACCTTCCGCTTTTCCGGCGCCTACAATGGTATGAAGCTCGTCAATGAACAAAATGATCTGGCCGTCGCTCTTTTTTACTTCATCCAATACCGCTTTCAGCCGTTCCTCAAACTCTCCCCGGTATTTGGCTCCTGCCAACAGGGCGCCCATATCCAGGGCAAACAGCTTTTTGTCCTTTAATCCCTCCGGCACGTCTCCCCGGACAATCCTCTGGGCCAGGCCTTCCACCACAGCGGTCTTACCTACTCCGGGCTCACCAATGAGAACCGGGTTGTTTTTCGTTTTTCTGGAAAGAATGCGGACCACATTCCTTATCTCGCTGTCCCGTCCAATGACCGGGTCCAGCTTCTGATCCCTGGCCCGCTCTACCATGTCATAGCCGTATTTATTAAGGGTGTCATAGGTGGCCTCCGGATTGTCATTTACCACCCGCTGGTTTCCCCTCACCGTGGACAAGGCCGACAGAAAATTCTCCCGGTTAATTCCATAGAGACGAAACAGCTCCTTTACCGGCTTCGACGGCTGCTTTAACATGGCCAGGAACAAATGCTCCACGGAAACGTATTCGTCCCCCATGGCCTTTGCCTCATCCTCGGCGCTTATTAAAACCTTGTTCAAATCATTGCTGATATAGATCTGCCCGCCCCTCACCTTGGGCAGCTTTCCAATGGCCTGAGCCGTTTCATTTAATAACTGCTCTTTCTGAATGTTCATCTTGGTGATGAGCTTTAAAATCAGGCTGTCTTCAATAGTCAGAAGACTGTAAAGCAAATGCTCCTGCTCAATTTGCTGATTTCCATATTCATACGCAAGTTTTTCGCAGCTTTGAACAGCTTCCATGGACTTTTGCGTAAATTTATTGATATTCATAAAGGTACCCTCCTTTTTTATCTATGTAAAACTGCTGCATCAGTTGTTATATATGTACTATAACAAATGCAAGATTATGTGTCAAGACATTTTCAAATAAAATCCAACAAAATTAAAACGAAAACCTTACGGTTCCATTTCCTGCATTGTTTTTTCTTTTGGGGACACGTATAATTAGACCAGAGATTCATTAAATTTTCAAATTTTATCAGGAGGTATCCATATTAATGAAAAAGCTTTCAGCCTATCTCCGGATGGAGCATATCAAAACGACGGCGGCCGTTCTCCTGCTTTCAGCAGCCGGATTAGGCTCTGTCACCAGCCTTGCCCATACAAAGGACGAATCCATTTACTTATCCGGCTCCTGGCAGAAGGATGAAAGCGGCTGGAGATTTCTCCGGCAGAATTCCTCCTATGCTGCGGGACAGTGGGCAGAATATCAGGGCAATTCCTATTATTTTATGGATAATGGATACATGGCCACAGGCTGGCTCTGCATCAACAACCATTGGTATTACTTCAATCCATATGCGGGGAAGCAGGAGGGAGCCATGTTCACAGGCTGGATCAATGATCTTTCCTACGGCGGCTGGTTTTATACAGGTCAGAATGGGATTATGGCCACAGGCTGGCATAAAATTGACGGTTACTGGTACTATTTTAACCAGAATTCAGACGGCGTACTCGGACAAATGGCGGCAAATCGTGTCATTGATGACGCATATGTGGATTCCAGCGGGCGCATGAATGAACTCCGGTAAATGGCAAAAAGAGCGGCTCTGTTCTTAAGAAACAGACGCCGCTCTTTTTACGATTCCCCGGAATCTCCAGCTAAATACAACCGCCCGGAATATCCAGTCAATGAACATGCCATACCAGACTCCCATCACTCCTGCCCTTGTGTAACGGACGAAAAAATAGGCGGAAGCGATTCGAAACAGCCACATGGAAAATATGGACACCACCATGGTGAACTTTGCATCCATGGAAGCCCGAAGCGCATAGGGAATGGTAAAGGCCAGAGGCCATATCACCATTGCATAGCTGTGGGCCACAATCATCCGTGCAGATATTTCCGCTGCCTCTTTCGAAAGATGATAGACAGAAACAAGGGGATCGGCAAACAGAACTACTGCTGTACACAGCACAAAAAGAATCCCGTAATTGACCCCTGCCAAAAGCATGGTGTATCGCTTCGCCTGCTTCTTCTCCCCGGCTCCCACGCATTGTCCCACAATCGTAATCAGTCCCAGACCTATGGCATTGCCGGGCAGATACAAAAGGGTTACCAAATTGGAAGCCACCGCGTAACTGGCGATGGCTGCCGTTCCCAAAGACGAAATCAGGCTTTGGAGGACCAGCTTTCCGAACTGGAACATGCCGCTTTCCAGGCCGTTGGGAATACCGATGGACAGTATCCTCCTAATCATAGGAAGATTGGGCTTAAGCTCCTCAAGGCGCTGGATTCTCACCGTATTTTTAGGACTCTGGATTAAAATAATCATCAGCACTGCCGCAGCCGCCCGGCTCAAAAGGGTCGGATAGGCCAGACCGGATACTCCCATATGGAAGCCATAGACGCAGACTGCATTTCCGATAACATTTATGATGTTAATCACCAGGGAAACCGCCATGGAAACCTTGGAATTTCCCATGGAACGGAATAAGGCGGCGCAGGAATCATAGACTGCGATAAAGGGATAAGACAGGGCCATGATCCGAAAATAAACTACGGCATTGTTCATAACCTGTTCGTCCACTCTGCCGAAAATAGCCTTTAACAGGCCGGCATTTCCCACAAGTGCGATGATCGTGACAATCACAGACAGCAGGGATGTGACTCCAATAAGCTGTCCTGCTGCCCGGCAGGCATTCTCCGACTGCTTTTTCCCCAGATACTGGGACGATATGACCGCGCCGCCGGTTGCCAGCGCTGCCATGATCTGAATGATGAGAATGTTAATTGATTCTACCAGAGAGACTCCGGAAACAGCCGATTCTCCCACAGCCGCCGCCATCACAACATTCACCATTCCTACCAGAACAATTAAAATCTGTTCCACCACCAGAGGTGCGAGCAGCTTTATTAAATCTCTTCTTGTAAACATCCTGATTCCTCTTTATTTTCGCCAAAGCAACGCGCCAAGGTCAAGTGAACTTGACCTTGGCGACTGCCCGCGGTTGTAAATAACCCTTAGCTTACTGGACGGTATTCAACTACCGCTCAAATGGATAGCGGATTCCCCACTGGCGTCTCAGCTCATCCATAACCTTCATCACACTTAAGGTGGTTTTATGAGGCATCTGGGGACATTCCGTCCAGCCGTTATTGATGGCTGTCCTGCAAGCCTCGATTTGATATTCATATCCAGAAATCTGTTCCGGCCTCACATGAGTTTCAACCAGCTGCCTGTCAGCATCGTAAACCCGGATGGACTCAAAATTGTTGATATTTTCGACTACAAGAAATCCTTTCGTCCCGTAAATGATTCCCTGACGGTCAGACAACACCCGAAGAGAGCTGTTAAGAACCGCCATCTTCCCGTCCGGATAGCACAGGGTCATGCTGTTTTGGGCGTCCACTCCTGTATCCGTCTTTATGACGCTGGAATTAATCTCCGAAACCTCATCCCCGAAAACAAGAGAGGCAAAGCTTAAGGTGTAAACTCCCACATCTAAAAGAGCGCCGCCCGCCAATTCCGGCTTCACAAGGCGGGGCTTATCAGACACCAGATAGCAGAGATTTGCCGTGAGAGTCATGGGATCTCCGATAATGCCGGAGTTCAGGACCTTTCTTAAGGTTTCGGCCATAGGCATATAACGCACCCACATGGCTTCCGTTATCATAAGCTTTTTTTCCTCTGCCAGGGCGATCATTTTCTCCGCCTGTTCATGGTTGGCAGCAAAGGCTTTTTCGCACAAAACGTGCTTTCCGTGTTCCAGACATAACCTGGCATTGCTGTAATGCTCTGAATGGGGAGTTGCAATGTAAACCAGCTGGATTTCCGGATCCTCTACAAGCTCCTCATAAGATCCATAGGCCTTTTTAACGGAAAAACGGGCCGCAAATTCTTCCGCTTTCTCCAGGCTCCTGGAAGCAGCCCCATAAATAGTGACCTGCGGCATCCGCACCATCGTATTAGCCAGAACAGACGCGATATTGCCAGTTCCCATAATCCCAATTCTTAACGGCTCCATATTTTAGACCTCCATAAATTTATTTTAATATGTATTTGCTGTGCTCATTGCTATCAAGTATATCACATTAAAACTGCCTGTACAATCATTCTTTTAGAGCGGCCATAGCAGGTTGACAGCGTGATAATCGGACGGTTTTCCGAGGGTTGGAATTGGATGTCATAGAGGGAAGAGGCTTTCATTTGATGCATGAATTTTTGTTTTTCTTTTGGATCGGAAAAATCTGTCTGATAACACTGAAGGTCTTCCTCTTCTCTTATCTGGCAGGAAAATATATTGCATTTTTGCCACTTTCCTTTGTAATGGATTTGGATGGTCTGATGGCTGCTGTAGAAATTTTGGTTTTTGTAATTTTTTAAATCTGCGAACATGGAGCCGTCTTTCATATTGTGTCCGAAAATAATCGTGTTTCCATGATTCAGGTCTTTCACTTCCTCCTGTACAAAGAGACTTCCACATGGATTTTCAGTTCCCTGGAACGTATGGGTTAGATAATAGCCCGGTTCTGCGTTTCTCGCCACCGGATAGTTGACCGCGGTTCCGGGAATGTAAAGCCAGAATATGTAGTCGGGGTTCAGGTTTTGCAGGTATGACTCTGGGAGTTTTTCGTTTTGAATAGGGGAGAATTCGTTTTTTTCAGAATTGGATTTTGATATAGATAGGTTAAGCTCTTTGTATTCCCGTTTTCCTTCTGCGTAGTTGTGTATGTAGGGGGATAGGTGGAAGCTGAATGTCAGGAATCCGGCGAGCCATAGGGCGGGGATGAGGTGTTGGATTTTGTTGTTTGTATTATTGTCTGGTTTTTTGTTTGGTTTTTTGCCTGGTTTTTTGTTTGGTCTTTTGCCTGGTTTTTTGCTTGATTTTTTGTTTGGTTTTTTGTTTGATTTTTTGTTTGATTTTTTATTTATCATATTATTTATATTTTTCTAATTTTCCTTTATTTACTTCCTTTCTTATCTAATTTCTCTCTTCTTTTTCTTATTTCCTTTTTTGTCTTTCCTCACTTTCCTGTTTCTCATAGTCCAAAGAAATCCAGAAAGGCAAAGAACCATTCCCACTGCCAGAACGACAACAAAATTCTGATCTCCGGTTTTTTCTCCATGCTTCCCCGTTCCTTTTCCATATGCCAGTTCCAGCCATGTTGGATTTAATAGGGGCATTCTGTAACTGGCTGTAATCACTCCGGCCTTAACAGATTCCGGAAAGGTATCAGGTTCAGGGACTGGTATCGGAATTGGCGGAGGGTTTATCTTTCCTCCTCCAGGTCTCATTAAATCGATCATAATGACCTCCAATCGATCTGTATTCCTGGGAACAATAAATTCTTTATCCAAGGCGTGTAAATAACCATCCGGCGCTTTTACTTCATGGAGATAATAATTTCCTCCCGCTGTTAATAATCCGATTACATCAAATGGATCTCCGGTTGTTTCAAATTCACTGACAAGATTATTGTTTTTATCGAGAATTTGCAGTACTGCTCCTTTTAGCTGCATACCGGCTGCGTTTACTTTATTGATTCTTACTTTCGTTTCTTCATTCCTCATTTCTACCTGATCCACGCTGCCATTCCTGCTAACCGTAAAGGTCACATCTTGTCCATACACATATCCTGGTCTTGGAGTAACTTCATGGAATCGGTAAGTTTCTCCGGCATTCAGCTTTCCATTGATTTCATGAGGCTGATCGCCGGAGAACCATTCATCAATAACATTGCCTGTTTCATCTGTTACGCTCATGTGGTTCCCCGGAAGTTCCTCCTGGCCTGTTATAGCCTTTTTGGATAGGATTACATGGGTTGGATCGTCTATCATGATTACAGCATCTTTATCTCCGTTTAAGCTGATTGTGAATGGGATATCTTCTGCGTAGGCATATCCATCCGCCGGTTTTACTTCATGGAGCCAGTAACTTTTCCCAGCCATCAGCTGGCCTTTTATTTCCTTGAACTGATCTCCGGTTGTGAAAATAAGATCATCACCGGCTTTAAAATCATTGTCATTATGCAAGGCTTTCGCCGGGGTTTTATCCTCGTTTAATATCTGCAGAATGCTTCCCGGCAACGGACTGGCCGCTTCGGACGGGGAGGCTTTTGTTATGGTCTCTCCCAGCTTTTCAATGGAAACCTCCGTTTTCTTGTCTTTCATGGTGATAGTAATGGGTTCAGGCTCCTGGGGAACCGTAAACTTCAGGTTCCGACTGTAGGCATATCCGGCCGGCGGCTCCTCTTCGATCAGCTCATAGGTCTTTCCTGCAATCAGGAGACCCTTTATAAGGACCGGCTTTCCCTCGACTATAAACCTGGTGATAAGATCCCCGGTTTCCTTTTCCCGGATGGAAAAGTTTCCTCCGGTAAGCAGTTCCCCGGTTTCTGTATCTATTTTCTGGATCTCAACCTCTGTTTTCTTATCCTGCATGATGATGGTTTCCGGTGCACCGCTTTCCTCAGCCGTAAAGCGGATCTCTTTTTCCCAGGCATATCCGGCCGGAGGCTGATCCTCCCGGAGAATGTACTCCTTTCCTGGGGTAATCAGTTCTGCCGGAATAAGCACCTCCTCCTTTTCCTTTGTAAATTCATAAATGGTTTCTCCTGTTTCTGCATCAACCAGGCCATAGCTGCCGTTTGCAAGCTCATTGCCGGTAGCTCTGTCTGTCTTTGAGAAATACAGGCGAATGATCCGGTCCTCCATATCCACGTTGTCGATCTTTCCGGAAGCGTTTAACTGGAAGCGGTATATCCCGCTTATAAGGCTGTTTCCGTCGCTGTAGGCTGTGGTTTCGGTGATTTGGTAGCTTCCTCCAGCCGTTAGGATTTCCCGGATGGTATTATCATCCCGGTTGTTTTTAAATACCGCGCTTTGGAACATTTTCGATACCTCTCCGGTAATGGCTGTTTGCTCTGCTTCGTATTCGCTGTTTAGCTCCTGGGTGATCTCATATCCGGTTCCGTAAGGCAGCCCGGCAAAGGTCAGGAAACCGTCTCCGGTCAAGGTTATATCCCCCTCCCCTTTGATCCGGCCCTCTATGGAGCCGTTAAATGCCTGGTATCCTGTTAAGATGGTTCCATTCCGTTCTGTAAGCCTTACATGATAAACAAACGCATCCGATTGATTCTTTCCTGTCCCGGTCAGCTTGTTTATGACAGTAACCGATCCATCCGGAACTATGGGGTTTGTTAAGGTGGTACTTTTTATGAGTTCCCCTATTTTTGTTTCAAAGGAAGCCTTAATCTGCTCTCCCGTTTCTCTCTCTGCAATAGCCACAACATCTACCGTTCCGCTCTCATGGGATGCGATCCCGGTAAGGCTCCAGGTAACAATTCCGTTTGATTCTGTGCCGTTATTTGTTGATCTTAAGTATTCCAGCCCATCTTTTAAGGTGGCTTTCACCTGAATATCTGCCGTAGCGTCATATGGATTGTTATAGGTAATGGTGTACTTTATGACGCTGTTCTTCTTTACTGCGCTGTGATCCGCGCCGATGGTGCTGGTGATCTGTGTAATAGGTACTTCTTTCGTAACAGGATTCATGATTGTGTATTCAGGATTACCCTCAGAGGATGTCCAGCTTGCAAGGATATTTCCATCCTCATCCGTCAGCTCCTGCCTGGCCTCTAAATAAGTTCTGGAGGGGATAATGCAGAAGCCATCTTCATCCAAATAGATCCGTCGGGTTTCTTTTAAGGACTTTTCCTCCCTGCCATCGGAGTACCTGGTGAACTCGGTGATCTCATATAAGTGGCCATCCTTAATCCCATCCTCCGCAGTCAGGCTCAGACCTCCTCCTGTTCCTGCAAGGGCCGGAAGCTCTGTTCCTGTGTCTAAATCCTTTAACACGGTATACACCTTTACAGGAACCCGTCCTGTGATCGTTAAGGCTTCGATGGCCCCGTTCTCTTCTGCCAGCTTTAATACGTGGAAATCGTTTGTTATATTAAGAATTCCGGTTCCTGCTTCGTTTACGGTAAATATAACCGGCTCTGAAAAAGCATACCCAGCTGGAGCTTTCTGCTCTTCCATGATATAAACCCGGTTGGCTGAGAGTTTCTTTGTAAGAGTGAAGCCATTTGGCCCGGAGGTTATGACGGCAACTGCCTCGCCATTCTTCTGATATTCCCCATCATCGACCATAGCCTCATAAACGGCAATTTCTGCCCCCTTTACGTCCATGCCGGTATGGAAATCTGTCTTTCTAAATTGAATGCTTGTCGGATCATTCACAATCTCACAGGTATAAAGTACTTCTTTTCCGCTCCCTTTTCCGTCAAATTGGAATGTTTTCGTTCCCCCGGAGATCTGGTAAAAATCCGGTGGGGAAATTTCTTCAATGGTATAGGTATAGGCTTTTACGGTTCCGTCTGCTTGTACCAATCCGGTTGGAAGTCCTGGCAGCTCCTCTTTTCCGTCGGCCCCGGTGGTCATATACCAGGTGTCTCCGGTGTCCTTGTTTGTCACCTTAAAGCGGGCATGATCCAAATCCTCTCCGGTATCCGATGCTTTCTTATGGATCTCCAGCTTGCCTACGGTAGGCGTGTTTACGATCCGGTAAACAGGGACTTTCTCCGCGCCCACTGTGATCTCCACCGGCTCCGCTTTCTGCATGTATGCCGGGGGATCTGTCTCAGCAATATAGTAGGTTCCATAAGGGATTTTATCGATCCGGTGTGGCTTTAAGTCCCCCACAGAGAATCCCTTCGGGACAGCGTGCCCCGCTTTATCGGGTAGATTTCCGTTAAACCTATCACTTTCCGTATACTTACCGTCTGATCCGGATATCCAGATTTCTACCAGGTGAACATCATCCTCTACATATTTTCCGGCTTCGTCTGCACGGTAGAGTGCCAGCTTTGCTCCAGCCACCGCATACTCTTTGGTCCCATCGGAAACCACTTTCAATACATTGATGTACTTTTCTTCATTTTCCAGGCTGATACGCTGCACATTTCCGGTTTCAGTAAGGACAATGGTTTTCGGGTCCGCTGTTTCAAATCCAGGTGGTGTTTTTTCTTCCATCAGAACATAATTCCCGATCCGGTTCCCGCCTTTTTCCGCGTTTAAGGGTAAATAATCCATCCGGTGCATTCCTTCTAAGGTGTCATAGCTTTTTATTCCGTTCTGCTCCCTGTAGTTGAACTGGTATTCAAAGATCAGAGGAAGCTTCCCATCGCCATCGAGTGACCCATTCTGAACATTTCGATAAATGGTGATCCGGATGGTTTTCCCTTCATCCGTAATCCAGGTTTGTGCTACAGTGTGCCCCGCCCCATCGGGTATGCCATCTCCCTGTCCGGTTGAAAGGCTTTTGCTCCGCTCGGCCCGCCGCATTCCCTCTTTCGTGTACCAGGTGAGAGTAGTTAATCCTTTCCCGGATTCCCTGTAGGCTGCTTCAAAGTCTTTGATAAAACTGGACTGATTTTCTGACAGGCCAAGGAAATCTTTTATGCGGTTCACAACGCTGGTACTCTTTTCAACGATTTCGGTGTATTCGGTCAGGTCATCGGTGTTCCATGCGTCAATCTGCTTTGTTTTATCGTATACTGGTATCCCTCCATCCATCAGAATGTTTCCGTCTTTGTCTGTTTTCGCCTCGTAAAGGGCCAGGCCCGCCGCGTGATCGTTTGGAAGCTGCAGCCGGTTTCCCTTACTGTCTTCGTAGTATTTATAAACCTCCAGCTTGGTATGGTCATTTTTAAAATTGACGGTCTGCGCTTCCCCGGTTTCTTTCACCACCACCTCCATTGAGCTGCGGATATATCCGTCCGCTGCCTCTTTTTCCTCCAGGATATAATCTCCGGCAGGGATTCCCTCAAAATACTTCGGGCTCCCGTCCGTGATCCAGTCTGCCGTGACCGTCACCAGCGCATTATCCGCGGTGTTTTCTACGGTCCACTGTGCCGGTTGATTCTCGGCTTTCACAAGGTAATAACCTTTCGGATAGGTCACGTTATCGGTGGTGTATACCCTTTTTGCTTTATAAAGCGTCAGGTGCGCGCCGGGTATCTGGCTGTAGCTGTAGGCCCCTTTTGGCTCTGTAACGGCAGCGTGCCCCGTTTCACCGGGTATAAGGCCCTCTTGAGGGTCTGACCCTTGGTCATAATCACTCTCCACTTGAAGCCGGTACTGGCCCGGCGCATCGGTTTTGACGATCTCCACCTTGATCTTTTCATCTTCCATCCCAGCATTCTGGACCTTATCGGTTTCAGTGACCGTAATCCCCACCGGGAGGCCCTTTGCATAGCCGGAAGGCGCCTTGACCTCTTCCATGATGTAGGTCCCCGGAATCACCCGCTTTAACATGTCGGCCTGGCCTACGGTCTGATCCGCCTGAAATGGATCATTGGGATATTTTTCTCCGGTGATCCAGGTGTTCTCCATGACCCAGGCCTCGCCCTGCCGGTGGTAGAGCTTCCCATCGTCTGTGGTATCCTCTTCATTTCCGATAGCTTTCATGCTGGCCTTGTCATTGATTTTGTAGGCTGCATTGTTGTAGGCAGGAAGAAGATCCTCATACTTATAGCGGACATAATCTCCGTCAATGTCATAGACCGGATTCCCCTTTTTGTAGGTCCCGGCCGATTTCTGGTAATACTCCGGGAGCCCGTGGCCATTAAGGACCGGATTTAGGCTTTTAGCCAGGTTGTTTCCGTTGTAGGTTCCTGTGATGTATTCCTGGTCTGTATCGGCATGGATAGAGGCAATTCTCCAGGTCTTAATCTTTTCTCTGGCAATAACTGCTCCAGTAGCCGTTTTGGAAACCTTTACCGGCCACACCATAAGCTTTTGTCTTTCTTTCGTGAAGGCCATGCCGGTGGTGGGATTGACAAAAGCATCCCGGTTTCCGCTGTTGTCCAGGTGATACAGGATGGTTTCAGAGCCTAAAGTGAAGATCTTGTCCGCGGCAGAATACTTCACCGCGGTTAAATCCCCGCCCGTAAGCTCAAAGACCGGCTGGCCGCCTTTCATCACATAGATGGATTCATGGTTTTTTACCTGGACTTTATTTCCGTTCCGGTCATAACCGTAAAGCTTCCCATCCGCGCCGGTTTCCGTTACCTTTAAATCTCCCAGGGAGTAATAGAGGATATCGGTATCCTCCCGTTCTATAGTCCGGTAAGTCCAGGTACCTGCTCCGCCCTCCCCGGCAAGGCTTCCTGCTTCATCCTCCTGCCGGATAAATTCAACCGTTGTTCCGGCATAGCCCTTTTTCACTTTCATGGACTGGACATTGTTATTCCGGTCCCTTACCACCTCCACACCATCGTAGCCGTAATCCCCGCTGTCCCCGTTTTCTTTGATCTCAATCGCATCATAAAGGGCCATCTGCGCTCCCGCCACGTAACGGTTGTTATCATCGGCGGTATCAAGGGGCCTGGAGATCAGACCGTAACCGGCGAACACGCCGTCTACATAGACCGGGTTCACATCTTCCCCGGCTGCCTTTCTGGATTCCAAGTATTCCAGGGTTCCCTTATACCAGGCATAGCCTAAATAGGTTCCATTCTTATAGGCATACTCTAAGTTTTCCGCTCCGTACTTCTGCTTCAGCTCCAGCTCCGTTCCTGTGAGTCTCGTATCGGTCCGGTAAGTCACGGTATTACCTGTATCCTTAATCTTTGAAACTTCTAAACGTACCGGGGTATTTCCTATGTAGATTCTGACGGTGTCTTCCATGTCAGGAGAAGCGGGGGAAGCTGCACCCGGCTCATCATAAACAGCTGCTGCCACCCGGCTGTCCCGGTTTCCATCTAGGTAGTACGTGGTTTTATCTGAATAAATCTCAATAGCCACCGGCTTTGTTCTTACATACCCAGCCGGGGGCTTTACCTCACATAGGACATAGGTTCCTGCTCCAAATGGCTGGGGGGTCATTAGGTAACCTGTGTTCTGATCCTGATAGGATGTTTTCGTCTGATCTTCTTCCTGGGCCTGAAGACCATCCCTGGTAGTCGTGAAAGCTTCAAACTGGCCGGTCCGGTTCCCTTTGTCATCCGTAAGGACTACCTGTTCCGATTCCTTGCATACCGGGGTACCCTCCGGGACAATTCCGCTAAAAAGGGTTCCGGCCTGAGTGATATCTCTTGCCCCCATGGCCACCAAAAATTCCTTAGATCCCTCGATCCGGGTGCCTGCCCCGTAAAACTTCACCAGGCCGTTCGTATTCTCCCCGTCCTCCCTGGAAGCTGCATAAAGAGTAAATAAAGCTCCGTCATGGAGGAGGTTTTCCCCGGTTTCTGCATCCAGCTTTTCAATCCGCAGCTTGCTTGTATAAAAGGTATTCCGGTATTTCCGGTAAGCATAGCCCTTATAGCTTGCTGTCCCGTCCCCGTTCTGGACGGTATCTGTGGCTTCACTGGCTGGCTCTGCCACGGTCCACGGCACTAGCATCGGGGCATATTTCCCGTCATAGGCTGTCTGCATTCCCTCCATGGCCGTCACATGATCCCGGTAAACTTCCCCGGTTCCTGATGGAAATGGAACGTTATTATAAGTCTGTTTGTCTTCAGATACAGAGCCGTAACGGTAGATCTTCTCCACTCCGTTTGTTTCATAGGTTGATCCATTTGCGGTTCGCTTTCCGGCATTTCTATCGTCCGCCAGGTAATGGCTGTTTGTATTTCCTCCGGCTGTTTCCGGGTCCACCAGAGGATTATAATAATCCTTTAGTGGATCATTCGCTCCCTGGGTGATGGTGAAATGTCCGGAAAGCTTATCAAGGTCTAAACCATAAGGATAAATTTCATAATTACCCAAACGGCTGTGCGCCCGGATAATGTGTTTCCTTAGATCCTCCCCGCCCTCTCCCGGCCATTCCTCATGAAAGCGGATGTGATATTTGGCTGAGAGCTGGGAAACCGTGTTCGCGGCATGGTATTGGTAATAGTCCGCCAGCTCTTCCGGTGTTTTATCCGCTCCCATTTTTCCGCCCTCAGGGTCTGCCCCGCTTCCTTGGGCATAAACGGCTGGAAGTTCAATTTCTTTCGGAGCATCGGTTTTATAGTGCTTGTTATAGAGGTCCCCTAAGTCCTTATTAAAGGGCTGCTGTTCCACGGCCACATAGGTTCCGTAAGGTAAGTATTCCGAGATCCCGTAACAGTACCCGGCGCTTTCATCTTCCTGATCGGCGCTTAAGGTCGTTGTATCGCGGTCCTTTCCTCCATATAACTCACTGTCCCAGGCAATTGCATAAATATCATCCAGGTTATAAGCAAAGAACGGTTTTAAGTAGTTTTCTGCTTTCTTAATCGCTTCGGAAAGGGCCTTATCGTAAACTTCATCGGAGTATGTTTCGCCGCCTGCAGCACTTTCTGTTTCTCCGGCTGGGTTTTTCTTCACCAGTTTTTCCACTTCATCGTCTAAATACCAGGTGATTGCAAACTGGCGGACATGATCGGAGCGGAGGGCGTTATCCTTGGATGTTCCGGAAGTATTTATCCCGCTTTCCGTTTCCGGATTATTGTGGGCCGCCGGATACTGCTTTGACCCATGGGGCCCGCTGTCTGCCCCACCGGTTCCAAACAGGAGCCCCTTTATAAATGCAAAAGGCTTGAAAGAGGAACTTTCATTGTCAGTCCGGTCCCATTTGTCACTGTTGGCCACATCTATAGCCTCAAAAAACTTTTCATAATTATAGCGGCTGTTGGTCCGGTCATTTCCGGATTCATCCTTTACGCTCTGAGCAGTTTTCTCCAGAACTGCCGTATATCCTGGGTTTTGATCTGCATTAATAAGGTCATTGGTATAACTGTAAAGCTCGGTATTGGCAATAGCTGCCTGATTGGAATCCCTGACAAGCGGATCGGTCCGGTAATCCACTTTCGTATAAAGCTTCTGGACCTTTTCCGGAAAAACATTCCGGTAGGAAGTGATATCCACGGGATTCCCGTTCCGATCCTGCCAGCTCACCATACCATCCGCCGCCCGGTAAAGCCGCTCCAAGTTGGACTTTAGATAGGTTTTGAAATGGAAGTTCTTTAAATACGCTGCATTCTCTCCTGTTCCTCCCAGTTCATTGGTTACCCGGTCCTCATGGCCGGTTCCTGCATAGGTGTTATTTGAATAGGTTCCATCCTCGTTCACGGAAATATCTTTTGTGATCTTGACTTTTTGCAGGATCGGCCGCTCCACGACAGAAATGTTTGCCTGTCGGGTTCCGCCGTCTGAATCAATCCGGTTCCGGTCATAACGGAGAGTCACGGATTCTATGTAGGTTCCGGCCTTTGCCAAGTTCGGGGATACAGAAATGTTTCCATAATATCCGCCGTATTCCTCCGGGGTGATGTAGGTCCCGGAAACAAAATCATCCTGATAGGTGATCTTATAATCTACGGATTCCGTTCCTTCGCTCCCAGCCACGTCAATGGTGTATCCTTTTCCGTCATATACCGCTGTTACCGGCACGTCCACGTCCTTTAACTCATAGCCTGGAGCAACCTGTTTTTCCTCTTCCACCAGGACTTTTTTAATGCTGCCGTCGTTGTTTCGGAGCGGTTCGCCCTGGCTGTAAATCCAGTAGGTGCGCTCCGGGCTCTCTATGATACTTGTCCCGGATAAATCCTCCGGGTAAACCGCTGTTTTCTTTGACAGCTCACCGGCCTTTACCTTGGCATAGGTGATAAAACCATTTCCATTCTCCTTGGAATCCTCCAGCTGATCCAGTGTATAGGCAAGGTAGATATAGCCGGAAATGTCAGATCCTTTAATACTGTAGGTAATGTCTTTTTTTACGTAGAGAAGCTTTTCCTCCTCATCGTAAACACCAGCGGATATGGAGCTTCCCACCCGGTAGGAATAGCGGACTACCGCCTTTCCATCGGTGATTTCCTGCACCCGCAGGCAGTTAAAAGCAGAAAGCCCGGCTTCCTCCATTCCCTCATAAAGGCTTTTCGCCTGATCCTCAAAGCTATCGCCCTCCACCGGAACCAGCGTCCAGGGCGCTCCCTCATCCGGTTCCTTGAAAGAAGCTTTCTTTAAAGCGGCATTGGCATCCTCGGTCAAATCCCCGGAGACTTCCTTATCTGCAAAGATGGGGATTGTGTACCGGAGCGCATTATCCGGACGTACCGCGGTATAATCATACTCCGGATCAGATACCTTACTGACTACGGCAGTTTCCCCATTCGGTAGAGTAACCGTATCCCCGGCCTTTGCCACTACCGGGGAGCCGTTTATAATCACTCTGGCGCCTTCTTCATTGGCCAGGGCGGTTTCCTCTCTTATGACATATTCCGTGTGGGTACCTTTCGGGTCCTCCACCACTTTGGTTTTGGTGGTGTAAAAGGTAGCTCCCTCCGGGATGTTTTGGGCGTAGATCCGGTAGCCGTTTGTGGCTCCGCTGCTTGTTACTGTAAAGGTATTGGCTTTCTTTACCCGGTCGGTTTCAATGCTTCCGGCAGATACAGTCCCCTCTGCCGATGGGTTCCCTCCGGCCTGATATGCTTCCCGGTTAGAAACGGCGGAATCTTTCCCATAAACGGAAAGCTCATACCCTTCGGAACGGGCCAGCTCCTTAATGTAATACTGGGTCCCGTCTGCATTGACGATCAGGGGCCGCCCGATCCAGCAGTTTCCATTTAAAGCTTCATCGTTTTCTATGGGATAGGAATGGCTGCTTTCCCCGGTCCCGTCCTTTCCCTGATTGGAAGAAAGCTTTTCATAGCCGGAGGCTGTTTCATTCCGGCTGTCCGTTAGGGAAATGCTGCCGCCACTTTCTGTATGGCCTACGAACCGCTCTGTATCTGCTTCTTTCCCAATGGTCGTTCCCATGGCCGTATAAAGGTTCTTCGGAGCGTGGTCCGCCCAGCCGTTTGCTGTTTTTTCAATGGCTCCGGTCTGATAATTATAGGTATAGCCGGGAGCCTGGGTGATGGCCAGGAACGTACCGTCCCCGTTCCGGTCCGTAGTAGCCACGGAAACCAGGTTATCTTTTTGAAAAAGGACTCCGGAATGTCCATCCGGATGGGGAATATCTGTTGCAGCAAACAGGCCGTAAACAGCTCCCTCCAGGGTGCCGTCTCCCTGGGAATCGCCGTAAGCACTGTATCCAGCTTTTTCCCCAGCTTTTAAGTCCATGTCTTTCTTGTTGAAATGGATATCGCCCTCCGTGCGGTGGTCATAAGCGATAAATGTCCAGTCCTTGATGGATGAATCCAGGGGATCTAAACGGCTTGTTTCCGTTGATTCCTGGAGAGAGGAAAGGGAACCGCTGGAACCCGAATCTTCGTCATCGGATCGGAAGAGAGAGGCAGCCCGGCCTGCAATGCTCCGCAGGCTAGTGACCACCTTTTCCAGAAAACCGGTGAACGTAATTCCTCCATTTACCTTTTCCGCTTCGGAAGCCGTAGCGGTTTGCTTTCGTGGCGGCTGGCCGGGGATTTCCTTGTCAGAGGTAGCCTCTGATGCAGTTACTTTGGTTTCCTCTATGGTATCCGGTTGTGTATCTTCTATGGTTTCTGGTTGGGAGGCATCCGTTTCTTCCGTGATTTCAGGTTCTTCCTCCATAGACCCCTCTGTGGATTCTGTGGTACTTTCCTGCCCGGCCTCGGTGATGGATTCTTCCGTGGATTCTGTTTCTTCCTCTTTCTTCGTTTCCTCTATGGCTTCTGACTGTGTTTCTTCTTCTGTTTCTGCCTTGATTTCTGTACTTTCATTGGTTTCCGTTTCTTCTATCGGATTTTCTTCCGTTTCCTGTTCAGTTATTGGTTGCCCGCCATAAGAAAGCGCCCCTTTTTCCGGAGTGTCAAACCGTGCAAACTTTCCGGATGAGCTGTGAGAAACAAACAGAACCTTTTCCAAGGCTTCCGGATTCGGTGTTTTTCCGGCCACATCCGTTCCAAGGCTGTCACTTTCTATATCCATCCCAGCTCCAGATCTGCCCCCTGTATGGTCAATGCCATGGGCCTCATAATCCTTGTATTCGCTGGAGGTCACGGTCCGCCATTCCATAGGGATATCATCCGGGTGGCTCCCATGCAGAGAATAGCCAGGGGCCGGGGTTGTCTCCTTTGCGGAATAATCATAGGTCAGGGAAATATAATCCTTATAAAACTGATCCCGGTCTGCTTCTAAGGCTTCTCTCTGTGTGTTTCCGGTAGGGTCAATGGCATGGAAAAAACCGCCTTGTGCAGCCAGCCGTTCACACTCTTCCACTCCCGCAAGCCACTCGGCCCAAGCATTGTCATGAAGTTCCTGGTTATATTCCTCTACAGCTTCAATTTCGTCCTCGTTTGTCTGCTCTCCGGTTTCTTCGTCATACTCCGGCTCCGGGACTTCCTCATACTCCACCACCGGGGCTGGATGCCCAGTGCAATAGCCCTTTTCATAGGTATAGCTTTTTGTATCGGAATGAGCGATCTTACTAACCATTTTTCCTTGGGAATCTACGTAATGAAGCTCTCCGTTTTCATCGGTAATGTTTACATCAGCAGGACATGGATCATTTTCCGGATTACTCCATCGCTGAAATTGAGATCTTGAAGAATTAGCCTGATTGTAAAGGTTTGCTTCGGAATCATTCAGGCCCGTATCGCCATCGTAATTGGTGGAAATCCGTGCTTCATCGCTTCCCATATCGTCCTCCCAGGAAGCCCCGGTTAAAGAGCCGAGGTTGGAAGAATATCCTTCTGGACTTTCTAAATCCAGATCTGTGCTGTCAAGCTGGGAATCGTCGAACTTTTCTAAAATATCCCAATGCGAACCGGCCAGCGGTTTTCCGGTCTCAGAATCAAACTTGAAAAGGCCCACGTTATAACTGGCTCCAAAGCTTTCCGTATGCTTGAACCGTTGGACCTTTCCTGCACTTCCAGATCCAACACGGACATGCACTTCTAGGTCTTTGTCCATCTTGGCCGCAAAATAGGTTTGAGAAGCATCAAAAGCATATGTCCCGTATCTAGGATCAATAAGTGTATAAAATTTAAAGGTTGCAAGCTGGGCAGAACCGATATCTTTTGCCAAAACTGCCCCTACCTGGCCCTGATTAGCCCAGTAAAGAGTTCCAATGCCTTGCCCACCAGTAGGTACTTCGCCTGACTGTGAAGTAAACACAAGACCGGCATCTGTTGGTCCGGTATAGGTCCAGTCTCCATAAAGATCCTTTGCGGAAAGCTTCTGATAATAGCTTTTTACAACATCATTTGGATAAGGAATGGTAATTGAATATGTTTCAGAAGCATGATCTACTTTTGCAAAATAAACGGTTTCACCGGAATCTTCTTCAAATCCTTTTGTAATGGTAGCTGCATCCCACACATTACCAAACATCCACTCAGCCCAGTTATTGCATCCTCTTGCTGCATACTCAGGAGCCACTTGTGTGCTGGAAAGCTGATTGTAAACGGAACGATCTCCTACAGCATTTGGATTTAACTGCTTTAACACTGCATCATAATTGTCGCTGCGACGAAATTCCGCTATATCATGACTCCAGTCACCAGTAAACACACATTCATCTGCCGCTAACCAGTTAATAATAGAAGCTACGATATATTTAGCAGTTCCTGCATTGGCATCATTACAGGCGGTGATACTGTCATTGCTTCCCATGTGGGTGGCATAAGTAATCATGAGAAAGTTAAATTTCTTTAGCTTTATATTCTTGGAATTTTTGCCTGTAGGAAATTCTTCTGGCATGTTATTGTTTTTTATGCTCCAAAATCCTTGTAGGAATGCCTGGCTACCAAGGTAAATCATGGCATTTGGGGTGTGGCCTTGCACGCAATAGAGAAAGGTTTTATCAAATTCATTATAGGAACCATTACTATGCTGTGTATTCTCTACTAGATATTGCTTTGCTCCTGCTGGAAATACATATCCCCCGTTATCCTTTAAATTAATCCACTTTGTTTCATACATTAAGCCTGTTGGTTCATAGCCTTTGCTGGCAGCTTCTGCGCCGTAAGTATTGGAATCCCAGGATGGCCAGGCTGCTGGTTCAATAATTTGTGCATAATCCGCAAGTGATACCATCGGCCCCGGAATATAGGGGAGAAATGCCATGACTGTAAGTATCACCGCCATACATGCGGCTGTTTTTCGCTTTATATCAAGTCTTTGTAGATTTTTTATCATTATTTTTTTATCCTCTTATTTATAACAAAAAAGACTACCGATTATGATTTAACCGATAGTCTTTTAAAGAAGAATATTTTATTTTATAAAGACCTTAAAAATATGGATTGGGAGTTCCCCATAGCTGTGCTGCTCTCTCACAGGATTCAAGATCATACCCCAGGGCTCCTATTGGAAAATATGCATAACCATACCACTTATTTCCAATATTCGTTTTCGGGTTTATTGTTTTCACTTTTCCATCAATCATCAACTGGCCAAGCTCATTGACTTGATATCCATCTGGCGTAATGGTATTTGTGTAGAGGTAGCCGTATTCATTGAAACAGTAGGCATATTTTAGACCATCCTGTTTTCCATCGGGGGATACCATTAGCCATTCCCAACGACTAGTAGAATGACAACCTCTGCTATCTCCATACCAATAATTACTTACTCCATTTTCATTTACTTGTTTTGAAGCATCTTGGAACCAGGAAGGCTGTTCGTAAGGTTCAACTTTTGAATTAATGAATTGATATAAATTCGCTTCACTTCCATAGGAAACCACTCTCCCATTAGCAAGAACCACAATTCCTTCAGGGTTTGTTGTCATTCCTCCAGCAAAAGTTGTATTCTTCATAATATTCCCGTGTAAGTCTTTAATATAACATGTATAAGTGTCTTTCTTAATCGCAGTACCCGCATTTAAGAAGAAGTCCTTATTTTCCCACTCATTCGTCGTATACCCTGCTGGAAGCTTATCCGGGGTCCAGATAATTTCCGCAAATGCTGGCGTTGCCATCGTTATAGAAAGTGCTGCCGATAATAATGCCCCTAATAATCTCTTTTTCATACTTAGCCCTCCTAAAAATCTATGTTTGTAGTCTCATATTTGACAATCGTGCAAAATCGTGTTATTCTAAAGGTACAAAGGGTAGCCAACTCCACAGAGTGGCTTCCAAATTATTGATTAATTGTTTTAAAAATAATCACCAATGCTTTGGTCGGCTGGGTGATTATTTTTTTGTACCTTTGTCATTGCGTTTCACATATGTAAGGATTGCAACAATCAACGCTGCAATGTTTATGATTACCATAAATTCCTGTCGAGTAAGTATATACCTCACGGTATATACTCCTCACAGATCCGTACGTGCCCAATTAAGGCATACGGCTCTTCATAGCATTTTCACTGTTAATCTGCAACAAGCGATATATGTATCTTGGGCGAAATAATGGGGTATTTTTTTATTAAAAGATTAAAATTCTTCCAGCTATAACTCCGCCTTTGACTTCTCCTGTTTAGCCACTTGTGAAGTATCTTAATGACGCTTCGATAAAACTTGCCAACCATACGGCTATTTCCTTTTACACAGTAGTAATTGTAGTATCCCCTCAGAATCTGGTTAAGTTTAGCGATAATATCTACTGTATTCATGACATGAACTGCCTTGTAAATCCAGCTTTTGATTCCTTTAAGCTTACCTCTGTATTTCTTTGCGCTAGTCTTTACTCTTACTGTAAAATAGTTCTTTCTTGAGTATTTGCAATAATGCGTAAACCCTAAGAAATCAAATGTTTCTGGCTTTTTCATGTGATTTGAAATACGTTCTCTTGCATACTGCCCGAAGATAATCGTTCTGGTTTTATCTTCTGCTAATTCTAACCCAAATTTCTTTAATCTAAATTTAAGGTTATTCAAGAAGCGCCTACTATCTCCCTCATATTTAAAACAGCATACAAAATCATCTGCATATCTTATCATTTCACTTGTTCCATCAGAGGTTTTCCTCACTATTATATCGAACCATGTATCTAACACATAATGAAGATATATGTTTGACAAAATTGGCGATACGATTGACCCTTGCGGCATTCCTTTAGTGGCCGGAATAAATAAGCCATTTTCCACAATTCCAGCTTTAAGCATTTTATTGATAAGGGCCGTGATGTTAGGATCTTTTATCCTGTGTTCAATAAATTTTATCATCCATTCGTGATTAACGTTGTTAAAGAATCCTTTGATGTCGGCGTCTACTATATAATTTATCTTTTGGTATCTAATAATACCATTTAGTTGACGCAGGGCATCGTGGCAACTTCGGTTATTGCGAAATCCATATGATAAGTCAAGAAAGCTCGGTTCGAAAACCGCATTCAGGATTTTGTTTAGTCCCATCTGTACCAGTTTATCTTCAAAGCACGGTATGCCAAGCGGTCTTTTTTCCCCATTGGCTTTTGGTATATATACCCTTTTAACCGGCTGTGGCTTGTAAGAATGGTTTCTTAGTTTCTGCACTAATACCTTAATGTTTTCATTTAGATTTTCTTCGTATTCACTTTTGGTTACCTCGTCGATTCCCAATGCTTTGTTTCCTTTTATCTCCTGGAAACATACATTTAACATCTCATCGTTTAGCAGATGATATAAAGATGTGAACACCTCTTGCTTGTTACTTGCAGATTTGTTTGCTATCCTAATCAGTTGTGTTCTCACATAATTTCCGTCCCTGTGTACGGTATGTGTTTCCCGTGAATAGGTCAATACTATGTAACCTCCTTTTCTCCACTGGCATTACCCAGTATCTTCAATACTATGAGGTTATCCGACTCCCTTGCAGTCATTTGCTTACCTTCCTTTGTATCGGTTGTTCATCATACTCTATTGAGAACTGCAAGGGTCTCGCAGGTTTCCAACTATCCATTGTATATCATGCTTGGCTCTAAAGACCCCTAGTAAGTCACCCTACCCTCGCTGACTAACGGTTAGAGTGATGTTGCTTTCCTGCCATATGACACAGTCAGCCTTACTGATTCTGTGAAATTGAGAGGCTCAATCGCTTTCAAGCCTAATACCTGACTGTCTACGCTTAAACTTCGAAATTACTTTCTCAGCTCCAAGACTCGCTACTGATTTCCCAGCTAGGATTTATCAGATGGGATTTCCACCCACTAAGATAGGAGCAATTTCCTGCTCGCACCATAAGTGTTCACAACCACCACCCCCTTTCGGAGATGGAAACCACCCGGCAGATTAGCTACCATGATAAGTATACCATATCATGGTAGTTTTTACAAATCTTTACTTCTACAGCTCGATTCCTCTATCTCTGCCAGGTGAAAAACGTTCTTTCAAAACAAGGTCACGACTTCTTAATTGAATATCTCCGCCCGTAAGCAGATTTTTATAGAAATTTTCAAGATACTGGTTTGTTTCCGTGATTCCATTTTTATAATCCGCAAAATTTGCTCTTACAAGTGCATTACGGAAATATTGGCTGTAATCCTTGAATGTGGTATTGTCTACCTGGAATCCCATGTTATTTAAATAACATTCCATAAATACCGCTGTTGTTCTGGTGTTTCCCTCCATAAATGGATGAGCCTGCCAGATAGAAGAAGTAAAGGAAGCAATCCGCTTGATTACTTTCTCTTGGGTAAGACCGGCATAGCTGCGGCTTTTTTCCGTATCAAAATCATATTCCAGTGTATCTTCCAAAGCGGTATAATTGGTGTACTTTACAGTATCACCATTTAAAATTGGTTCAGGCTTGTAGATATTTACCTTTCTAAATTGGCCAGCATGGTCATAGATATCTTTGAAAAGTTCCCGATGAATCGCTTTTAAAGAAGCGATTTTTAAAGGATAACCCGGACTATCAAGTATATGTGCGATTCTGGCAGCTACAAGATCCGCTTCCTTATTGCGGTACTGAATGTCCTCTTCGGTTTCATTCTCATAATGCTTATAAAGTAAATCTTCAATTTGCTTATAAGATAATTCGCCGTTTATGTTGGCTTCTGATAATTCAGACAGGTATTGTGTTGGTTTTAGGCCATCTACCTGTTGCAGTCCTTTTGCAGCATCCCAATAGCTTTTTTTTACTGCTTTATCGGTTGTCTCACCATAGATTTTGTATTCCTCAGCCATCCTCTCACCTCCTGATTCTGCTTTAATTATAATGGACCCTCATGGACTGTACCGCCAGTGGATTCCATCTGAGCTATGGATTTTCTCAGGCGTTCCATATTTTCTGGTGAATAGAATGAATCATTCCCAGTCCTGGTTGTCACTGCAAATGGAAGACCACCTTCTCTCACCGCCTGACTGATAAATATGTTGATTGCGGAAGAAAAAGTCATTCCCAAGGAACTAAACAACTCCTCTCCTTTTTCCTTTAAATCATCGTCAACCCTAATGTATTTCCAGTTCTTCCCTGCTCCTTAGTGCATGAACGGAACTGAGTTCCGTTCACAACACTATGGAACTTTTAGGATAGATTTTGATAATGGCTTCGGCATTGAATAATATCAACTTTGCTATCATTAATACGATATACCAGCCGATTGACTTCATCAATTCTGCGGCTCCAATATCCCTGCAAGTTTCCTTTTAAGGGTTCGGGCTTACCAATACCAGAATAACCATTCCTATCGATATCCTGTATTAATAGATTAATACGCTTAAGGGTCTTTCTATCCTGGGTTTGCCAATATAAATAATCTTCCCAAGCCTCTTCATCCCATACTTTTATCATTCGTCTACCTCAATGACATCATGAATTTTTCCTTCGCCTTTTTCCATTCTTTCTTTTGCTGCCAACAGATGAGCCTGATTCTCTATCGAATAAAATGGATCTGCCTGCACCGTAAATGGTATGCCATTGGAACGAATCACCTGTTTCAAAAAAATATTAATTGCTGTACTGGTATTCATACCAAGCTCTTCAAAAATCATTTCACTCTGTTTTTTAAGTTCATCATCTACTCTAACATTAATACTGGCCATATCTCTCCCTCCTTTATATGTATTTATTATACCACATTTGTGTCACAATTGCAATACATAGTATCACTTTGCAAACATTGTGTTTTATATATAGAGAGAGTTAATCATGCCAGGACTCATGCCAGGTTAGAATTTACTTTTAAAGAGATGATATATCACCTTTCTATGTCTTGATCTCTATCTCTTCTTCCCAAAGCAAGTTCGAGTTTTTTATTTCGGTCCTTTAATTGGCTGTTTTCTGCTCTTAATACTGCAATCTGCCCCATATATTCTTGTTCTCTTTCTCTTGATTCCCTTTTTTCAGTTTCAAGTTCAGATTTTAGAGATTCTATTCTTTCAGCCATCTTGCTGACTTCTGAAAAAATTAGTTTAATATCCCCACCACTATTTTGTGTATTAATATCAATCCTGGTGACAAATCCGCTGATACTATTCAGCTTTTCCATTCCCGGAAGCACCTTTAACAGCATATTCTCGCGGATATCGCTTGTATGTGATTCAATGTTTTTGAGTTCACTTCCTCGGGCTGATTTCACCTCAGCTTTTATATCCCCAGCACATTCTTTTACACTGTCAATTGTCTTTGAATCCTTCCAAGTCTTCCAAAGCGTTACAATTAAAGTTCCCAAAATTCCGCATATTCCGGCAATTAGAGCAACTGCTGTGCTATCCAAGAAATTAATCTGAACCATTGTTCTTTCCTCCTGTTTTCCAAAGAGCGACATAATCACCCATAATAAGGAAATTGTAACAGGAAGGATTACCACTGGCAAGTCTCTTTTATGATAAGCCATAAAAGGAACTACAATAACAAGCACCAAAAACTCCCAGAAGAGAACGACCATGATAGCCACACCCTTCTGCATTCCAAATAGAAGTGCTACAATATTAAGAAATATGATAAATATAAATGTCATAGTGACAACAGGAAAGTCTTCATTTCCTTTTTTCATCCGCTCTCCTTTTCAGTCACATGAACGGAACTCAGTTCCGCTCATGCTTAAAAACTCTTTTTCTACCGGTTAAAACATATTCGGTTGTCAATGTACGCTTTACTATGAGTTACTGTGAAGTGATACTATATCGGTGTTTTAGCTATTAAACGGAAGCCCCTCGTCTTCTACTCCATCCGGAATATTCATGAAACCATCACCATCTGGTGCTCCCTGTCCCTGGCCGGAAGAGCTGTTTTTACTGTCAGCAAATTCCTGGTCATCCACTATGATATTAAAGGTGTAAACCTTAACATTTTCCTTATTCGTGTAGCTTCCTGTCTGAATTCTTCCAGAAACCAGAACCCTCATGCCCTGCCGAAAATACTTTTCTGCAAATTCTCCTGCTTTGTCAAATGCGACGCAGTTAATAAAATCAGCCGTCGGTTCATTGCTATCCTGATTCCTGCGCCCTCTTCGATCAACGGCAAGTGTATAGTTTGCAATTGCCATAGCCCTTTCTCCCTGTGAATACCTCACTTCTGGATCTCTGGTCAGTCTGCCCATTAAAATTGCTCGGTTCATATTTTCCTCCATTCCTCCTCTGCCCATATGGGCAGAGGTTATGTATTGTATACGTTACTATTTCCTAATTCCCATTACATTGAAAAGGTTCCACTCCATACGCCAAATACTGTAAGGAAAAACAATCCTTTTCGGTTAAAAGAGGGAGTATTTCACCAAATTTCATAGCACATGGCTCTTCATCTTCAATAGGATCTATGACAGCTTTTCCTACACTGGAATCTTTCGTCATGGTAC
Organism: Bacillota bacterium; assembly: GCA_023437715.1. Classification (GTDB taxonomy): domain Bacteria; phylum Bacillota; class Clostridia; order Lachnospirales; family Lachnospiraceae; genus Lacrimispora. The sequence continues at coordinate 66,956 of JAEZFK010000037.1, read as the reverse complement.
ATTTATAGAGATTCCAGTTTTCCCAGCGAATGGTTTCAATCAGTTCCTGTTCATGTTGGTCTTTCCGGTAAAGATTGATAACGACTTCGTCAGCCTTTCGCATCATTTTGGCCAAAAAACTGGATTCATGTGCTTCTGCTTCCCGGGGGGTCTTAAACGGGACTGGTACGGGAATTTCAAAGCTGATATCTTTCCCATTCTTCATTCGATCCGAACATACAAGAACTACCCGATACCCTATTTTCATACAGTGACCACCTTTCCATCATTGACCCACTGGCCTTTCTCATTTACCGTATAGCCATCTGGTGTAATGATATTGATAAAAAGCTTTCCTCTGGTTCCGTCAGAAGCCGGATTAAAGTAATACCAGGCTCCCTCAACATACTGCCATCCGGTAAGCATCTGTCCGTGGGTTCCATCGGAAGCGGATTTTAGATAATAGGTGTTCCCATCCGGATCTACCTGCCACCCCGTCACCATGAATCCGTCCTTGTCAAAGCGGAACCAGGAGGCCTTTTCTTGATTTCCGGCCGCATATGGATTACTGATATACGCCCATTCATTCGTGTACGTCCGGTCTGATGCAAAGATCCATTTTCCATTTGCCATCTGTGTCCAGGTTCCCGTTACGGCTCCTGCCGGAGCTGCTGGTCCCTGGGTATTTCCTGTGGTTGTTACGCCTACGGAACGGGCTCCACCACCTCCGCCGCCTGAACCGCCGCCCCCTCCGGAGCTGCTGGAAGTCGTATTGTCAATCACTTTGTAATTCAGTGTGACAATTACTGGATCAGACATTTTTCCGTCGCTTGTGGCCGCATAAACGGTTGTTGTGATCGTTGCGGCAGATAGATTTTTTCCCATAGCGTCCCTGATCCAGCTGGCTGTGACTTCCCGGCTGCCATTTAAGACCACCGGAACCACATTCCCGCTCTGATCTACGGTTAAGATTCCAGAATCAGAGGATCGCCACTGAATACTCTTTGTCTCCGGGCTTCCGGAATAGATGGAGGCATTAAACTTCTTCCCCTCCATTCCGCTCCAAGTAAGAACCGGACTGTTTCTTTTTCCGGTCTTTGTAAGCACCAGGTTAAAAGTTTCGCTCTCCCGGTCTGCTTCAATACATTCCGCCTGGAACGTCAGGGATATCATACAGGATGCGGCTTTCTGGCCATCCTTTGTAATGGCTTTGACTTCTACATTTTTTTCCGCCCGGTATGGTGCTTTCAAAAGTGCTTCTTTGATCCAATTGGCTCCGTCAACCGGGGTTACATTTCCATTCTGGTCTACCGTTACTGCTCCCGGATCGGAAGAGGTCCATAGAATGCTGCGGTCATAGGGCTTATGCTCTGTGGCATCTTCGATATCCGGTAAAACAGTTACTGTCAGTTTCCTTGTTTCAAATCCCGCCTTATGAACCGTTTCAGAATGAATATCCCCGGCTTTCTGATAGTTAAGACTGTAAGAAAGGGAAGTTTTGTCAAGAGTGATTCCCTCGGGAACAATCCTTGTCTGGTCATCGGTAACAAACTTCACTGTCACCTGACAGCTGGCAGAAGCCTGGTTTCCCAGCTGGTCCTTTCCGTTTACAGTCACGGTCACATCCCGGCTTCCGCTTCCGGAGATCCTTGCATATTTGTCGTTGTTCCGGATTCCTTCATCCGTGGCCATGATATTTCGTATCCAGGCCGAATCCTTTAAGGCCGAAACCGAAGCTTCCCGGTAGGCTTCTGCATCCTGGGCTACGGATACCACTGCCGGATCGGAGCTTGTCCAGGTCACTTCATCCCGAGAGAAGAAATCCGGGGTAAAGGTTGCTGTCAAAGACTGCGGTGCGGTTACTGTAACCTTTTCTTCCGGGGCCGTCCGGTCCCCGGTTAAGCTCCTGGTAACTGTATAGGTAAGGGCCTGTTTATCAAGGGCTGCACCCTCCGTGGCCACCAGCGTATTGTCGATGATCTGGAATGTGACATTGATTCTGCTGTTTGCTGTACAAGGTTTTCCCTCAAAGGAAGCAGCTGGCCGGGTCTCTGCTGTCAGGACCGCAACGCCGCCGTTCTGGTGACCGGCTCCGTAAATTGTGTTGGGAATTTTATACTGGTAATTCCCGTCCGCCTGTACCCGCTCTGCCTCCTGAATGATACTGGTGAAGAAAGAAGCGGAAAGGTTTACGGAAAGGCTGGCGGATTTTGCCGTATAGCCATCCGTTTCCTCATCATTGTTCTTGGCAAGGGTTATCAGTTCCGGATCGTCAATGCTCCACTTTACACGGTTATCCGCCACATCGTTATTGGCATCAATAATGGCCTTGATGTTTACCGGCTGGACTTCAGTTCCCTGCTCCAGTACTCCGTTGATGTAACGGGCAGTAAGTTTTCCCTCCTTGTTGCGGATCTCCGTGATCTTATCCGGATTCTTCCGGTTCCCGGTCCTGGTCTGCGTTACTGCAAAGGTATAATCTTCCGGGTCCACCTTAACGGACACGGCCACCTTTTTATAGATGGCAGATACCGCGATATCCTCTAGTGGCATGGAGAACGTATATGCATGGCTGCTTTCGGAATAGGTGGTACTTTTCTTTGTCCCTTTCCCGTTGGTGTAGGTTGGGGACCCTTCCATCTGAAACTTTGCCGTATCCGTGTTTTTGGGGGCCGTTGTGACACTCACCGTAGTTCCGGCTGCTATGGCTCCCCGGTGCTCCTTATCAATCGCCTTGGAGTATTGGGAGCTTCCCCTTACCTCCAGGGAGGCGATATCGTAAAAGTTCTGGCCATTTGCTACCGTATCAATCTGATTGACAGTCAACAGATACCCTCTTACCGGGCGGCCCAGGGAATTGGGGGCAAAATGATCCAGAGTGTAATGCCCGGTGGAGCGGGGCAGGCCCTCCCCGTTTTCTTCATCCATAACAGCTAGTATTCCATCCTCTAACTCCTCGTAAAAATACCGGTCTGTAATGTTCTTGCTCGTACCGCCCTGCACCAGGGTGTAACACAGATCCCCGGAATGCCAGTAGCCTATATGAGCCACATAGGTGTAGTCGTTATCGTCACTGATCTCTGATCCGCACACGTTGGCGCTGATCCTGCTTTCGGTATCTGCAAACAGATAGGCTACATCCTCGATGTAGTTAAAGTTTGTGGCAGCTCCCTGCCGTGTCCCGATAAAGGTTCCCTCCCTTGCCAGGGACCCTAACTGAGAATTTCCGATGGTCCCTTCAAATCGGGCTACCTTTAACTTACCGGCCGCATATCTTCCAGTGATCCCACCGATGGCCGTTGAATGATACCCGCCGATGGTTCCGCTCACATGGGTGTTATAGATATATGCTGCATTCTGGTATCCCACGATCCCGCCGATATAGCCGGTTCCCTGGATTCTGGCCGTGGTTCCGTCTCCGGTGGATACCTCGCAATCCACGATATCGGAATTTGATGCAATCCCGGCGATTCCTCCGGCATAAATCACATCCGTTCCGCCGGTGGCATCGATCATCACCTTATCACCGGTGGCATTTTCAATGACGGTACCGCTGATTTCTCCGGCAATCCCCCCGGCAATGCCGGTGGATTTTATGTAGGCATTTTTTATGGTTATGTTCCGGATTATGCTATCTTCCGCATATCCAACCAGAACCCCGGTCCGGTCATTTCCCTTGATCTCGGAGCTGTCCGGGATAAGGGTTACGTCATGGATTGAACTATCTTCTACCGCTCCGAAAAGACCGACGTTGTTATAACCGGCAAAGGAAGCCAGCTTTAAGTTCTTGATGGTATAGCCCTTTCCATCAAACTGGCCGTTAAAGGGGCAGGGGACCTCCCCTGTCTTTTCCGTGGAATCCCGGTAAAAGCCTATGGGAATCCAGTCTACGCCCTGTAAATCAATGTTGCTGCCCAAAGCGAAATAGCATCCGGAGTAATCCCCAGCATAATCCGCGCCTTCCGCATCCGGTACCATCATTCCCATAGCAGTCAGCTCCGAAAGACCCATGAGCTGTTCCCGGTTTTTAATCAGGTAGGGCTTTTCCTCGGTTCCTTCCCCCTGGCTTCCACTCAAAAACTCAAAGCTTGCCTTACCAAACCAGGAATCCCATATATCCCCCAGGGAGCTGGCAGACGGTGCGGCCGCCAGTTTGGCAGGAACCATAATTGTTGGGGCCTGTGGCAGCTCTGCTTCGGATGGTGTTGCCGGTTCCTCCTGAGCTTCTACTGCCTCTTTTGTTTCTTCTGATATTTCACCGGGTTCTAAATCATTCTCACCCTCTTCTTTCCCGGATTCTTCCTCTTGCCCGCCATTCTCTGTATTCCGGTCCGCCTCGGAAGCTGTGGCCGTATTGATATGGCTTTCTTCTTTTACAGGATCGTTGTTTTCCGCGTGTGCCACTTTGGGCGGCACTGCTGTCATCACCAGGGCGGCACACAAAATGTATGCCAGCCCTTTTGCAATTCCTTTCCTCATTCTTCCTCCTATTCGTCAAGTGGTCCTTCAGCATTTTTATATACCCCGGTTGTTATTTCCTGATCCTGATTTAGCTGGGAAGTGACGACCGGACTGTTCCAGATCGAGTACTGTACGGTATTTGCAACCTGGATAAAGATGGCCCACATCAGTGCAGCTGTGATTACAATGCAAGTACATAAGAAACAGGCTACTCCTTTGCTTAATTTCCTACTCATGCCTTACCTCCCTGCTTAATTGACCCTAACACCGTTTTCGTCTACCCAATGCCCGTCTGGAGTGAACTCATTTTTGTACATAGATCCATATGGTCTTCCTTTACCTATAAATAGCCAACCAATATGGTTATCACCATGATAAGTCCAAAAGTCATTTTTCTCATTGAAGTAATAATCTTTCCCATCAATGGTTTGCCAGCCCGTAAGCATTTTTGTCGTAGCTGGATCAAAGAAGTACCGCTTATCATCCATTGGCTCATCAAACCAGCCAATTAATGCCGCTCCGAACCTGTCATCCGTTTCCTTGTTGAGCTTGTACCAGGTATTTCCTCCCTCCAGGTACCAGTCATAATTTAATTTTCCGTCCTCATCTACGTGATACCAGTCTTTTCCGTCACCTACCCATTCATCATGTGCCGGTGTTCCGTCTGGCTTCGTATAAGTGACGTCATATGGGTTATCAGGATTTACGGTGAATGTACCGCCGGTATCTGGAACAACCGGTTTTGTGGTGGTATCAATGACGGAAAGAACCGGGGAGATAATAACGGTTTCGTCTTCCTCTTTGTTCGAGACAGCTTTTCCAGGCTCCGGCTTTGTGGGTTCTGTTGGATCTGGCTTGTTCGGCTCCGTAGGATCTGGTTTATTGGGTTCTATCGGCTCCGTGGGTTCACCGGAATTTCCGCCATTGTCCTTTTTACTGTCATCAGGGGTTCCCGGAGCTCCATCCGGACCATTCAGCCAGATTTCATCATCTTCTGTATCCCATGTTCCATCGGCTCCTGGCCGGGTATGAGTTCCATCCCCATTATCGATGTATTGGATCGGACTCCCATCACCTCCGGTTCCTCCGGTGTGGATTTCCTTATCGTCATCGGTTCCCGGCACGCCATCCGGGCCGTTCCACCAGTGTTCGGTATCTTCATCATTCCAATTTCCACCGGCTCCCGGCCGGGTATGGGTTCCATCTCCATTATCAATGTAAGAAATAGGGTTTCCATCGGTTCCGGTTCCTCCGATAATAATGATCTTGTCATCATCCGTTCCCGGTATGCCGTCTGAGCCATTCCACCAGTGCTCGGTGTCTCCGTCATTCCAGCTTCCACCGGCTCCTGGCCGGGTATGCGTTCCGTCTCCATTATCAATGTAATGAATTGGATTGCTTCCGGTTCCTCCGATAATAATGATCCTGTCATCATCCGTTCCTGGGATTCCGTCCGAACCGTTCCACCAGTGTTCGGTGTCTCCGCCATTCCAGCTTCCCCCAGCTCCCGGCCGGATGTGGGTTCTATCTCCATTATCAATGTAGTGGATCGTGGTTCCTCCGCTTCCACCGATGTAAATGATCTGGTCATCATCCGTTCCTGGGATTCCATCCGGACCGTTCCACCAGAGCTCATCATCTTCCGTTTCCCATATGCCATCCACTCCCGGTCGGCTATGGGTTCCGTTTCCATGGTCAATCCATCCCTTTATCCAATGCGCATAATAGGTCTGATCTCCCAGGGCTGCAGGGGTGGTTTCCCTGATTCTTATTCCGCCTGTCGGCTCCGTGTACCAGCCAAGGAAGAGGTAGCCTGTCTCATGCAGTACGGGCAATTCTCCAATTGGTAAACCATAGGTCACGGTCTGATCTTTCGGATTTTCTGTAATAACAGAATCCGGTAAATTTCTTTCAAAATGAATGGTGTACTGGTTTGCTTTCCACCGGGCCTTATAAACGGTATCTCCGGCTTCCACCCAGCTTCCAGACGTTACCTCCTCACCATTGTCTTTAAACCATCCAATGAAGGTGTAGCCAGGTTTCTCCGGCGTAGGAAGCGTTCCGATCTGTGTGAAGTATGTCCCATCCATTTCTATGATGACTGGCTTCCCGTCCAAATCTTCGTAAGTAAAGTGAATCTTATAGGTATTGGCTACCCAGCCCGCATGGTAGGTATAACCCTCCGCTCCGGAATCCGGGCAGAAAATTGTTTGAGAACTTATTTTCTCATTGTTGTCATCATACCAGCCGGTAAAGGTATATCCACTCTCTTCCGGTACCGGCAGAGTTCCCAGGGGACTGTCATAGTTCTGGCTGACCGTAAAGGTCTGTACTGATTCCCCGCTGGGCTGGGCTGCTTTTGAGACAAAATGAATCTGGTATGTCTCCGGCTCCCAGCTTCCGTAATAGGTTACGTCCTTTGGTTCCACCATGGAATGCTCCGTAACCATTGTTCCGGTTCCATCCGGCCCGGTCCTCCAGCCGGTAAACTTCCATCCGTAAATCTCTGGTGAAGGAAGCGTCCCAAGTTCCGTGTCAAAGGTATGATCCTCTTCTGTCGTACCTCCGGACCATCTTTCATGCTCCGGGTCAAAGGTCACTTTGTAGCTGTTGGCGGTCCAATGCGCATACACGGTCACATCTGCCGCTGGCATCTGGTTCCCGCTGTAGGAATAGCTGCTTCCTCCGGTCGGACTGTTGTACCAGCCATCAAAATGATAGCCTGGCCGGATTACCAGATCCCGTCCGTTTATCAGTGCCTGGTCAAAGGATTCTGCAAAGGAAAGCACCTGTTCTTTCGTGGCGCTGCCGTTCATGGTACCGCCGTTTCCATCCAGGGTCAGCAAATATCCGTTAATGGTATACTGAGCCGTGATGGTCACATGATCCTGAATGTTCGTGGAGGGAGTATCCCAGCCGGTGAAAGTATAGCCGGATCTTTCCGGTACCTGTGGAGGTGTTGCATCTCCTCCTATGGCTACCTCCTGCCGTTTTAAAATAGTTCCGTCAAAGTCTTTATAGACAACCTCGCTGGAGCTGCGCATCCAATGAGCATAAACCATCAGGTCAGAAGCTGGCATCAGATTTCCGTTCGTGGCATATTTGCTGCCTCCGGCAGCTTCGGTGTACCAGCCATCAAAAGTAAAGTATTTTTGGTTCGCCTCAGCAGCTGTATCCGTAAGAGCCTGGTCAATGGATTGTCCATATTCTAAGGTCAGCTCCCTGGTGAAATCTCCACTAAAACTTCCGCCGTTTCCATCCAGAGTCAGCCGATAGCTGTTGACCGTATACTGAGCGGTGATGGTCACATGATCCTGAATGTTCGTGGAGGACTTATCCCAGCCGGTAAAGGTATATCCGGATCTTTCCGGTACCTGCGGAGGCGTTGCATTTCCTCCTATAGCTACCTCCTGCCATTTTAAAATAGTTCCATCATAGTCTTTATAAATAACTTCACTGGAGCTGCGCATCCAATGAGCATAAACCGTCAGGTCTGAAGCTGGCATCAGATTTCCGTTCGTGGCATATTTACTGCCTCCAGCAGCTTCGGTGTACCAACCGTCAAAAGTATAGTATTCTTGGTTCGCTTCAGCAGCTGCATCCGTAAGGGCCTGGTCAATGGATTCTCCATATTCCAGAGTCAGTTTCCTGGAAGAATTTCCACTTAAACTTCCACCGTTTCCATCCAGTGTCAGTTGATAGCGGTTGACCGTATACTGAGCGGTGATGGTTACATGATCCTGAATGTTGGTGTAAGGAGTATCCCAGCCGGTGAATGTATAGCCGGATCTTTCCGTTACCTGCGGAGGTGTTGCATCTCCTTCTATGGCTACTTCCTGCTGTTTTAAAAATGTTCCATCAAAATCATTAAAAACAACCTCACTGGAACTTCTTACCCAACGGGCATATACCGTCATATCTGTTTCCGGCATTGTAGTTCCGGTATACTTATTGCCTCCGTCCGCTTCGGTATACCAACCGTCAAAGGTAAAGTATTTCCGGCTGGCTACGGAGGCTCCATCCGCAAGTGCCTGGTCAATGGATTCCCCATAGGAAAATTCCTGTGTCCTTGTGGCAGCTCCATTTAGATATCCGCCGTTTCCGTCCAGAGTCAGCGTATAAGTGTTTCTGCTGTACTGAGCCGTAATGATTGTGGGTTCCTGTATATTGGTGTAGGGAGTGTCCCACCCGGTAAAGGTATAGCCGGATCTTTCCGGAACTTGTGGAGGTGTTGCATCCGTTCCAATGGCTACCTCCTGAGTATCTAAGACAGTGCCATCCCAATCTTTAAAAGTTACCGTGTTGCTTGCATTGACATATTGAGCGTATAAGCTGATTACCGTGGTTGTATTGGTAAAGGGTAAATCGCTTATTTTTTTATATAAAGTCCCGCCAGTTTTTGCGGTACTGTATCCTACAAATACTTTCCCGCTTTCGGCATCCCAGGCCGGTAAATCGGAATCCTCCATGTCAAAGTTATAGGTTATCCTTGTATAAGAGGTGGAATCCGTAGCTGTATTTTTAAAACAGTTTAGGTTATAGGTTCTTGGCGTCCAATAAGCATATACATCTAAAGTTTCGTGCCCGTCTAACTGTGCCCTCAGTGAATCTCCATAGGTATACAAAGGACTCCCCCCCTTATTGGGCTGTGTATACCAGGATGGCCCTGTATATCCAATGCGTTCATCGTGTGATGGGTTTGTTAAAAGACCAGTGGTTCCAGACCATACCTGAATCGTAGCGGTCCAATCACTTTCTGGAATGCAATCATGATATATGATATCTGTGTTAAAAGCGTCCCACTGTGCATAATAAGTCGCTGCTCCAGTTACTAATGTGTCGTCCATAATTAAATTCCCAAGATATGATGAAGTATAAAATCCCTTAAACTTATAATACTGTTTTGTAAATACCGGAGCTTTCGAAAGCACTGGATTCCCATAAGAAATGGAAACAGATTTCGTTGTATCGGTTCCTGTTTTTCCTCCATTCCCGTTAAAGGTTATAGAGTAGACATTTGCTCTCCAGTTTACAAAAACGTCTATATCATTGTTTATGTAGGTTGTCGAAAAGCTGCCTGTTGTCCCATCTTCCTTTTCATACCAGAGACCACTGGCTGTATACCCTTCTCGTATCGCATTACTTTGTAGCGATGAACTTAACGACGACCATAAGCTGCCAATCGGCACAGTAGTCGTGTAGATCTCCTGCCCGTATACGGTTCCTCCATTGCCTCGGACGGTTATTGTTGCTGCATCCGTATATTGAGCCTTTATGTTCATATCACTTATGACATTGCTAAAATCTTTATTCCATCCAGCAAATACCTTACCATCGATTGTTGGAGGGGTTGGAGCTACAGCCGAATTACCAGATGGTACGATTTGTTCATTGAGCAAGTTTCCATCTGCATCGAAAAATCTTACAGTATTCGAATTTGGAGTAAAACCTGCATATAACACAGTATCGCTAGTAAGACTAATGGATGTATACTGCGTTCCTGTAGCATTTGGGCCTGAATACCAGCCACAAAAAGTATAGCCATCTTTTGTTGGATTGCTATATTTAGTTGTGTCTGTTAAATCTATTGTTACTCCTGGGTTCTTAATAATTAAATAATGAAGCTTGCTGGCAGCAGTTCCATAATAAGACTCACATTCTCCGTATGGAGTACTTAATAATTGAAGGCTATAGGTGCCATTAGGTTTCCATGCTCCAAATAACTGTCCTAAAATATCACCTGTACGCCGTGTTATCTTTGAATCGGGCCTATAAAAAGTCCCACCATACATGTAATAGGGATGATTTTGAGGCTCTTTAAGTACTGTATTACCCCATGAAGTCCAATCGCCATGGTATATATCCACAGTATCCCACCCTAAAAAAGTATACCCACTCCAACTTGGCGTCCATAATGTAAACAATGTGTCGTCAGTATCACTAGCTTTAGGTTTGTCTGTGTAATCATTTACTCGTACTCTATCAATGGTTCCATCAAAATAAACACTCATACTCGAAAAAGTCAGATCATAAGTACTGGGTAATGCAGCGGCTAAAGCCATAAACCGATTAATCCTTACTACACTTGTAACTTTTCCATTCTCATCCGCATACCACCAGCAAGTCCCTAAATTTTCGGCATTTGGAATACTGCCATAAAAGAAGTATCCTAAATCTTCTATTTCTTCTACTGGCTCCTCAGGCTCCTCCGCAGGTTCTTTTGCTGTTAAATGATAAATACTGTATTCTGTCTGATCCCAGTTCTTAAATCCTCTTAATTCCTCTTTGTTTTGGGTATCCAGGCTTCCCTCCGTACTAATGAGACTTTCCAGCCCTTTCCAGCTTTCATCGGTTGGCTCTACGCTTTTAAACAAGTAAGGAGCCAGCGTCCTATATTCATCATTTAAATCAACACCAGATGGATACAGACTGGTATCCTCGATATCCAGATCGCCTTCAGCAGTTAAGCAATACCAAAGGGGAAATTCTGCCTCTCCCTGGATATACCCATACCCCCGGTATTGGACACTTCCATTCCGGTCCTCAAACTTCCAGAACTTTTTCCCGGCCTTTGATACCCGGCTGTAATATTCCGGAATTTCCTCCTCTTCCGGCTCCACCTGGACAAATGACTTTTCCGCCTGAGATGGCGTGGAAATTTCTTCATTCGGGACTGCATCTGATGGAATAGCATTATCCGCCTCCGATGGAGTGGCCTTAACTGCCTCCGATGGAGTGGCCATGTTTTCCGGCGCTTCCAGAGCCACGGAGGGCATGAATCCCTCTGATCCCGACGCAGGTGGCGCATAAGCTGCCGATGTTGCCGCAATCATAGCCGCCAGTAGCAAGCTCGTGATACGTTTTAATCTCTTTTTCATATTCCTTTCTCTCCTGTTTTTAATCTGTACGCTTTATTTTCTGGTTTTCTCTCATCCAGTCCATTAGTTCTTTATCCTTAAACAATTTCCGTCTTGAATTTACCGCAAGGACACAGCTAATGAAAAAACCGGATAATATCAGTATGTCAATGCCAAACAAAATAATAAAGATTCGCATGAACACCTCCTATCCCTGTGGTACTGCCATGGCTGGCCGGATACCAATGCTTGTCTCTTTTACATCTACCGGCCGGATATTCCCATCTACCAGGCTTACCGCATAGATTCCATTTCCATAAACAAAATCATCAAGTCCCCCATCCTGCGGGGTCCTTAGGTAATATCCTTTTGAATAAGCAGAAATCTGTGATTCCGTATTGTTTGTTTCACTTCCATTGAACTTCCAAATATAATCCCGGTATTTAATTGCTTCCTCTACCGACAAGATAAATACTCGATCCTGAAGCAACTGGAACATATCCTTTGCCCCCATGATGCTGCCCTCCTCAAACTGCTCATAAGTGCCTTTCCACGTTGTCCCGATGTAGGACTTCGTGATACCTATATATGTTTCATGCACAAAATCGCTGTCCGCATTGTCAAGCAGCCAGTCACGGATCTTAGAGTATTTATAATTATTGTCATCACCAAAATTCAGTTTATTTGATGCTCCATCAACAGCGTACCCCGCTTTTTCGGGCATATCTGACCGGATCACGCTGTCACTGAGGAAGAGAGCTGTTTTCTGGCTGTTATCCATGGCATCCTCGTAATCGTCATCAATGCAGCGGAATAAATAAATCTTGTTTCCAATGGTTCGGGCCTGTACGTCTCCAATGCTGTAATGTACTGCCTCCGGCACTCCATCTGCGGGTTCATAACAGATATAACAGATCCCGTCCCCGTCCTCATCAATATGGCCCTTTGCCGGCAATATCACTGTTTCTTCTTTTCCACATTTCCTGCATCGGACCGTTTCATAGCCGTTTTCCGTACATGTCGGCTCAACCCAGTCGATCACCTCATAATCATGATTGCAGGTGCTTTCATCAAATGTTCTTTCAAATCCCACCCGTAAGACGGTATAAACCTCACCGGCTATGGTAAATTCATCCCGGACCAGCTCCGATACGTTTTTCACATCTCGGAAAGTCTGACCTACGATCACAGCGTTTGGCGTGTACCCCACCGCAATCAGATAGACTTCCTGGCGTTCCGCACTGTCCGCCATGGACACCAGGTTTAGAAGCCTTTCATTGCTTTCCTGGATCTTCCTTGTAATAATCTGATAGTCCGCGGTTTCCGTTCCCGTAAGTTTAAGATCCGCCGCCCTTGCAATTTCCAGCCATCCATTCAACTTATTCTTAGCTTCCTGATCCGGATCAGCCTCTTGGGGAAGACGTTCCCCTTTCCGGAATTCCACATAATACTTTTGAGTTCCGTTCCCGTTTACCACAGTGCTCCATGGGCTGGAAACGAGAGAGTGATAATAATACCGGTCTGTTCCTAAAATGGTTTCGGGGAAATCAACAACCAGCTCCGTCCCCTCTTCCGTCTGCCCGAGCTGGGTTTTAAATATTTCATTGCTGTGATTATCCTCTTCAACAAAATAGAGATTCCAGTCCACCTTTTGGGCTTCTGATGGGGAGGCCGGACTTACCTTTTCGTAGTAGATATTTAAGATCATGTTATCATTGGACAATATAAAGCTTTCTTTCTGTCCGGAACACAGTTTGTATCCCTGAAGATCCGGAGGCATAATAAGAATGGTTTCCTCTTCCTCTCCTATCCCGGCCAACACCTGAAGGACGGATTTATCTGCAATGTCCAGATACCGAATGGTGTACTTATACTGCGCCGCTTCCGGATCTGGTGTTTCTCGGGAAGATCCTCCCGGTTCCGGAAGCTCTGTTCCCGTGTCCGGATCACTCTCTCCTGGTGCCGGATCTTCGGAACCAGTGTCCGGCTGATTATCTTTTCCAGGCTCTGAGCTTCCACGCCTGCCAGATCCGCCGCCGCCTCCACCAGAAAATTTGCTCGCGGTGGCTGTCTTTTGGGGGATTACCGTTTGTATGCCTTTGCCAGGAACATATTGCACTACTCCGCTTTCGGTCCAGGCCCCGGAGAAATCTACCGAATATCCATCCGGTGTTGTTCCGCCTATGTACAATGCCCCTTCCGGGTAATTACCAGTTGGGTGACCGGCCAGGTAATAACAGCGGCCATCAATCCATTGCCAGCCGGTGAGCATTTGGCCCTGGGTACTATCTGCTTGTGGAGACAGGAAATACCATTTGCCATCAATCAGCTGCCAGCCGGTAGCCATATAACCGGCATCACCAAAGTAGTACCAGGCTCCGTCAACAGCGTGCCCCGTCTCATCAGGTATCATCTTCCATGTGCTTTTTTCATAGGTCTGGCCATTTTTATAGAACCATTTGTTATCCTCTTGCACCCATGCACCATAGCTTGTCACTGGAATACCTGTAATCGTTAGAGCTGCAGTCAATAAAACAATCCATTTTCTTTTTTTCATATTTCCAGCCAGTCCTTTCTACTTTTATTTTTTCAAGAAAATACTACCTCATCTTCTCCACCGGCTGGTATGTAACTTCTTTTTTTATAATTTCAACACTTTTATATAACTGTTCAAGATTAAGAATTTGGGCGATATTGGGATATTCCTGATCCCATCTATGGGGCTTTCTTCCGTTGATGCTGATGCCATACAGTATCTCATTTTCAAATTTTCCCATTATTCAGCTTTCCCTTTCCGCTAAAATCTTCTGCTTCCCGTTGTATTCGTTCCATCACATTTATTTCACCTCTACTTTACCTCCCACTATCCACATTTCTCCACTTTCCCGTTTCCAGTTCATTTTCAGTACCTGCAGCCATAACCGTAGAATGAATCACAAATGTTATTTCCAGTAAAATCCCTTCCACAATCCGGCTCTTATCCAAAGTCTTTTTCATTTTTTTCTCTCCCGCCCTATTCTTCCTGGGAAACGCTCCTGCTGGGAAACGCTCCTGCTGCGAAAGGCCCTCCGCATCAGAAAAATCACTAAAAATATGACACCTGCTACCAATACCAGAGACAGTGTGATTACAACGCCTTTCCAAACCACTTTCCATATCCCACCTTTCTTTTCATTTTCTGCAAAAAGCTCCCCTACAGGCTGTTCCCCTGCCGCCTCCCAGCCATCAGTTACAGAATTAAATCTCCTGTATACCGCCACACATCTGATCCCTTCCGCTTCCGGAAATACAATTTCTCCTCCATAGGTGACATAACAATCCGAAACTTTCTTTTCTCCCGTAATCTCCGCGTCCCTGCAAAGATCCCCGTTTTCATCAAAATATGAATCCCCTTTCCAATCCGCGTGAAGAATTCGGTAATTCTCAGGTTTCACCCCTATTTCCGTTAAAAGCTCCGCCTCACAGCCATCCAGCTCTGGTTTCAGGCTGTTATAAGGTATTTTCTTTTCCCCTAACTGATAATAATCAGCATCATAGGAATGAAAAACAGCTGTAAATGCAAAGTCAGGCACCCACCGTTCCTTTTCAAACTTTATACGGAGAATCGGGCACTCCTTTTGAAACTGCTGCCCGGTTATTTTGTCCCTGGCGAAAACAGCGGCCTGCTTCGGAAGCTGCTCAACCCATTCCACATTTTCATAACGTACGGTCCTCTCCTCCGTTTTCCTGCGCTCCGGCACCCTGTAAGGCTCCAAATTCCATTCTTTCAGCCAATACTGTTTTCCTGACTGATCCACATACTCCCTTTCCGGCGTATATCCCTCCCTTTCTTCAAACAAAATCTCTGATTCCAGTATCACCTCACTTTCTTGTTCACCCGTTAAAGCAACTTTCATCAACTCCTCTCCACCCGTTGCCGCCAGTGCTGCATTTCCCATAAGAATTCCATAAAAAGCAGTAAAAAGTATGGCAAATAAAAGAACGGTATTCTTTCCCGGAAGCATTGAGCCACCTTTCCTTTCTTGATAAAATTGCATGATTATAATAAACAAAATAAATATTTAAATTAATTCAAATAATGGAATAGTAAAAAGAAGTTAAAGACTAAGAATTAAGACAATGCAAGATATATTAAATTAAAGATTCATAAATCATATAAAGATAAATGGAATTATTTGTGAGCCACAAAGAATTTTAATTAAATGAGTATCAAGAACATAAAGACAGTTCACAAAAGATATATGTCAAAAAGGACTTATTTGTCGGCATCTAAAAGCATTTCCAATCAAAAAATGAAAGAGATTATTTACGAGCTGCAAGCTATTGAAATCAAATAAATAAGAACAAAAGAAATGCAAACAACCTTACAAAAAGGAGTGCACCAAAGGAAAGTCCATTTACTAATTTCATTTCATTAATACATTACAAAACAAAAATAAAAGGGATTATTTACGACTCACAGACCATCTAAATTAAATAAACAAGATTGGAAATAAATCAGATAAATAAGAACGAAATAAATATAAATAAGGAACGCTTACCTTATTAACTTGAGTATACCCGATTTTACAAAATTAATCAATAGCCTTTTCAAAAACCGGCACCCCCCGGCCATTTTCCTGAAATCACAGACATCTGCCATAGCATACTTTGCCTTCCACAAAGCATACATTTCCCCATGCTTTCCCCTCTGATATCCCTGATATAGAACAAAGCCATCTTTCATTAAAGCAAAAACTGCCTTTCGGGTATAGCAATTCAATGCTTCCCCAAAAGGCAGTTCAAGTTCTGATTATTCTACTAAACCATCGGATTCCTCTTTGCCGTCGGTTTTCTCCGGCTCATCCTTTAGCGGTTGATCCTGGTCATCCTCCTCATCGACCGTAGTATTTTGCTCCTGGCCGGGATCTTCCGCATCAGTCTCATGGGATACTTCTTCCGGAGATTCTTCCTCCCCATTTTGTCCGGGGATATCATTCGGTTCTGTTTCCTCGTCCGGAGTTTCTCCTGCCGGAATTTCCTCTGACGGAACTTCCTCTGCTGGAATTTCCTCCGCCGGAATTTCCTCCGTTGGATCTTCCTCCGCCGGAACTTCCTCCGTTGGAATCTCCTCCTCTGGAACCTCCTCCGCCGGAGTTTCCTCCCCGTTTTGTTCCGATGCCTTATCCCCGTCTGCTTCACCGATATCCTCCGCCGCTCCTGCAGCCGGTTCCTCCAGGATTAATTTCATTTCCACTGATGCCGGGGCACTTTCACTTTCCGGAACTGTAACCGTTATTTCATACGGCTCATAATTGGAAGAGCCCGTACGAATTATCCTTACGGAATGCTCCCCTGAGGTAAAGTTCTCCGCAAAAATAGTCAAGCTGGCCGGTGACGCATACATATCCAGACTATAATCCTCATCAGGAGCCAGCTTTTCATCATCCAGATAAACTTCGATATATGAACTGCTGAAATATGAATATTTATCGGTGACAAGCTTCAGGTCTCCATTATCCTGCCAATCCCAGTTTATTTCAGGGACTTTTTGATACGGTTTGAAAGTATCGCTGCAGGAAAGATGTCCCGGTACCGAAATTGTTATGGTATATTCAGAGGAATACGACAGGGCGGATGTCAGCCCAATCGTCAGACTCTTTTCGGCGGAATTCTTAGTGAGTGAGGAAACCTTCTGATTGCTGGAAGAAACCTTCACAGAAATGCAGGTGCTGTCCAGAGAATCCCACCATTCCGGATCTGCATTTTCCACATTCAGGACAATTACATCTTCACCAGACATAGAGCTTCCCTTTTCCACTTCCAGCTTTGGAGCCGGGTTTGCGGCAATATACTTTTCAAAGTCCATTTCCACCTTTTGGTAATCTTCATTATCCAAAACAAGATGGTTATTCTCCTCGGTCAGCAATTTAGCCGGAATAGAAAGAACTTTGTCTTTTACCGTATATCCTTCCCCTTTCATCAGCTTGGTTCCATTTAAGAATACGGCAGCCTTTTCATAAAAAACAGCATAATCAGCCGTCAGTTCCAGGGATTCTGTATCATAGTTAACCTTACCTGTAACTCCAACCGTATTCAAAATCTTCACTTCCGCCTGAACCGTCCGGTAACCATCGGCTTTCACTGTGATGGTATAGACTCCGGAATAGTAAAAATTACTGGAATTTAAAATCAGTCCATCTGTTGTTTTCGTATAAGCGGCGGCGCTTCCGGTGGAGGTAGAGGAACTTGCCACAGTTACCGAGCTGATCTTATCCAGCCATATGTCTGCCTCTCCCAATGCCTGAACCACCACATTGCTTCCCTTTGGAACGGATTCCACCTTAAGTACCGGGGCCTCCAAAGGAGCTGCCAGACTTTCCGGTACCGTCCCCTCCAATACCTTTACGGCATAAGAGGACGCATAAAGCTCAATTCTATAGGATTCTCCTGCTGTAAAATTATGGGCAAAAATTTCAATCCCATCACTGTAGGAAGCCGTATAGTCCAGGCTTTCTCCCTTTTTCAGTTCCTTTCCATTTAAAACCACCCTTTTCACGTCAGAGCTCAAATAAAAGGCATTGGAAGCACTGGTAAGCTTCAGGCTGTAATTCTGCATATTCCATTGCTGTGCAACATCAGGCGCCGCATTTACAGGCGTAAAGGTTACGGTCACTATGTCATATCCCGGTACAGTGACCTGCATGGTATAATTGTTATATACGGACATTGTAGTGCTGTCTGCAGTAACCGTAAAGCTGTTTTCCCCTTTGGTGAGAGAAAGAGCAGCTACTGTCCCATACCCATATGACAGCTTGAGATGGCTTGCCTCCAGGGCCTGGAACCACTGCATTTCCTCGCTCCCCTCCTGATAAGCGCCGATGTTGAACACGATGGCGGAGGCGCCGCCTATGACTTCATTGGCCATAACAGCCGGCACTTTCTTAGGCGTGGTAAATACTTCCGGAGATTCAACTTCAAAGCTGGCGTTTTCGTAGCCCTCTGCCTGAATTTCAAATGTATTTTTTCCGTTTACCAGATAACGGTAAGGAATATAAATGCTGTTAATATCCGTCGTAAAATCACCGGACTCCAGCCGGTTCCCATTTACAACAACTGCTTTTATCCTGTCTGCATAGTAGCTGAAGCTTGCTTTTAACTTGAGCCAGCCCTTGCTGTCATCCCATGTGGGCGTGAAGACCGGAGCCTGTTCCACTACAGAAAGAGTGCCTTTCACATCATCAAATCCAAAGGAATGGATGGTCACTTCATAAGTCCCGGCGTAATTCATGGGACCGCTGATGGCGTCTACTCCCAGGGTAATGGTTCTGCCATCGGAAGACAAAGTATTGTTTTCCTGATAGTAGTGGGTCTTGGTTTCACTGTAAGGAATCTCTATTTCAGTGATGGAACGGTACCAGGATTCATTTTCCTCACTGAGCCCTATAACCGTACCCGTTCCTCTCAGGGACGGGGAAATGGACAGCTCAGGCGGGTTGGTATTGTCTGTTTTTCCTGTCAGAAGCTCAACCTTTGTTCCGTAACCGCCTTTATCTGTTAAATACTTCACATATCTGGGCAGTCCCGCAGCTTTCTTCCAGCTTCTTGTTTTTAAGTCTTTTACCTCTGTACTCAGAGTTAAGTCTTCATTTAAGGCGATCAATTTCTCCAAAGGTTCCCATTTAGACAGAAACGCCTCTACAGATGAGGTTCTGATTCCCAGATTATCTGCAATTATGTTATTGGCCGCCAAATCAAACAATACGGCAATTGAGGCCGTCTCTTCCTTTCCCTCCAGACTGGCGGGAGGCGCAGTAGTAGCACTTGCCACCGCATCGGAGGCCATGGCCTTAAGAGAGAATGTGCTCTGGTTATCTTCCTCCACCAGAATGTGGCTTTCTTCCTCTTCCAGGTCCTGGCTCTCCGTCTTTTCCAGGCTCTGAACCTGCAGGGCATCGTCCACTGTGGTTATGGAGGATTTTATGAAGATGGTTTCTCCATCCCGGATAAATTTTATATACTGGGTCAGGGGAATGGTTGCCTTTGTAATCACCACATAGGGAAGATCGGACGGAATGGAAAAGCCCGATTCAGCAACTTCTCCTGCTGCCGCGGTGCTCTTTCCCGGCTCTCCCAGCGCAATAAGAGAAACGGTCCACTTCCCGGAAGTTATGGCGAGTGTGTGGGTATTTGCATCCGGCAAAGGTACTTTTACGGTTCTTCCGGAGGCCGTCACAGGGGTAACGGACGATGTGGCGTCTTTCCCTGCTATGGAATAACGGAACGTCTCCATCCCCTCTGTCTGGTCGGAAAAGGATACTACTGCATATGGAAGACCCAAGACAGATATTATCCCGCTTTGTTCCATAATGACAGGGCTATTGTTTTCCCAGGGATTTTCGCCGTTCTGATTTCCTCCGCCCTGGTTCCCGCCATCAATCCCATTGTTTCCGGAATTTCTATTTCCTCCCCCCGGCTGATTGTTTCCGTTCTCTGCAGGACTGTTATTCCAATCGTCTTTGCTGTCAGAATCACTGTCATCGCTGTAATTGCGGGACGAAGCGCCGTTCCAGGCCCCGCTGCCGTCCACATAGTATCCGTCTGGCGTATAACCATTTACTACAGTCTCTCCTGACTGCTTATCCAGATAATACCATTTTCCGTCAATCTGTTTCCAGCCAGAGGCCATGGAACCGTTCGGCTCTAAGTAATACCACTTTCCCTCCACCTGTTTCCAGCCGGAGGCCATGGAACCATCCGCCTCCAGATAGTACCAGATTTGATCCTCGTCCTGGTACCATCCTGTTGTCATCATTCCGTTCTCATCAAAATGATACCATTTTCCATCATCTGTTTTCAGCCATGAATTTCTCTGTTCCCGGCCGTCCTCCAGAATATATTGCCACCTGTCTCCACTCTGCCTCCACTCCCCCGCGAACGGCTGGATAGGAAATGTCAGCGTCATGGCAGTCAAGGCCGCCAGTAGTTTAACGTTGTTTCCGTTTCTCATACAGTCCTCCTTGTATATAATTATAGTTAGTTTTGACTAACCAATGTAGTATATAATATCCTCAGTCTTTCAGCAAGCCAGCTAACGAGAAAAAGACTCAATGATGGTCTGCTGATAATTAATCATCATCAAGAAAGAGTCTGACTTGTGGGACTCTAGTGCTGACGCGCTGTCACTTTAGTGACATCTTTCTCTTAAGCGGCATGCGCATTCTGCCCGGAGGGCTTTTTATCTCATAGGACGTAATTTTCTATGAGACAAGAAAGAATCCCGCCTGCGGCGGGTCGCTTCTGCGACATCCAACCCTACCGCCGCAGTGCGATCCTCCCGGAGGGTTTTTATCGTATAGGATGGACTTTCCTATATGAAAAAAGACCAGTCTTTTGCCGACTGGTCTTTTCAATACAATCAATATTTATAATAAATTTATAATAATTCCATAAATTTCCCCTTAGGCCATTCTGACCTTCCAAGCCCCTGCTCCATACTATCCGCCGTTTCCACGGCCTCATAACCTCAAAGCCTCATCTTCAGGCGATAGAAAGCAATAAAAAACCGGATATACTTATCCCTCTTCGTTTAGCTTGCTCAAGCGCATAGCCTGATCAGCTGCAATCAGAGAATCCAGAAGCTCCTGAATATCCCCATTCATAATGGAATCAATCTTATAAAGGGTCAGCTTGATTCTGTGGTCCGTCACCCGGCCCTGAGGGAAGTTATAGGTCCTGATCTTCTCGGAACGGTCGCCCGTACCGATCTGGTTTCTTCTCTCCTCTGCTTCCGAATTCTGCCGTTTTTCCAGCTCAATATCATACAGCTTGGAACGCAGCAGGCGGAATGCTTTTTCCTTATTCTGAAGCTGGGATTTCTCCGTCTGGCTGTAGATCACGATGCCGGTGGGCATATGGGTCAGACGGACGGCGGAATCCGTGGTATTGACGCACTGTCCGCCGTTTCCGGAGGCGCGCATAACATCGATCCGCACATCCTTATCCTCAATGACAACATCCACCTCTTCCGCCTCTGGCATTACCGCTACGGTTGCCGTGGAGGTATGGATTCTTCCGCCGCTCTCCGTTTCCGGAACACGCTGGACGCGGTGGACACCGCTTTCGTATTTCATCTTGGAATAAGCGCCTTTGCCTGTGATCATGGCAACCACTTCCTTAAAGCCGCCGATTCCATTTTCATTTACACTGATCAGCTCTACCTTCCAATGCTGGCCCTCCGCATAGTTCACATACATGCGGTACAGCTCCGAGGCAAACAAAGCCGCCTCATCGCCGCCGGCGCCGGCACGGATTTCCAGAATGATGTTCTTATCATCATTGGGGTCCTTGGGTAAAAGAAGGATCTTAAGCTGGTTCTCCAGCTCCTCAATCTCTTTCTTGGCATCGGACAGTTCCTCCTTTGCCATTTCCCTCATCTCTTCGTCGCTTTCCTCTTCCAAAAGAGCCAGACTGTCCTCTACGGTCTGCTTCGCTTTCTTATACTGGGTATAAGCTTCCACAAGATCCGCTAAATCCGCCTGCTCTTTCATCAGCTTCCGGAAACGGTTCTGGTCCTCCGTAACCGACGGATTGTTAAGCTCCTGCATTAATTCTTCATAATGAATCAATATATCATCTAATCGATCAAACATCCATAACCTCCTGAATCTCACAAAAAGGGCCGCTGCCCATATTTAAACAAAAATTGCACATACCACCCGGTCCAGCCCGGCCGCATCCTGAATCACCTGAATATCCTTAAAACCGGCCTCTCTTAAAAGACCGCTTACAGCCTCTCCCTGATCGTAACCGATTTCAAAGTAAACAGCCCCGCCCGGCTTTAAAAGGTTCCCGCTTTCCAAAGCCAGTCTTCTATAAAAATACAAACCGTCTTCCTTGCCGTCAAGAGCAAGCATGGGTTCATGATCCCGGACCTCCGGCTGCAGCTCCTCTATAACTTTTGTCGGGATATAAGGAGGATTCGACACAATGACATCAAATTTCCTGTCCTTAGGAAAAGAACCAAACAAGTCGCTTTCCACCAGGGTGATTTTCTTCACTCCCATAAGATGCTCTGCATTTTTTTCTGCTACTTTAAGAGCCTCCGGTGAAATATCCGCCCCTGTGACGCGGTCAAACCCGCCAAGCAGCGCCAGGCTGACAGCGATGCAGCCGCTTCCGGAGCACATATCCAGAATTTCCGGATTCTTTCCCTTATAATCCCTTAACACACGTTCCACCAGCGTCTCTGTATCCTGGCGTGGAATCAGCACATGTTCATTTACATAAAATTCCAACCCCATAAATTCCCTGCTTCCGGTGATCTGCTGCAGGGGAATCCTCTCCGCCCTCCTTCTGATCATGGCGCGGTATTCCTCTGCTGCTTTCACGGCAGAATCCGTCTCCGGCAGCGTCCTGTTTCTGTCCAGGAGAAAATGGGTCATATCCGTTTGAAATGCCTCAAAAAGCAGATACTTGGCGTCAAGAGAAGCTTCCTCAACCCCTGCCTTAAAAAGCGCTTCCGTTCCCTCTTCCAATAAAGCCTGCAGCGTCAGATTCATGCCCGGCTCTCCGGAAAATTCTTATTTAAAAATGCTTTCCAGTCAAACACCGCTTCCACGGAGGCGATGCCGATTTCAATCATATCATCATCCGGTTCCTTGGTAGTAAGTCCCTGCATCCACATGCCGGGACGGCTCAATAAGTTTACCAGCTTTGAATCGCTTCTGCCGGCCAGCCGCAGAAATTCATAGGACACTCCGGCAATGACCGGAATCAGGATGATCCGGCTCAAAACCCGCAGGAATACCGTATCCACTCTGATTACCATGAAAAACAGGATGCTGATGATCATGACGATCAACAGAAAGCTGGTTCCGCACCGCTTATGTTCCTTGGAGCTGTTCCTCACATTTTCCACGTTCAGCTCCAGCCCGTGCTCCAGGCAGTTAATACACTTATGTTCGGCTCCGTGGTACATGAATGTCCGGCGGATGTCCTCCATCCGTGAAACAATCTTGATATATGCGATAAATATTCCGATGCGGATAAATCCCTCAATAATCGCCAGTACCGTATGGGAGGTGACAAAATGCTTAAACACGCCGGCAAGAAACAGGGGAAGCACCATAAAAATGCAGATAGCCATTATCACGGAAAATACCATGACAATGCTCATAAGCGCCTTTTCCATCTTCTCCCCGAACAGCCGCTCCATCAGCTTTTCAAATTTCGTAGGCTCCAAATCCTCCTCGTCATCCTCGAAAAAGCTGGCGGAAAAAGTCAGCGCCTTCATGCCGAGGACCATGGAATCCACAAAGCTGAAAATTCCCCTGATAAACGGCAGGGAAAAGAGCTTCACCTTTTCTCCCATGCTGACATAAGTATCTTTTTTTACTTCTATTGTTCCGTCCGGTTTTCGGACGGCGGTGGCATACTCATCCCCATTTTTCATCATAACACCTTCGATCACGGCCTGTCCGCCGATCCCTGAATACTTCATACGCCAAACCACCTTTCCGGGCATTCTAATTTCAAAAAAGGCTGAGCTAAAGTGTTTCCACCAAACTCAACCTTTTCTTTGCTCCTGATATAGTAAGGAAGTCCGATACGCCCTGGGCACATCAGACGGCTGATTTCCTGAACTCATGCCTGCTTCGCTTGCACTCATCAAAGAAATTATGCCTCAGCCTTAACGCCATATTTACGATTGAATTTATCAATACGTCCACGAGCGGCAGCGGCTTTCTGCTGGCCGGTGTAGAATGAATGGCATTTAGAACAAACTTCTACGTGGATATCCTGCTTTGTAGAACCGGTTACGAATTCATTACCGCAGTTGCAGGTAACCTTCGCCTGGTAGTAATTTGGATGGATTCCTTCTTTCATGATTTTCACCTCACCTACTTTGATTTCTATTAAATCGCGGTCAGTAAACCGACTTCGTCTAATAAACAGCTTGTATAGTATAACATAGAATATTTTTTAATGCAAGTATTTATCCCTAGAAAAACCGCATTTTTTTAGAGGTTTCCACAAATTCCCGGTTGGTCCTTGTTCTGGCAAATAAGTCCAGTATCTTTTCCACAGCATCCTCAGGCTTTAAGGTATTGGTGGCTTTCCGGATAACGTCAACGGCCTCCGCCTCTTCCCTGGTGAGCAGTAAGTCGTCTCTTCTGGTGCCTGATTTCAGAATATCGATGGCCGGGAAAATCCTCTTTTCCGACAGCTTCCGGTCAAGAACCAGCTCCATGTTTCCTGTTCCCTTAAACTCCTCATAGATCACGTCGTCCATACGGCTTCCCGTATCCACAAGTGCAGTGGCGAGAATGGTCAGGCTGCCTGCCTCCCTCATATTTCTGGCCGCTCCAAAGAAACGCTTGGGCATATGAAGCGCCGCCGGGTCCAGACCGCCGGACAGTGTACGGCCGCTGGGGGCCACCGTCAAGTTATAAGCTCTTGCCAGACGGGTGATGCTGTCTAAGAGAATCACCACATCCCTGCCATGCTCCACAAGGCGTTTGGCGCGTTCGATTACCATTTCCGACACCCTCTTATGGCGCTCCGGAAGCTCGTCAAAGGTGGAATAAAGGACCTCCACGTTATTTCCCGTAATGGATTCCTTAATATCCGTAACCTCCTCGGGACGCTCATCGATTAAAAGGATCATGAGATGGATATCCGGGTGATTTATGGTTATGGCCTTTGCCACCTGCTTTAAGAGGGTCGTCTTACCTGCCTTTGGCGGGGAGACGATCATACCTCTTTGGCCCTTTCCTATGGGGGCCAAAAGGTCCAGGACACGCATAGCAGTAGAACTCTTTCCTCCCGGTGTCTCCATATGAAGCCTTTCATCCGGGAATATGGGCGTCATGTTCTCAAAGTTGGGACGGCGCTCTGCTGCGCTGGTGGGATAACCGTTGATCTGCTTTACATACAAAAGTGCTGCAAATTTCTCTGCGGCCGTTTTTACTCTGCGGCTTCCGTGGATGATATCGCCTGTTTTCATATTAAAACGGCGGATCTGAGACGGCGCCACATAGACGTCATTCTCTCCAGGAAGATAATTCTCGCAGCGGATGAAGCCAAAGCCATCCGGCATGACCTCTAAAATACCGCGGGCCTCTATGCCGCTGTCCAGCTCCTGCAGCTCAGGGCTGGGCTGAAAATCTGCTCTCGGCTCCTCCTGGACATAATCCTGACGGACCTCGTTTCTCACAGGGGCTTCCTGCGGGATTGACGGAGCCGGACGGTAAGACGATGCAGGCCTTTGCTGGGCATCCGGACGGTAGGAACGGACAACTGTCTTTCTCTGGCCTGCCCCGGCAGCCCCTACCTGCTGGTCCCCGGCCATAGGACTGTGCTGGTTCATTCCTCCCCCATTCTGGGACGGCTGGCCCATTCCGTTTACATTCTGGTTTTGCCGCGGCGATCTCGCGTTTCCCGTGCGGACCTGATTATCCTCTGCCGGTGTAAAAGCCTTAGGAGCTTCCTTAGTCGGAACCTCCTTTACCGGTACTTCCTTTATAGGCGCTTCCGTTATGGACTCTTCCTTTACAGGTGCTTCCTCAGCCTGAGCTTCCGGAGCTCCCTGGGCTTTCGTATTTTCCGTCTTTCCTGTATCTGCCGCCTTTTCTACCAAAATGTCCCCCTGCGAAGCGCCTGCTGCAGGAACCCCTTCCTCTATTTCACAAAGTAAATTTATAATTTCAGCTTTACGCAAAGTGCTGCAGCCCTTGATTCCACGGGCTTTTGCAAGCTCCTTTAATTCCGTTAATGGCAATGTTTGTAATTTTTCACGCATATTATTCTCCTTCAGGATTCCTTATAACAATTGTTTCATAAGCTTGGGAATGATTCACGATAGAATACCGCAAACAGATGGCCGGAAACAATTCCGGCCCAAATCACGATAAATCAGGCTGTATAATACGCATATTATATACCCAATCATGAAAAAAGAAAAGTTATTTTTTTATAAAACTCAAGTGCTCCTTTATTTTCCGTTCATAGCCGTTATCCGTAGGCCGGTAAAACTCGGTCCCCTCCATTCCATCCGGAAGATATTGCTGTTTCACATAATGGTTGGGGTAATCGTGGGCATAAAGATACCCCAGCCCGTGACCCAGCTTCGCCGCCCCCTTATAATGGGAATCCTGCAAATGAGCCGGAACCGGCATGGTTTTCTGGTTCTTTACCGCATCCAAAGCCTCGAATACCGCCTCGCAGGCCGCATTGCTTTTGGGAGCGGAAGCCACATAGGTGACCGCCTGGGCCAAAATAATCTGGGCCTCGGGAAGCCCGAGCCTCTCCGCCGCCTGAGCCGCCGCAACCGCCAGCACAAGAGCCTGGGGATCGGCATTTCCCACGTCCTCCGCAGCGCAGATCATGATTCTTCTGGCAATAAACTTAATATCCTCTCCCGCATACAGCATCCGGGCAAGGTAATACACCGCCGCATCCGGGTCCGACCCTCTCATGCTCTTAATAAACGCGGAAATCGTATCATAGTGATTGTCCCCTGTCTTGTCATAACGGACCACCCGCTTCTGAATGCACTCCTGAGCCACTTCAATATCAATGTGGATTTTTCCATCCGAGGGGTCCCGGTCCGTGGTCATGACTCCAAGCTCCACCGCATTTAAGGCCGCCCTCGCATCCCCATTGGACACATCGGCCAGAAATTCCATGGCATCCTCATCAATGACTGCTCCATAGGAGCCCATTCCCTTATCCTTATCATAGACAGCCCGATGAATCAGCTCCTTGATATCATCCTTTTCCAGAGTTTTCAGTTCAAAAACCCTGGACCTGGAAAGAAGAGCTCCATTTACCTCAAAATAAGGATTTTCCGTCGTGGCTCCGATAAGGATGAGGGTCCCGTCCTCCACAAAGGGAAGGAGATAGTCCTGCTGTCCCTTATTAAAACGATGGATTTCGTCTACAAACAAAATGGTCTTTTTCCCATACATTCCCAGGGAATCCTTTGCCTCCTTTACGATCTCCTCCATATCCTTTTTCCCTGCCACCGTAGCATTTAACTGCTTAAAATCCGCGCTGGTGGTGTTGGCGATGACCCTTGCCAGGGTGGTCTTTCCGGTTCCCGGAGGGCCGTAGAAAATCACGGATCCCAGCTTGTCCGCCTTTATGGCGCGGTAAAGCAGCTTGTCCTTTCCAATGATGTGCTGCTGCCCAACTACCTCATCAAGCGTCGACGGCCGAAGCCTTGACGCAAGGGGGGATTCCTTTTCCATGGTGCTCTCTCTCATATAATCAAATAAGTCCATTTTCCCTCTCCCGTAATCCTAATATCTTTCTATCTGTTTTAAACTTCTCTTATGCTTTATTATTTTAAACTTCTTTTAGCTCTATCGTTTTAAACTTTTTTACGCTTTACCGCTCCAGCTTCATTATGGACATAACTCGTTCTTTTGTCAAGCACGGGAACTATAAGGGCACATGCGGCGCTTACGGTTTCCGGACGGAGCCCAGAGAGTCAGGTTTTCCCGATATAAATTCCACGATATAAATATATTAATCTATCAGCCTGCAAAAATTACTGAGATAAAAACATTCTAATTCTTCCGCGTTCCGCTTGCCATAAACCCAAAATCTTTGTATAGTAAAGTTCGGGGTGATTAATCATGCGTGTTATTACTAGAATAAGGATCGGCAAAGATAAAATTTTTATTGGCAAAGGCGTAAAAGAAATGCTTGATGCCATTGAAATGTGCGAATCCATAAAAAAAGCGACGGAATATACGGGTATCTCCTATCCTAAAGCGATCCGAATGGTTCGGACGCTGGAGGAAGAATTGGGATTTCCCGTTGTTATCTCTGAAAAAGGAGGAAGCCGGCACGGAGGAACTCATTTAACCGAAAAGGGGAAAGAAGTCCTTGAAACCTACCGGAAAATTGAGGATGCCATAGAAGAATATGCGGAAAAACTTGTGGAGCAGGAATTCCGGTTTTAAGAGACAGGTCCGGTTTGGGGTAAAGGCCTGCAAGAACAGCATCAAATGGAAAATGTGAGATAACATGTGCAGTTTTTGAGTTCCCCTCCCGCACGCGCTATCTCACACTCCCTCCATATAACAATCCATACGAAAAAACTCAAATCCTCAGTCTATCATAAGCTCATCCACCGTAACGAAAGTATATCCCTGCTTCGTCAACGTATCGATCACCTCAAGGGCCGCTTCCACGGAGGTGGGGTATACGTCGTGAAGAAGGATAATATCTCCCGGCTCCACGTGCTTTACAACGTAACGCACGATTTTTTTTGTGTTTTGTACCTTCCAGTCCCTTGGGTCCAAGTCCCACATCACCACATCCATATTGGTGGTGCATTCCAGTTCCTCGGTCCAGGAACCGTAGGGAGGGCGCATATACTGAGGCCGTACCCCGGTAATGGCTTCGATCTGCTGGTTATTCATCTCGATCTGTTCACAGGCCGTTGTCACCGATTCTTTGCTCATCTGCACATGAGAAAATCCATGGTTGCCGATCAGGTGGCCATCCTCCTGCATCTGCTTCACAATGGCCTCTTTGCCAGCTACATTTTCCCCCAGCAGAAAAAATGTGGCATGGACGCCCCGCTTGCGCAGCCCATCTAAAAGCTTGAGCGTATAAACGGAATGAGGCCCATCGTCAAAACTCAGTGCGATCTGCTTATCTCCGGAAAACTGTCTCCGAACTTCATCCTTTGCATCAGCGCCCGCATCCGCAGGGAGGAACAGTGTATCCTTTGTCTCTGTATAAGACCGGTGCATCGCTTTCACACAAAAAATATCCAACATTAAAACAGCCAAAAAGCAGACTGCTTTCCATCTGATTTTCATAATTCCATAAGCCCGGCTTTCTGCCATTATTATTAAATCTATGGTCTATGTCAGGAAAATAAAACCGAAACTTTTCCTTCCCGGAAAAGCAAAGCCGCCGCCCGGCCTGCCCTTTAATTCCACGTGAACAAGGGCTGCTCTCCATTTGAAAATGGGGAACAGCCCTTGTTGATCACCTTAAAATCTAAAATTTCATTAAGCCAAGCAAACGTTTACTGCCTGCAGGCCACGGTTTCCTTCTGTCGTCTCATAGGTTACTTTCTGGCCTTCTTCCAGAGTCTTGTAACCATCAGCAACGATACCGGAGAAATGAACGAAAACTTCCTCGCCAGTTGCATCGTTAACAATGAAACCATATCCCTTAGCACCATTAAACCATTTTACTGTACCGTTGTTCATAACGCGTACCTCCTAAAATAAAAAAATTATTTGATATATCGCCTGATACGAAAATCACATATTTTTGTAAATCATCATCCGAAAATAATGACTTACAAAAATATGTGAAATCATAAATCCATTCGATAATACACGTATATTCTAACGCGAATAGTCAAAATTGTCAAGACTATTCTGTTATTTTAGACTATGAGTCGTGCAAAAATTAAAGCAGGGCCCATACCTGCTAAAAGGTAGGGACCCTGTCCTGAATCATCGCGGATAAAAATTACTTTAAAGTAACCTTTGCGCCTTCAGCTTCTAAGGAAGTCTTGATCTGCTCAGCCTCTTCCTTGGAGATGCCGGACTTTAATACCTTAGGAGCGCCGTCAACTACGTCTTTTGCTTCCTTTAAGCCTAAGCCGGTAGCTTCACGAACAACCTTGATAACTTTAACCTTGTTAGGACCAACCTCGGTTAATTCTACGTCGAATTCTGTCTTCTCCTCAGCCTCTGCTGCAGGACC
The DNA here is from genome assembly GCA_023437715.1 of Bacillota bacterium. Lineage (GTDB taxonomy): Bacteria > Bacillota > Clostridia > Lachnospirales > Lachnospiraceae > Lacrimispora. The sequence continues at coordinate 36,936 of JAEZFK010000037.1, read as the reverse complement.
TGCTGCTGCAACTACTACGCCTGCTGCTGCAGATACACCGAACTCTTCCTCACATGCCTTTACTAATTCGTTTAATTCTAATACAGATAATTCTTTGATCGCTTCAATAAACTCAGCTGTTGTTAACTTTGCCATGATAATATACCTCCGTAATTAATATGTTTGTTTTTTTGAAAGTTCGATTCGCCCTCGCTCATCGAACGGCTGATTTTCCGGATTCAAGCAGCACTTTGTCTGCTTTCATTAAGAAAATTATGCCTCTGCTGCTTCCCCGCCCTGGCCGTCTGCAATCTGCTTAAGCACACGGGCAAAGTTTGTAATAGGAGACTGGATGCTTCCAAGCAATTTCCCGAGAAGGATTTCTCTGGATGGAATGCTGGCGATCTTCCCCATACCTGCTGCATCATAGTAAATGCCTTCTACAACGCCGCCCTTGATTTCAAGAGCCGGAGCTGTCTTAGCGAATTCAGCCAGGATTCTCGCTGGAGCTGTTGCATCTGTCTTGGATACAGCGATTGCTGTAGGTCCTTCCAGATTCGGGTCTAAAGCTTCAAATGCCGTACCCTTAGCAGCGAAACGGATCAGGGTATTTTTATATACCTTGTAGGAAACGCCGGCCTCTCTTAATTTCTTACGAAGCTCGGTATCCTGTGCAACGGTGATACCGCGGTAGTCTACAACTACAGCTGTCTCAGCGCCGTCCAGCAATTCCTTGATCTCGCTTACAATTGGCTGTTTTAATTCAACTTTTGCCATTATGGTTTACCTCCTGTTTAGTCTGAGTCCGGCGGCTGCCCGCAGAACCCGCTCGTATAAACCGCAAAGAAAAACCTCTCCGTCCGATGGACAGAGAGGTCTACAATTCATTTATAAAAATGATTCTTGTATGTTCCTCGGCAGGCGTTTACACCTTATGCCTTGCGGCACCTGCTGTCTTCGGCAGTCAATACTTTGTATAGCATAACATTATTTATAATCAATGTCAACCACAATTCAAAACTAGTTCATTAATTTTGCTACGTTCAGCTTTACGCCAGGTCCCATGGTGGAAGCCAGGGTAACGCTCTTTAAATAAGAGCCCTTAACTGTACTAGGTCTTGCCTTGATGATTGCATCAATAAGCGTCTGGAAGTTGTCCGCTATCTGTTCTTCTGTGAAAGAAGCTTTTCCAACTGGCACGTGGATAATATTTGTCTTATCAAGTCTGTACTCAACTTTACCGGCTTTGATATCGTTGATTGCCTTTGTTACGTCCATGGTAACAGTACCAGCTTTTGGGTTTGGCATTAAGCCCTTTGGTCCCAGGACACGTCCGAGACGGCCTACAACACCCATCATGTCTGGGGTAGCAACAACTACATCAAAATCCAACCATCCTTCGTTCTGGATCTTCGGAATCAGTTCCTCTGCTCCAACATAGTCTGCGCCTGCTGCCTCAGCCTCGTCAGCCTTAGGTCCCTTAGCGAAAACTAAAATACGAACGGTCTTGCCTGTTCCGTGAGGAAGTACAACCGCACCACGGATCTGCTGGTCTGCGTGACGTCCGTCACAACCGGTTCTGATATGAGCTTCAATTGTTTCATCAAATTTAGCACTTGCATTGGTCTTTACTAAAGAGATTGCTGCCGGTGCATCGTAGAGAACAGAACGATCTACTGTCTTTGCTGCCTCTGCGTATCTTTTTCCTCTTTTCATTCTAAATAACCTCCTAGTGGTATTGTCGGGGATTTTCCCTCCCACGTTTTTAAAGCTTCGCCAACTGCTGCAAGGAAGTCCGATTGGCCTAAATGCTCATCGAACCACTTGAGTTTCTAAGTTCAGCCGGCGCTTCGCTTGGCTTCTCTAAGAAACTCAAGCCTCAACCGTGATACCCATGCTTCTTGCGGTACCGGCGATCATGCTCATAGCTGCCTCAACAGATGCTGCATTTAAGTCAGGCATCTTCAGTTCAGCGATCTTCTGTAATTCAGCCTTGGAAATTGTAGCTACCTTTGTCTTGTTCGGAACCGCAGATCCGGATTTAAGCTTGCAGGCTTTCTTCAATAATACAGCTGCCGGCGGAGTTTTGGTGATGAAGCTGAAGCTTCTGTCAGCATAAACAGTGATAACAACAGGAATGATTAAGTCTCCCTGGTCTGCTGTTCTTGCGTTAAATTCCTTTGTAAACTGTACGATGTTTACGCCGTGCTGTCCAAGTGCCGGACCTACAGGAGGAGCTGGTGTAGCCTTTCCTGCTGGAATCTGCAATTTGATATATCCTGTTACTTTCTTTGCCATAATTAGGCACCTCCTAAATAAATGTGGTATTGTCGGGGATTTCCCTCCCACGAGCTCATACGAATATAAGCCGCTTTTACTTGTTACATCTTCTTCACTTCGCCGAAGCTCAGTTCTACCGGTGTTTCCCGGCCGAACATTTCGACGGTCATGGTGATGGTTTTCTTACTCTCGTTGATGGACTTGACAGCACCAACCGTATCCTTCCATGCACCGGAAGTTACCACAACGGTATCTCCCACTTCAAAGCCAACAATGATTTCTTCATTCTTGAATCCAAGCTTATCCATCTCTTCTTCTGTCAGAGGAACCGGTTTTGATCCGGGACCTACAAAGCCTGTCACTCCGCGGGTATTACGAACCACATACCATGTGTCATCATTCATGACCATGTGAATCAGTACGTAGCCGGGGAACATCTTTTTATCAGCCTTTTTCTCAACGCCATTTTTAAGCTCAATGACGGATTCCAGCGGAACCGATACCTCCAGAATCTGATCCTGCAGGTTTCTGTTTTCGATAGTTTTCTCAATGTCGACTTTTACCTTGTTCTCATAACCTGAATAGGTATGGACTACATACCAATGTGCTTCTGACATAAACTCACCTTAACCCTTACGAATTATAAGACAAAACTGAGACAAAACTTGATGACAAAATCAAGAATCGCGATAATCAGTCCTAAAGCAATCGATGATGATACTACAGCGATCGTCTGTTTCGTTACGGTGTCTTTGTCAGGCCAAACGATTTTTGCAAACTCAACCTTTAAACCTTTAAAAAAGTTCTTCTTCTGAGCGCCCTCGTTGTTCACTGTATCTCCCATAATTTCACGTCCTTTACAAACCGATTACTTCGTTTCCTTGTGCATTGTATGGCTCTTACAAAATCTGCAATACTTCTTGGTTTCCATTCTGTCCGGATGAGTCTTCTTATCCTTGGTCATGTTGTAATTCCGCTGTTTGCATTCAGTACATGCCAGTGTGATCTTTGTGCGCACGACTTCCACCTCCACTTAAATTTTCGTTGTTGTGTTTCAGTCTTTTTCTCTGCAACAAACAATTTTGAGCATAAAAAAAAGACCTAAGCTCTTCCATTCGCCCAATTACTATAACACACGCGGCAGGATTCGTCAATCTTTTTTTATAAAAAACCACCTTATTTACGGCATTTAGCTATTGTATCACGAAAGCGAAAAAAATGCAAGCGAAGCCGAAACGTTTTTTTACATTCCGGCTATGCGCCTGCCTGTGTCTTTCTACCCTATGCGCTCACGGCCTTATATCTCTTATAACCCTATATCTCGGCCCTACACCTCTTATGGCCCTATACTTTTATGGCCTTACAGGGGTTCCGTCAGGAAGCCTTGCATACAGCCAGCTGTGGTCCATGGCAATCTCAGGATACTTCTCTGCCGCCTTTTCATCAAAGCCCACACCGATGCCCGGCCTGTCGTTTACATAGGCATATCCGTCCCTGACGCAGGGACAGCCTGGAAATACCTCCTGCTCCGCCTGGCTGAACCCGGAAAATTCCTGGATGCCGAAGTTGTGGCTGTGAAGGTCTAAGTGCATCTGAGCCGCCATTCCGATAGGAGATAAGTCATTTGGCCCATGCCATGCGGTGCGCACTCCATAGGCTTCACAGAAGTGGGCCAGCTTTCTGGCAGGAGTTAAGCCTCCGATATCGCTTAAATGGACTCTGATATAATCAATCCACTGGTTCTGTACAATTGTCTTCCACTCATTTGGGGTTGTAAACAGTTCTCCCATGGCCAGGGGAACCGTGGTATGGTACCGCAGGGCCTTAAAGGCTTCCACCTGCTCGGGAGGAAGGCTGTCCTCTAAGAAAAACAGCTTATACTGTTCCATCTCCCGGGCAAACTCCATGGTTTCCGCAAGGGTCAGGCGCTCATGGACATCGTGCATAAGCTCTACTCCCCAGCCGATATCCCGGCGGACTCTGTCAAACAGACGGTAAACGCTGTCCATATACATTCTGGGATGGAAATACGCTCCCTCTAAGGCATTATCCGGCTTTACGATCTGCTGTATCTTTCCGTCAAAGTTGCCGCCATAGGTGCCCATGTGGCAGCGGATATAGCGGTAGCCCTCGTCCAGATAGCCCTGGATACGCTCCTCCACCTCTTCGATGGACTTTCCGTCGGCGTGCCTGTATACGGCAATGCCTTCCCTGCACTTTCCTCCAAAGAGGCTGTAAAGAGGCATTCCGGCACGTTTTCCCTTAATGTCCCATAAAGCCTCGTCAACACCGGAAATGGCGTTGTTTAAAACAGGACCGTTTCTCCAGTAGGAGCTTCCCATCATCAGCTGCCAGATTCCCTCGATGTCATCTACAGGCATTCCCTTAAGCAGGGGCCGTAAATATTCTTCCACAGCAGTCACCACCGCTTTATGCCTCCAGGTAAATGTGGCACAGCCGTACCCGTACAGCTCCGGCTCCGTGGTTTCCACCTTTACCACCACCAGATTGATGTTTGCCGGCGCTGTTACAAAAACCTTAATGTCATGGATTTTTATGTTATCCATTTTCCTACCTCCGTTAGTCAGTCATATTCGATAAAAAGTCTGCAGGGCGTTTTCCATATATCAGCTCTTTACTGCCCCTCCGGTCATTCCGGCAATAAAATATTTCTGGAAGCACACAAACAGAATCACCAATGGAAGGCTGGATATGCTTGAGGCCGCCATTAAATCATTCCATTTGATCTGATACTGGGAGTTTAATGCGATAATTCCCACCGTCAGAGTCTTCAGCTCATCCTTGGACACCAGAACCGAGGAAAACATATATTCATTCCAGCCGTTGAACAGCACAAACATTGCCACGGCCGCAATCCCCGGAACAATTAAGGGCAGGATGATGTTCCAGAAAATCCGGAAGCTGGAAGCTCCGTCCACCCGCGCCGCCTCGTCAAGCTCCAATGGAATGGTCTTAAAATAAGAAACGATCATCCATGTGCTGAAAGCCACGTTTGTGGCAGCATACACCACCACCAGACCCATAAGGGTGTTGGTTAGGTGATACTTGGAAAGCACCGCATAGAACGGCACCACCAGCATAACGCTTGGAAACATCTGGGTGATGAGAAGAAAGCTCATGAGCTGGTTTTTCCCCTTAAACCGGAACCTGGTCACTCCGTAGCCTGCCAGACAGGCGCAGGCCACGCAGATCACCATGGCCGAAAGGCATACCACAAGGCTGTTCAAGGTCATTTTCCCGAAATTATAGGTGTTAAAGAATTTGTGAAAGGATTCCAGGGAAAATGGGTCCGGCAGCCATTTAGGCTGAGGATAGTAGGTCTGAGGCTCCGTTTTAAAGGCCGTGGATACCATCCAGAGAACGGGAACCACGATAAAGGAGGCCAGAAAGACCAGTATCACATATGTCAGAACTTGATCGATTTTTTTCTTTTTGGATCTATTCATTTTCCTTTGTCACCGCCTTACTCACCAGACTGATCAGATAACAGATAAAGAACACCAGAATTCCCCAGGCTGCCGCTTTGCCGAACCTTAAATCATTAAAGGCCGTGCCGTAAATGCTTAAACTGATTAAGCTGGTAGCAGTTCCGGGGCCTCCTGCCGTCATGGTGTAAACCAGGGTATACTGCTTGAACCACCATACGCAGTCAAGGATTAACACCGTGGAAAGAATGGGCCTTAGGGAGGGGAGGGTGATATAGCGGAACTGAGCCCACTTATTGGCGCCGTCAATTTCCGCTGCCTCGTAATAATCCCTGGATATGCTCTGCAGTCCTGCCAGAATCATGGTCATGACCAGAGGATATCCCTTCCATATACATACAAAAACCACCGCCGGGAACGCCAGCTCCTTGCTTCCCAGCCAGGAAATATTGGTGGATATGATTCCAAGGCTTTTTAAAACGCTGTTTAAGATTCCGTACATGGGATTCATGATCCAGGTAAACAGAAGCGCAACCACCGCCTCCGGGAAAAACCACGGCAGCATGAATATTACACGGAAAACAGTTCTGCCCTTAAATTCCTTATTGAGCAGGCTTGCCAGAATAAAGCCCATGAGAAAATGGCCGCCTACCACCAGAAGCATGAAAAACGTGGTCAGAAGAACGGACTGGTAAAAGGCCGCTTCCTTAAACGCCGCCCCATAATACTTTAAGCCTACATAATTCCATTTTGTAACAAGGTTGGTATTAAAAAAGCTGATATAAAAACCGTATACCATGGGATAAATAATAAGGGCCGCCAGCATGATGACAATGGGAAGCGTAAAAGCGTATCCTTCATTCCACAGCCTGACTTTCCTTTGGGCACTTCCGCCTTTATTCATCAAATCTTCCTCCTCTCTTTCTTATTTAATCAGGGTGCACTTAAGGTGCTCCTCAATTTTGAGGGAGGAAAAATCCTCCCTCTTTTTAAAGTTCATTTATTTTTTGGCCAAAATAATTTTTAGTTATAATCTTCTAATAACTCGTCAATGTCGCTCACTAAGGTCTTGACCGCTTCCTCATTTGTTTTCTCATTTGAGAATACGGAAGCATAAGCATTTCCTAATGCGCCCTTTAAGCCGCTGACTCCTGCAAAGGTAACGGTAGGACGGCAGCCGTCTGCGATCTGCTGTAAGAATCCTGCGTAATCATCTCCGGTAATATATTCTGCTTTCTGTCCTTCCACTGTGGCAGGAATCTTTCCGCTGCTCTGCCAGAACTCCATATTTTTATCATGCTCTACAAAGAAACGGAGATAATCGATAGCTGCTTCCTTCTCTGCATCGCTGGCATGGGAGCTGACTGCATAGCCTTCTGTTCCCAGCATGGTTCCCGGATAATCGCCAGGCATCTTAAAGGAGCCCAGCTTGCCCTTTAAGTCAGGATTGTTGGCATAAGCCACGCCAAGGGCGTTTGGTCCTGTAAGGAACATGCTTGTATAGCCCATTGCAAAATAGTTGGCAGCCGTAGGATAATCCACTTCTGTGATTCCCGTAGGAACGATGCCGTCTACATTCATGTTGGTCCATCTGGAGAATGCGTCCATGAATTTCTGGTCTGTGGAAATGTCTGTAACCCATTTTCCGCCGTCTTCCTTCACGCAGTCGATTCCGTTGGACCATAAATATGCCATAAAGCGGCTCTGGCCGGAAGAGTTATTGGAGCCTACCATGTCAAATCCCCACTCATCCATCTGTCCGTCATTGTTCGTATCCTTTGTAAGGGCCTTTGCATCAGCCACAAATTCTTCCCAGGTCTTTGGAACCTCCAGGCCTGCTTCCTTAAAACGGTCCATTCTGTAGATGACAGCTGTCGGCTGTACTGCAACAGGGAAATAAGCCATTTCATCGCCCAGCATGCAGGAATCCACAACGCCGTTGGCAAATTCCGCTTTTAAATCATCGGGAACAAGACTCTTTAAATCTGCGGTCAGTCCTAAGTCATGCAGAGTGGCAATGGCATCTGCGGAGGTGAAAAATATGGTGGGAACCTCATCCGGCGTAGCCGCCATAGCGGAAAGCTTTGTATAGATGTCATTGGTGCTGACCGCCTGTATTTCGATGGAGACATTGGGATGCTCTTTCATGTACTCGTCAGCATACTGGTAAATGTACTTCCCGTGAGGATCCTCCCCTGCGTATCCGTCAAAAACCGTAATAGCCACTTTCTCTCCGCTGCCGCCGTCTTTAGCGGCGCTTGTCTCGGTTTTGGCCTGTCCGCTTTCGGAAGATGCTGCTGTCTGGTTCTGGCCGCTTCCGCCGCAGCCTGTCATTAGAGACGCTGCTGTAACGGCAGAAAGAAGCATTGCAAATACTCTTCTTTTCTTCATAATAAAATCCCTCCATGAATCATTGTTATATGGTTTCTTGTAGCTGTTTTCATCATATATTATTTCGCTTGTTTATTCTGTACATATTTTAGTCAATAATCACCATTTCTTGATCTACTTATTTGTGATTTTCAATTTCAACTTAAAAAGAGGACTGTGATTTCTCACAGCCCCCTGGACTCTTCCCGTCGTTTTTCATTCCATTCCTGTCTCGCCCTGCGATACTGCAGGGGAGTTGTTTCCATAACGGCTTTAAACTGCCGCAGAAACGTATTTACGCTGTCATACCCGCAGGCTACAGATATGCCGGTGACGCTTTCATTGGTGTTCTCAAGCAGGTTCGCCGCCTCGCAGACCCTTACGGTATTAATATACTTTATGAGGTTTTTTCCGAAATACTTTTTGAACTCCCTGCTGATTGTGGCGGGATGCAGGTAAAAAAGCTGGCTCAAAAGCTGTAAGTCCAGGTTCTCCCGGAAATGAGTGTCAATATATTCTTTAATGTCCACCATCCGCAGATTCATTGCGGATAATTCGCTTTCCTTCCGTTCCAGGCCGAAGACCCGGAACATCAGCACGGCAATCTGGGTGATGACAGACCGCTCGAACATGGAACGAAGGGGCTTGTGGATTGCCTGTTCTCCGTACAAATCCTTTAAAAGCTCCACAATATGACCGAATATCTGAGGGTCCACATTTTTGTAATGGTCCTGAAAGGCCTGCTGGGAAGGAGTTTGAAAGACCTTTTTCAAGTCCTCTCCCAGGTTTAAGCTTTCATAATAGGAGGGCCGGACCGATAAGCCGTACCTTAAGAAGGGCAGCTCTAAAATCCGTCTTCGGTGGTGCTCCTTCCCTCCGATCACCATAATATCTCCCTTTTCCAGAAGATACTTTTTTCCGCATACGTAATACTCCGCAGCGCCCTCCTCAATAAAGAGGATTTCGCTGGCGGAGTGGATATGGTGCATTTCATTTTTCCTGTATTCACAGGTTCTGGATATATTGTAATTATCCTCACTCAGCGCCCGGAAATGATCCGGTTCCCAGTAATCGTTGATCTTGATTTCCATATGCTCTCCTGCAAAGGATCAACATGTTCGCCCGGCTTGTCACCCGCGCAAATACCGTTTTAAGGCATCCTGCCAGGACGGCAGGCGCACAAAACCGTTTTCTTCCAGCTTATCCTTATTCATACGGCTGTTCATGGGGCGCTTTGCCTTTGACGGATACTGGTCCGAGGTCACCGGCTCCACGGAAACGTTCATGCCTGCCTGCTTAAAGATTTCGCAGGCAAATTCGTACCAGCTGCAAAGTCCTTCATTGGTGGCGTGGTAGCGGCCGTACTTTTCCGTTTCTATCATGTCCACCAGAAGCCGGGCCAGGTCATAGGTGTAGGTGGGTGAACCGATCTGGTCTGCCACAACCGTCAGCTTATCATGGGTCTGTCCCAGATTAAGCATGGTTTTTATGAAATTTTTCCCGTTTAACCCGAATACCCAGGCAATGCGAACAATAAAATACTTTGTTAAATTTTCCTCAACCGCCAGCTCGCCTTCGTATTTTGTCTGACCGTAGACATTTAACGGCTCTCTCTTATCATCCGGCTCCCAGGGGCGGGTTCCCTGGCCGTTGAATACGTAATCCGTGCTGATATACATCATCCGGATGTCCAGCTCCCGGCACACCCTGGCAATGTACTCCGTGCCCCGGGCATTTACGTTCCGGCACAGTTCTAAATTGTCCTCTGCAGCGTCCACTGCCGTGTAGGCCGCACAGTGAATGACGGCATCGGGAGCCGCGGCCTTTATGACCCGGTTCACGCTTTCCTCATCCGTAATGTCCATCTCATCGATGTCCACGCCAATGGCCTCATGGCCTCTTTTTTCCAGTTCATTTACCACATCAAAGCCCAGCTGGCCTTTTACTCCGGTAACAAATACTTTCATATGCTTCCTCTTTCCTTTGCCTATAACCGCTTTCCGTACATATTATCAAAGTAATTCTGATATTCTCCGTTGATGATATGCTTCCACCAGTCCTCATTGTCCAGATACCACTGAATGGTCTGGCGGATTCCTGTGTCAAAGTTATATTTCGGCTTCCAGCCCAGCTCTTTTTCCAGCTTTGCCGGATCAATGGCGTAGCGTCTGTCATGGCCTGGACGGTCCGTAACGAAACGGATCAGGCTTTCCGGCTTATCCAGGGCCTTTAAGATGGTCTTTACTACCTCCAAGTTGGTGCGCTCATTATGTCCGCCCACATTGTAAACCTCTCCCACTTTTCCCTTATGAAGGATTAAGTCAATGGCTTCGCAGTGATCGGAAACGTGGAGCCAGTCTCTTACATTTTCTCCGGTTCCGTATACGGGAAGCTCTTCGTCGGCCAGCGCCCGGCTGATAATAAGGGGAATCAGCTTCTCCGGGAAATGGTAGGGCCCATAGTTATTGGAGCATCTGGAAATAGTCACCGGAAGCCCGAAGGTCCTGTGGTAAGCCAGAACGAAAAGGTCTGCGCCTGCCTTTGAGGAAGAATAAGGGCTGGAGGTGTGAAGGGGCGTTTCCTCCGTAAAGAATAAGTCGGGCCGGTCTAAAGGCAGATCTCCGTAAACCTCGTCGGTGGAAACCTGGTGGTAGCGCTTGATTCCGTAGGTGCGGCAGGCATCGAGAAGGGTGGTGGTTCCCATAACATTGGTTCTGACAAATGCTTCCGGGTCCTCAATGGAACGGTCTACGTGGCTTTCTGCTGCGAAATTCACCACTACATCCGGTTTCTCTTTTTCAAAAAGGTCAAAAATAAAGGTTCTGTCCGCAATGTCGCCCTTTACGAACTGATAATTAGGCTTTCCCTCAACAGGCTTTAATGTTTCCAGGTTCCCTGCATAGGTTAAAAGGTCCAGATTGATGATCTGGTAATCCGGGTACTTATTCACCATATGATGAACAAAATTTCCGCCGATAAATCCGGCTCCGCCGGTAACGATAATTTTCATGGTTTTTCCTCCTGCTATTCCTTAACCGTGTAATTTGTCAATATATTTTCCTGCCAGAACATCCATTAAATACTGTCCGTACTGGTTCTTCTTTAAGGGCTCAATGCTTGCTAAAAGCTGATCCTTAGTGATCCAGTGGTTCAAATAGGCGATCTCCTCCAGACAGGCGATCTTCCTGTGCTGGTGGGTCTCCATGGTGCGCACAAAGTTGGTGGCGTCTACCAGGGATTCATGAGTACCCGTATCAAGCCAGGTAAAGCCCTGTCCAAGAAGCTCTACGTCAAGCTTTCCGGCTTCTAAGTAAATGCGGTTTAAATCCGTAATTTCCAGCTCTCCTCTTGGTGAAGGCTTTAAGTTCTTTGCGTATTCCACCACTTTATTATCGTAGAAATACAATCCGGTCACACAGTAATTGCTCTTTGGCTTCGCTGGCTTTTCCTCAATGGAAATGGCCTTTCCGTCGGAATCGAATTCCACAATGCCAAACCGCTCCGGATCATCCACGTAATAGCCGAATACCGTGGCCCCTTCCGCCTTGTTGGCTGCATTTAAAAGGCGCTTGTTCAGCCCGTGGCCGGCAAAGATGTTGTCTCCAAGGATCATGGACACGCTGTCGCTGCCGATGAATTCCTCTCCGATGATAAATGCCTGTGCCAGGCCGTCCGGGGAGGGCTGAACCGCATAGGACAGCCGGATGCCGAACTGGGCTCCGTCTCCTAAAAGCGCTTCAAACCGCGGTGTATCGTCCGGTGTGGAGATGATCAGGATTTCCCGGATTCCTGCATTCATCAGAACGGACAGGGGATAGTAAATCATGGGCTTGTCATAAATCGGAAGCAGCTGCTTGGATGTTACCATGGTAAGCGGATACAGCCTGGTGCCGGAGCCTCCGGCAAGAATAATTCCCTTCATTTGTTCTTCCTCCATTTTCTTTATGATACCATCATACAGGGTGACGTAAGGTCACTGTCAAGGGTTTTTTTATCTTTTGCAAATAAATGCTCCTGCCTGCTTTGTAATATGGATGAATCCCTTTTTTTCCATCTTCTTTTCCAGGAAAGCCCGGAATTCATCGTAGCGGTCGCTTAAATATTCCTGCTGGTTGCCGTGGCAGGACAGGATATACTCCATGAGAGCCCCTGCATCCCGGACCTCCAAGTAATCGTCATATATCACCTTTTCTACGGATGTGAAATGGCTTTCCAGAAGCTCCTTTCCGTTTTCAAGGCCGAAGACGTCATAGAGGTTTACCTCGGAAAGGGCGATCCTGGAATCAAATTCCTTTACAAGCTGGCTGATTTCCTTCATATGATCCGCCCCGTAGGTGCTGCAGTAAAAGATCCCCTCCGGCTTTAATACCCGGTGAATCTGGGCCAGGGCTGTGTCTAAGTTGGTTAAATAGAACAGCAGATGATTGGCCGCCACCTTGTCAAAGCTTTCCTCCGGCTTGGGAATCTGGCGGCAGTCGAAGACCTCAAAGGAAAAGTTCCCCGGAACCTGCTTTAAGCTCTCCTCTGCGTCACGGACCATTCCCTCCGATAAATCGGAGAGGCAGATCGCTGCGCCGGCAGGTATCCGCTCCCTGTTGGCCCTCCACAGCTCCCCGTTTCCACAGCCCAGCTCCAGAATGCTCTTCCCGTCCAAAGGCTCCATAAGGCCGTAGAGCCACCGGAACCAGCCGGTGGGATTGTTGGTGTATTTTTTATGAAGCCCGATGCGGATGTTTAGGTTGGCCGCATCCTTGTACTGCTCCACAAGCGATTTTTCCATATTGGTAATGTGGATCAGATGGAGAATTTTATTCCAGTCCACAGATTTATTATCCGTTACCAGCTTAGAGGTTTCCTTAAGGGTCTGCTCCACCAGCTTCAAGTGCTCGATCCGCTTGCTTATGAGATTCATCTGCAAAAGCAGGGACTCCTCCACATAGCCGTTGTCATCGTCATTGATGGTGATGGAACGGATCTCATCTAAGGAAAAGCCCAGATATTTTAAGGAAAGGATCTTCTGAAGCTTTGCAAAATCCGAATCCGTATATAACCGGTATCCGCCCTCGCTCATTCCTGCCGGCTTTAATAAGCCCTGCTTGTCGTAATAACGCACAGTTCGTATGGAAACATTGGCCTTTTTTGCGAACTGGCCGGAGGTGTAATATTGATCCACAGAGTATACCGCCTTTCTTTCCATTTCATTGCATCTATTATAAAGGGTGACGTATGGTCACTGTCAAGGGAAATCAATCAGGAAAAATAAGAAAGCGAAAAAAGACCCCGGGGGTCCCGGGGTCCAGAAAATTATGAATGGTATGGCAGAGTGCCTCCTCAGCCCTTTAAAGCAGCGCCGATTGCACCGGCAAAGCGTGATAATGGAGACGCCCCCACCGGATGCTTTATCTGCTGCTCAAGAGCGGTCTTCAGCCCGTCCAAGTCAGCCAGCCCTCCGGTTAAAAACACAGGCGGCTCAATCTCTATCCGCGCGGCCAGCGCCATTACCCTGGCCACCATGGACTGGACAATTCCGCCGGCGATTTCTTCGCGGCTTTTGCCGGCTGCCAGCAGAGATACGATTTCAGAATCGGCAAACACGGCGCACATGCTGCTGAGAGAACAGCACTTGCCTGATTTTAGCAGGCTGGGAAAATCCGATAAATCGATTCCCAGCCGGTGGGCGGACATTTCTAAAAAACGGCCTGTGCCTGCGGCGCACTTGTCATTCATCTGAAAGGACACCACTTTTCCGTTTTCTACCGACATCACCTTTGAGTCCTGTCCCCCGATATCAATGACCGTGTGCACCCCATGGGAAAGATATTCCGCGCCTAACCCGTGGCAGGTGATTTCCGTTACTGTTTTGTCGGCAAAATCAATTCCAACCCTGCCATATCCGGTGGCCACAACACAGACCTCCTCCCGGGCGGCGCCTGCTTTCTCCAGCAAATCCCCAAGGACCTCCCGGGCAGTTTCCCTGGGACTCCAGCCTGTGGGCCTTACGCACATGGCGGCAACGGATTGGTTCCTTAGGAGAACCCCCTTGCAGGCGGCTGAGCCGCAGTCAATTCCTACTGCTATCTTATTCATTTCCTATAACATCTCCACAAACGCACCGGCCCTGGTGGAAAGCTGGCCGATATCAGCGGTGCCGTAATCGGTTTCAAGCTGAAGGTAAGGAATATTCCTCTCTTTCAGGAAAGTCTTTACCGTATACGCCTCTACCGCATAGGTATGGCAGGCCTGCAAGGTCATTTCTACCACTCCGTCTACCTTAAACTGCTGGCATAACCGGCCTAAAAGTTCAAACCTGTTAGGATTTGGGGTCATAACCGAGCAGCCGATCTGTAAATAGTGGTCGGCGATATTTGTAATAGGATCTCCCTCTTCCCGGCACTGACGGTCCATCTGCTTTGCACCTGTACAGTTTTCAAAAGCAACGACAACGGCTCCGGCATCCTCAATCACCTTTACCACCTTTTCCGTCACTCCGCCCATGGGGCATCCGGTGATCAGGATACGGGGGGCGTTTTCCGATATGGGGCGGTCTCCGGCATAATAGGCTTCCTTTATGCCGTCAATTGCATTTTGTATTTCATCCACCTTCTCCTGCCAGTCAAACTTATACTGTGCGCCAAAGAGGATCTGAAGCTGACGCAGACCGCTTATAGGAGGCGGGCATAATGTGCTGAGCTCGTACAGCTCTTTTAAAAGCCTGCGCTCAATATTGCGTTTATGTATGGCTTCCCTGAGCATATCATCGGTGATGGTGACGCCGAAATCCTTTTCCACACGGGCCTTTAACCTTACCAGCTCTGCCCGCCAGAGGGCCTTGGCCTCGGGCGTGTCCTGACGGTGAGGAAGCTCCAGAACATGGACATTCTTCTTCTGGGCGAGCAATTCATACATTTTTATCTTACCGTCGCAGGTTGTTTCCCCTACCACCAGATCGGCAAAATACATATATGGACATTTGTCCGTAATGGCAAACCCATAGCTGGATTTTATAAGAGGACATAGGTTACTGGGCAATACCTTTTCCGCATCAGGAATTGTCTCATCACTGGTTGAACACAGGCTTACGCTTACCAGGCCTGCCGCCATAAAAATTTCAAGGGGAGTGTAGGTGCAGAACTGTCCTACCACCCCTTTCCCCGAATCCTTGATCTTCTTGATGGCAAGAAATCCGTTTTTTCTTGCTTCCGCAAAGCTGTCAAATACCTGGGGTAATTCTGTTTTCATCTCAATCATTGTTTATCTCCCTTCTATACACCAATACATTCTTTCTCCTGAAATAAAGCTTCTTCCGGCTGCAGACGGAAAAACTTCTCCCGCAGGCAGCTGACCCTCTTCTTAAAACTGCTTTTTAAACCTTAAAAACCGCTGGACTCTCTCATCCTCCGGAGAATCCAGTATCTCCTCCGGGGTCCCGTCCGCAGCAATTGTACCTTCGTTCATGAACAGAATACGGGTGGCAACCTGGCGTGCAAATTGGATTTCATGGGTGACAAGAAGCATTGTGGTCCCATCCTGGGCAACTGTCTGTATGGTATTTAAAACCTCTCCCACCAGCTCCGGGTCCAGAGCTGAGGTAGGTTCGTCAAACAAAAGAACGTCAGGATTGACCGCCAGCGCCCGGGCAATGCCCACGCGCTGCTGCTGTCCGCCGGATAGCCTGGACGGAAAAAAGTCCTGCCGGTCCAGCATACCCACCTTTTCCAGTAAGTTCACGGCGATTGTCTGGGCCTCCTCCTTATCCTTTTTCGATACCGTAAGAAGGGCTTCCATAATATTCTGTTTTGCTGTTTTATTTTTAAAGAGATTATAATTCTGAAAAACCATGGATGAGTGCTTCCGCAGCTCCAATATGTCCTTTTTCGTGTGCTTTCCGGCATCGATTTCCGCAGAACCGATTTTTATAATACCTTCCGTAGGCTTTGTCAGATAATTCAGACACCGAAGCAAGGTGGATTTCCCGGTTCCGGAAGGACCGAGAATTGCAACCACCTCACCCTTTTTCACATTTAAATTAATGTCTTTTAAAATGGCGGTCTGCCCGTCAAAGGATTTTGATAAATGCTGTATTTCAATCACTTAAAGTACCTCGCCTGACCGCCTATTCATGAATCAGCTCGGTCATATCAGAATACATCCATTTCGTGATGATTTTAGAAGTTGTTCCGTCCTTCATCATTTCATCAAGGACTTTATTGACCTCATCGCAAAGGGCCTGGCCCTTATCGTTCTTCTGGAAAAAGTATGCGACATTATTAGACAGCAGGCGGGTATCCAGAATATGGAACTTCATATTCTGTGAATTCTCATACTTGTAAACGAGGCTGTCTGTGGTTGCCATTGCATCAATTCTTTTTAAATTAAGGTCCTGAAAGCCGGTATCGCTTGTTTCATAAACCACCACATTCCAGCCATAGGTTTCGGCCATCTTCTCAACAGAAACCTGGGACGCCTGGCCCTGGGTAACGCCGATGGTGACGCCCTTTAACTGTTCAAAATCATTGATATCGGACTTGTCTTCATTGACAATAATGCACTGGGCATCTCCATAGTAAGGATGGGAAGTAAGGTACTTTTCCATTCTGGCTTCTGTGGTAGCAAAGCAGTTGGCAGCCACATCCACCCGTCCCGTATCCAATTCACCGAACAGGGAAGAAAACTCCACCTGTTTTGTTTCGATTTCCCAGCCGGTCCGCTTGGCAATTTCGCCCCACATTTCTGCATCAATTCCTGTCCAGGTCTTGCCGTCGTCGCTGAGCAGGCTGTAAGGCTCTCCTGTTCCGCCGGTCGCAATAATGACTTTACGGGGCTCCTCCTTACCCGCTGCTTCACTTGCCGTTTCTTTTGCTGTTGCCGTGTCAGACGACGCGGCGCTGCTGCCGCAGCCTGTCAGCAGTACTGCTGTCACAGCCAGCAGCAATGGTATAAATTTTTTCATTTGAATTTCCTCCCTATATATCTTTAATCTTTATTATTAATAAATTTAATACATCTCAGAACATTTCACATCCAGAACCTTATGTACCTGGGTGAGCACCAGAACCAAAATCCAATAGATCAGCATAACCGCCAGATAAATTTCAAAATAGCGGAAAGACTGGGCGCCTTCGCTTTTCGCCTGTCCCATAATATCCCTTATTCCAAGCATAAAGGCCAGGGCGGTAGCTTTTAATAAATTAATCAGGTCATTGAACAGAGCCGGCAGCGCCGCACGGAAAGCCTGGGGCAGAACAATCCGTATAATTGTCTGGAGTTCTGACATTCCCAGCATGGCAGCCGCTTCCTTTTGCCCCGGATCAACAGAAAACAGGGCGCCGCGAATGCTTTCGGACATAAATGCGCCTGTATTAAGGCTTAAAACCAGAGCCACAGCCGTCATTGGCTTCATGTTCAGCACGATTTCGCTGATGCGGGCCAGACCATAATAGAAGAAATACAATTGGGCCACCAAGGGAGTCCCCCGCAGGATGGACAGATATAAACGGGTAACAGGGTAAAAAACCTTAATTTTGTAATAGCCGATAACCGCAATAATAACACCGATGATCAGAGAAAAGACAGCAGCCGTAAGGGTAAGCGTCAATGTCACCTGCAGCTTTGATACAATTTTGGGGAATACTTCAAGAAAATAAGAGAAATCAAACAAAATTAAATTCTCCTTCGGAATGTAATAAGAGCCTTTGGCGATTATAACATCGGGTTATAACGAAAGCAAATTCAAAATCTTAATAGGTATTTGATTTATCTATAGATAATTTGAATAAATGCTCCGGCATAAGCCCCCGCAGAGGACCGGATTATAGACAGACTTTTCCTGGGACTGTTTTACTTCTGCCATACAGTCATCACAAAAAAACAGATATGCCCGAAAATTCAAAAAAATATAATACATAAATAAAAATATATGAATTACGCGAAATATATATATAAGTTATGTTGAGCATTGAAGCAAAAAGTAATAACCCACTTTACAAATATGTAAATATGTATTAAGATGCCAGATAAAATACTGCTGAGAAAGAGAAAAGCGAATAAAGAAAATGGCGTTTAAGAAACAGACCCGGAAAGGATGGATTGTATATGCAAAGAAAAGCGTTATCAGTTGAAAAAGGTTATGGGGTAAATATTGCTGTCATGAATTGTTGTTGTAAGACTGTATGCGTATGCATGAATACAGTCTTTTTCCGCATGTGTTATAATACCTGAAGGTTCAGTGAACAAAGTCTGGCGGGTATTATACATACCCGCTTTTTTTTGTATAAAAATTGCAAAGACCGTTCCTATTGCGCCGCAGACGGCAGAAAGGAGAAGCGAATGTTGTTAATGCATCAGCATTTTCTTATTAACAGATATTTTAAGACCACTTATATGTGCACTTTTTCTAATTCTTGTAACTGCCGGGGAACTTAGATAAAAAATGAAGAGGAGAAAACTGTTTATGAAATTTAATAAAAATAAATCAATGGCTGTTCTTTTAACCGCGCTGCTGCTTCTGCCGGCCCTTGCCGGCTGCTCAAAGCAGGCAGACGGAAAAGATAAGGCGGAGGTAAAGGAAGCCTCAACCGGGGCAGCAAGCGCAGAAACATCGTCCGGGGAAAATGCTTCCGGCAAAGAGCCCTTTAAATTAACGGTGGCCGTAGACTCAGGTACCTTTGCGTATCCTTTCTGGGTGGCTGAAAATAAAGGCATATTCGACAAGTACAGCATAGAGCCGGAGTTCCAGACTTACGCCTATGGAATTGACACTGTAAATGCAGTCACCCTGGATCAGGCAGACATGGGAGAGGCCATGGATTTTGCCGCCATCAGCAGACTGGGAGGAGAAAGTCAGCTGCAGTTTATCTCCTTTACAGCGGGAAACAAAATGGATGGAGTCCGCTTATACGTGTTTGGAGACAACATTAAGGAACCGAAAGATTTAGAAGGGAAATCCGTTGTTGTACAGAAAGGAACGGTCAATGAGTATATCTGGGAACAGCTGTATTCCCAGTACGGCATTGATTCTTCCAAGGTGAACCCTCTTTACATCAGCAGCACCGCAGAAGGTATGGCTTTGGTGAAATCCAAAGAAGCGGATGCCATATGGGCCGGAGGAGAAATCGAGGACCAGGTGAAAGAATTGGGCGGTGTTTCCATCGGAGACTATTCTCTCATCAATTTCGCTCCCAGAGGTTTTATCGCAGTAAAAAAGGATTTCCTGAAGGAAAATCAGGAGGGTCTTGAAAGGCTTTTAAAAGCCCTTGATGAAGCATCCGCTTATATTAATGAGAATCCGGACGATGCCGCGAAGCTCATACAGGCGAACTTTGGCATACCGTCGGAAAACATTGCAAAGGCGTTAAAATCCATTGAGTTCGACATACGTTTTTCCGATGAGGATATAAACCAGCTTGACAGCGTCACCAAATGGTCCATTAAAAACAAGCTGGTAAAGTATGATTTTGACATTCATGATTACATCAATCTGGATATCATCAGAGACGTCTACCCGGAGCGGGTGACAGCCGGCAAGTAAAAAGAAAGGCGGTAAATTATGAATGCAGCAGAACAAGGCTTTATTCGGATTTTTCGGGTTTCCAAGACCTATGATGCTTCCGGCGGCCATACTCCGGGAGAACCGTCTGTGCTGGAAAATGTGAACTTAAAGATAAATAAAGGAGAATTCCACATCCTGCTGGGCCCCTCGGGCTGCGGTAAGTCCACCCTGCTCAACCTCATTGCCGGATACATACCAAAATCCGAAGGGAGCATCCAGGTGGATGGAAAAGAGGTAAGCAAGCCGGGTGAGGACCGGGGGGTGGTGTTTCAAAATGCGGATTCCGCCATCTTCCCATGGCTGACTGTCCGGGGAAATATTGAATTCGGGCTTAAGATGAAAGGAATAAAGAGCGGGGAAAGACACTTCATCTCCTCCAAATATATTACGCTGGTAGGCTTAGAGGAGCATGTAAAAAAATACCCCAACGAATTGTCAGGAGGCATGAAGCAGCGTCTTCAGATTGCAAGAAGCCTTGCCAATGACTCTGAAATCCTCATTATGGATGAACCCTTCGGGGCTCTGGACGCCCATACCCGGCGTCTGATGCAGATAGAGCTGGTTAAAATATGGCAGCAGACGAAAAAGACCATCATCTTTGTGACCCACGACATTACGGAGGCAATCCTTCTGGGGCAGCGCATCAGCATCATGTCAAAATCCCCGGGAGCCACGATTTATAAAATCTATAACGTGGATCTGGCTTATCCGAGAAACGTGACGTCAAAAGAATTCAATGAACTGTTTGAACAGGTGCAGGCGCATTTTGATTATGGAAAGAACATTTAAAAAAGGAGGGCAGTATGGCAGAAAATATAGGTGCGGCCGTTTTCGGCCAAAATAAGGCGGCAAAGGATGCCGTGCCGGAGAAAGCCGGGCTGGGACGGTTTATTTACGGCAAATTACTTTTCTTCGCGAAAAAAGGCATACTTACCTGGGCTGTTTTGCTTGCGGTATGGGGGCTTGCTTCACTGGTGTATACGGTTGATTTTCTTCCCAGCCCATGGGAGACCCTTACCGGAATGAAAGAGATTATTTTAGACGGGACCCTTGGCAAATATATCCTAATCAGCACAAAAAGGGTCTGCTCCGGCTGGGTGCTTGGAATGCTCATTGGGATTCCTGCCGGAGTCATTATCGGACGGATTGAACTGCTGCGGCTCATCTTCGAACCGCTCATCGACTTTTTCCGCTTCATTCCGGCCATCGGATTTTTGACCCTGTTTCTCATGTGGTTTGGAGCCGGAGAAAAATCCAAGATAGTTCTCATTATGTATGCCACCATCTTTACCCTCCTCATCAACACCATTGCGGGCGTGCTGAGTGTGGATATTCACCGGGTTGAGGCCGCCAGGTCTCTGGGGGCAAAGGAATGGCAAATCGTATTTTTTGTGATTATTCCGTCCGCTGTTCCCAATATTTTTACCGGCATCCGCCTGGCCCTTGGAGGCGCCTTTACCTCCATTGTTGCGGCAGAGATGCTGGCAGCCAAGGAAGGCATCGGATTTTTGATTTATACCTCCAGGCTGTATTTCAGAACGGACTGGATATTTATCGGACTTCTGGTTTTGGGACTGATGGGCTACTTGTCAGACCGGCTGATCCGTCTGTTCGGCAAGGTGGTCCTTAGGCCCTACGGAATATATGACAATAAGAAATTTTGAACTGATTGTGTATTAACAAAATATTATGAGCTGCCGGGTGCAGCAGAAGGAGTTTAAAATGGGAAGTTTATCAGATTATAGCAAGGAAGAGCTGATTAAGGAACTGCAGGTAAAAAACCGGATTCTGGTGGAAGGCTTAAGCTTTCCGGTGGATATTTTCAGCCATCTGGATGTGGGCGGTGAGATTCAGGAAACGGTCCATGTTCTGTTCACGGCAGACAAACACGCCCACAGGGATGTGGAGTTCCCAGCCTGTTTCCTGACGCCTAAGGGCAAATTCAGGGTGGGAATACGCTGGAATCAGGATAGTCCCCTGTCCATACGTTACATAGACGGCCAGTATCATGTTTTTGACCGGGATACTCCGGTTTTTGAAAATTTACACTTTGTCAGAAGATCTCCCTATTATAAGCTGCATGCCTCTGACGGCACAGCTTTTCGGACCATAGCCACCGACAACGGGCACGGGGCCCTGTTCGTATCCTACAGCAATGAATGCTCCCTAAAGGATAAAGGTCTGGACTGCTTATTCTGCAATATCAACACAACCAAATCCATATATGGAGAGGCCCAGGGAATCAGCTGGAAAACCCCGAAGCAGGTGGGGGAAGCCATAAGCGCAGGCTACAGAGGATACGGCTTCGACCATGTGACCATAAGCGGCGGGTTTGTGCCGGAGCGGCGGGAGGTTGAATACTATTTAGACGTTGCCGAAGCAATTCAGAACGCAACGGGACTTGAGGACTTTAATGGAACGGCATGTGTGGGAGCACCCAGGGATTTGACGGTGCTGGAAAAGTATAAGGATGCCGGGTACCGTACCTTTGCCACCAACATGGAGGTCTGGAGCGAGAAAATGTTTGACTTAATCTGCCCGGGAAAGGCTCAGGAATGCGGGGGCAGGTCAAACTGGCTGGCGGCTCTTAAATATGAGGTTGAACTGTTCGGAAAGTACCGGGTCCGCTCAACCCTGGTCTCCGGCATAGAGCCCAAGGAATCCTTAATGACCGGAATTGAATATCTGGTGGAACACGGCGTAATCGCCCAGCCCAGCCAGTGGTACGTCAACGTGGGCTCGGCCCTCCAGGGCCATCGGACTCCTGACCCGGATTGGCACTGGGAGGTGTTTGAGCGGACCGTTGCCTTATACCGCAAGCATGGAGTCACCTGGGATCAGTTAAGAGACGCCAATGCTGGCACGGATGCCGTACCCTTTGATTTATACCGTATTCTGGAAGGAATTGACGTCAAAGACTTTTATACCAACTATCCCGAGCTCCACGAGGCGGTTTAAGCAAATATTTCAGCAGGATGCAGTTAATCAGTTTATCTTTATTTAAGGAAGGATCGGATCAGTATGAGTGATAAAATCGGCAAGCACATTGCCATCTACGGAAAGGGAGGTATTGGCAAGTCTACCACTACCTCTAACATAAGCGCAGCGCTGGCCGAGGCCGGCTACCGGGTAATTCAGGTCGGCTGTGACCCCAAAAGCGATTCCACAAACACGCTGCGGGGAAATCACTACCTGCCCACTGTTTTGGACAGCATGCGCAGCGCCTCCCGGGTGCATTTGGATGACATATCGGCAGTAGGCTTCGGCGGCGTCCTTTGCATCGAATCCGGCGGCCCCGTACCCGGCGTAGGCTGCGCCGGACGGGGAATAAATGCCGCCGTCACCCTTCTTCAGGAGCTTCATCTTTTCGAGGAGTTCAAACCGGATTTCGTCCTCTATGATGTGCTGGGGGATGTGGTGTGCGGAGGATTTGCGGTTCCCATCAGGGACGGAATTACCGACCGGGCGTATGTGGTCAGCTCTTCGGACTTCATGGCGTTCTATGCGGCCAACAATCTTTTTAAGGCCATAAACAAGTACGCTCCTACCGGCGGGGCAAAGCTGGGAGGCATCATCGCAAACGGACTTTCGGCAGGCTACTCCAATTCCATCATCAATGATTTTGCGGAAAAGACAGGGGCCACGGTGGCAGGCTATATCCCCCGTTCCCTGGTGGTTTCCCAAAGCGAGCTGTACGGAAAAACCGTCATCGAAGCCAATCCAAAATCAGAGCATGCAGATTTGTACCGCAAGCTGGCAAACTACGTAGCGGGAAATGAAGAGCTGGTCGTTCCAAACCCCTTGGGCGCGGCAGACCTTCGGGAATGGGCGAGGCTCTGGGGCGATAAGGTATACAGCTTAAATTCCGGCGAGGTATCAGCCCTTGAAGCGATCTAAAATATTCAGTTTTATGTAAAGAGAGGTAAAACATGGGAGTCAGAACGCAACGAACCATTCCCACCAGAGAAAAGAGAACGGCTGCCCTCAGCAATTATCACGGAGCCTTAGGTCAGCTCATAAGCGACACCGAAGGCGAGATTGAACAGCGGCTGCGCACATTTTCCCAGGCCGGAAATGACGAAATTTTATACGCCCTCGCCATATTGGCAACCATAAGAGGCGCTTCTGTGGTGGTCCACGGCAGCGCCGGCTGCTCCGGAGCCTGGAAGTATTTCAGCCGGATTCAGACGGCGCCCGTTTATACCACCGGGCTCAATGAACGCAATACCATTCTGGGGGGAGACGACGAGCTTAGAAAAACCGTCCGCCAGGCCCTCCGCCATGGGGCCGCAGCAGTGTTTATCGTGGGAACGCCGGTTACGGCAATCAGCAACGATGATGTGGCCTCCGTCATATTGGAGCTGTCAGAAGAGACGGACGTTCCTGTTCTGTTCATAAATACGGACGGATTCAAATCAAAAACCCCGGTTACCGGCTATGATATTGTATTTCACACTCTTTTGCGGCATCTGATCCGTGACAAAGACAATCCGGCCTGCGGAAAGTCCTTAAAAGGGGGATTTCTCAATCTCATCTCGGTTTCCGAATCCATACGGGATTTAACAGCCATAACAAAGCTGATATCCGCACTGGGCATACCCTGGCATTTGCTTCCCCTGTTTTCTTCCGTAGAAGGAATCCAGAACGCTTCCCTGGCGGCCGCTTCCATAGCCGTCAACCGGAGCGAAGGCCATTTGCTGGGAGAGGGGCTTCGGGATGATTTCGGCGTCCCTTATCTGGAGGCAGGTTATCCGGCTTCCCTGGAGTCCGTCAGAGAGTTTTTAACGGCCCTGGGAACCGCGTTTGGAGCAGAAGAAAAAGCCGCCGCTTTCATCCAACAGCAGGAAGAAGGCTTCCGGGAGGATTTTTTGAAGCAGCCTCTGGCAGGAAAATCCTTTTTCCTGGAGCTGGAGGTTTATGCGGCAAAAAGCATTACCCAGCTTATCCTTTCCCTGGGCGGGACCGTAACAGGCTATGTATTTCCATATGTGGATGAGAAAAACCGGGAGGAATTAAAGGAAATCGAATCTATTTTGACAGCTGCCAGGACCGCTGCTTCCGACCGGATTATCGCTGTCGCAGCAAACGGACAGCCATTTGAAACAGTAAATGCCTTGAGCAAATCAAAGCCGGATTATTATGTGGGCAGCGGTGAGCTGTCCCACGTAGCCGCCGGACTCGGAGTCGTCCCCTTCTACAGCGGCCAGTTTCCTCTGTGCGGGTATGAGGGGATACGGGCTTTTATTGATATGGCAGTTAGGCTGAAAACCATAGACTCCGGTTCCGTAAAAGCCGTTGATGCTGCATCGGATTATTACAGGGAAGAGTGGCTTAAGCGGCGGGGAGACTGGTATATAAAGAGGGAGGTCAATTGAAGATGACTCATGATTGTTTGCAGAGAAGCCGGTATGGCTGTGCTTTTCAGGGGGCCCTGCGCACCGCATTGGAAATTCCCGGGATTGTGCCTGTGGTGCATTCCAACGGAGGCTGCGCCCTCCAGGGAAGCCTGTCGGACTATGCTTCCGGCTTAGGGTACGGCTCCCACGGCGGTCTGGAAATACCGTCCACCAATGTACTGGAGCGCCATGTGGTATTCGGCGGCGGCTCCCGGCTGCGTGAACAGATAAAGAATTCGGCAAAGGTTATAAAAGCAAATCTCTACGCCGTCTTAAACGGCTGCGAACCGGCCATGGTGGGAGACGACATTCCGGCTATGGTAAAGGAAGCCGTGGGCCAGGGCATACCGATTTTTGAAAGTGAAACAGCCGGTTTCAAAGGCCTGCCTCACGCCGGCTATGAAGTATTTATGGATAATCTTATAAAGGCATTGCCTCTGGCATCAGGCACAGAGGAAAACGCTCTCTCCGGCCAGGAACTCTCTGTTAACCTCCTTGGCATTATCCCGGGGGCGAACGTTCATTTTCAGAACGACTTAAAAGAATTGTCTTTCTTATTAAACGGCATCGGCATATCCTCCAATTATTTATTTAATGAAAACGGCTGGTCCCAGCTATGCCATCTGCCAAAGGCCTCTCTCACTCTCGTATTCTCCAGATGGGGCCTGCAGGCTGCCAGGCGTCTGGAAGAACTCTTCGGTGTGCCCTGGCTTCTGATACCGGATATTCCGGTGGGCCCTGCTGCCGTAGGGGAGTTTTTAAAAACAGTAGGAAATGCCTTAAATCTGCCTTCGGAAAAGATTGAGGAATATATGAAAAAACGGAAACGGGAATTTCACCATACGTTTCAGCGGATTCTTGATTATTATTATCCCGAAGATATGGAAAAGAGCGTCACCATTGTCTCCGATGAAAACTACGGGAAAGGCTATGGAAATTTCTTAAGCCGCTATCTGGGCGCAAACGCCGTTCAGATCATCCCGGCCGATCACCGGGAAAACGGGGAACCGCCCCAGTCGCCTGAGCAACCGGCTCTTCCCCCCGGTTCCCGGTTCATTCTGGGGAGTTCTCTGGAAAGCAGGCTTGGGGAGGAGCTTCAGATTGCCTGCCTGGCGGTGGAGTATCCTCTTGAAAATCAGATCGTTCTGGGCTCCACATATATCGGGATTAACGGCGCCTTACGGCTTGCGGAGGATTATATAAGCGCAATCATCAGATATAACCGAAAACAGCAGCAACAGTCGGCAAATCTCCTTTTTGAATCGGATATATTCGGAATTTAACCAGTGAATAAAAGAAAGCGAGGAAATGAAAATGGGAAAATTTTTTACATCAGAATCGGTAACAGAAGGGCATCCGGATAAAATAGCGGATCAGATATCGGATTCCATTTTAGATGCTCTCATAGAAGAAGACCCCTTTGCCAGAGTGGCGGTAGAGACTGTGGTGGCCACGGGACTGGCGCTGGTGGCGGGAGAAGTGAGCACCACCGCATACGTGGATATCCCGGAAATCATCCGGGAAACTGTCAGAAGCATCGGTTATGAAAAAAACATAGGCGGATTCGATGCCGATTCCATCGCGGTTCTTACGGCAATTGACAAGCAATCCCCGGATATTGCCCAGGGAGTCAACCAGGCAATTGAAGCCAGGGAAGGCGATGACGACGATGATTCCATTATCGGAGCCGGGGATCAGGGCATTATATTCGGCTATGCAACCAACGAAACCCCCGAATACCTGCCTCCCGCCATTTCATTCGCCCACCGGATAACCAAGCAGCTGGCTAAAGTCCGGAAAGAGGGCGTCCTTCCCTATCTCCGTCCCGACGGGAAATCCCAGGTGACGGTGGAATTTGATGAAAAAGGTTCTGTCGCCCGCATTGATACCGTGGTGGTTTCCACCCAGCATTCGAAAGAAGCCTCTCTGGAAACAATCCGGAAAGATGTCATAGAAAAGGTCATCAAGGAGGTTCTTCCGGCCCATCTTCTGGACGCTGATACCAAATATTACATAAACCCTACAGGCCGGTTTGTCATAGGCGGGCCTCAGGGAGATTCGGGCCTTACGGGGCGTAAAATAATTGTAGATACCTACGGCGGAGCAGGAAGACACGGCGGAGGCGCATTTTCAGGCAAGGACCCGACAAAGGTAGACCGTTCAGCCGCCTATGCCGCCCGCTGGATTGCCAAAACCCTTGTGGCCGCCCAGGCTGCAGATAAGGCGGAGATTGAGATATCCTATGCAATCGGCGTCGCCAGGCCTGTTTCAATCGCCGCAGAGACCTTTGGAACGGGAAAGTATGACGAAAATACCATCATAAAGGCCATAAATAAGGTGTTTGACCTACGTCCTCAGGCCATTATCCGGGAGCTGAATCTGCGCCGCCCGATTTACAGGCAGACCGCTGCCTACGGACACTTCGGCAGAACCGATCTGGATCTTCCGTGGGAATCGCTGAGTAAGGTGGAACCGCTGAAAGAAGCCCTGGAGTTTTATGCTGCAAAAGATCTCTCATCCTTTTAGGCAGGAGCTTAAGTTTTCCTATGGACCAGGGAAAAGCCGGTTGATTTTAGCTGTAAAATCAACCGGTCTTGTCTTTCCCTTTGAAAGCTCTCCGGAGAGCTTAAGCAGCTTTATCCCTACACCATCAGCTGATAATTTTCAATATCCAGCAGCTTTCCAAACTTCACTCCCACTTCCCTTATGGTCCCGCAATGGACAAACCCCAGCCGTTCATGAAGGCGGATGCTGGCTTCGTTTCCTCCGGTAATGACGGAAATAACGGTATGGATATCTTCCCTTTCCCTTGCCGTCTTGAGAATGGCCGACGCCAGCTCTCCCGCAATCCCTCTGCGGCGGTAAGCGGGATCAATGTAAATGGACAGCTCCACCGTGGCTTCATACGCTTCCTTATCCCGGTAGGAAGAAAGGCTGGCATAGCCTACCGCCTTTCCATCCTCCTCTGCCACGATCAGGGGATGGTTCCCTACATTATGGGCCCGAAACCACAAAAGTCTCTCCTCCATGGTCTTGGGATTTAAGTCAAAGGTAGCCAGTCCATGCTCCACCTCATAATTATAAATGTCCAGCAGCGCCGGCATATCCTTTTCTTCTGCAGTTCTTATTATCATGCTCTTTCCTCCTGTTGAATGCTCTGTCTGTCGAATCCTATATCTGTGAAATGATTATGCTATATGATACTATACAACAATCTACTGTCCCCGTCCAATACAAACCGCAAGAAAATACACTCTTTTTATTCCCGCCTTTTTCAATGCCCTGGTGCAGGCCTCTATGGTGCTTCCCGTAGTATAAATATCATCCACCAGAATCACCCCTTCCACCCCATCGAAAAGCTTCCCCGCCGAAAACGCCTCTTCCAGATTCTTTAACCGCCCGGAAGGATCAAGGCCCTTCTGCGGCATGGTCTTTTTGTTCCTGACCAGCATATCCGGGCACACGGGTATTTCCAGCCGGCTCCCGATCCGATTTGCCAAAAGCTCCGCCTGATTAAATCCTCTCTCCCGCTTTCTCGCAGGATGTACGGGCACCGGAACCAGGACCTGGGCATCCATGCGCCGGATCAGCTTTTCATACCGCAGGCAGACCGCTTCCCCATAAAAGTCCAGATACTCCCTTTTGTTTTTATATTTAATCTTTGCCATGGACCTGGCGGCATGTTCCTCATAATTCACAAGTGCTCTGCCGTATTCAAATGTCCGTCTATGGCGTACACAGTCAAAGCAGAATTCTGCAATATCGCTGATCACCTCTTTTCCGCATTTTTTACAGACCGGATTTTTTACAAAGGAAAGCTTTTTCAAGCATTCCGGGCAGATCAGCCTGCCCCTTGGCATGACGATTCCGTCGCAGACCGGACAGCGTCTGGGAAATAAAAGATCAATGAAAAAAGAAAGAGACATGGGATAACTTCTCCTTAAAAGATAAGATGATAAAATGATAAGATAATAAGATAAGATAGATAATAAGATAAGACAGATAATAAGATAAGACGGCAAAACTTCCTGGCAGGCAGGCGAAAATAAATTCCGTCTGCCTGAAAAATTTATAACAACCTTATGACAGCTGATTGATTTCGCAGATTCTCTCTTTCAGTCCTGAATATCTGCGCTGCTCCATTTCATTGGCTGCCATTTCCCGGAACACTTCCGGCATTCCCACCAGACAAACGCAGGATTTCGCCCTGGTGACGGCAGTGTAGATTAAGTTTTTGGTCATGAGCATCCGGGGGCCGGAAAATATGGGGATGACAACAGCCGGATATTCGCTTCCCTGGGATTTGTGAATGGTGATGGAATAGGCCAGCTCCAGCTCCTCTAACTGCTTAAAGCTGTAATCCACCATCCGCCCTTCGTCAAATTCCACGGTCACCAGCTCGGCAAAGCTGTTGATCTCCCTTATAATACCGATATCCCCGTTGTAAATCCCTGTTCCCTTGTCCGTTGGGATTCCGTACCGGTTCCGGACCTCCCATTCAATGTTATAATTGTTCTTGATCTGCATGACCTTATCGCCCACCCGGTAGATGACTCCGCCCGCTTCCTTTTCCGCCTTTCCCTCTGCCGGAGGATTTAAATATTCCTGCAAAATGGTATTGAGCCGTTCCACGCCTATGACCCCTTTTCTCATGGGAGTCATAATCTGAATCTCATAAGCATCCGCGTGGACATAGCCCGGAAGCTTGTCCTGAACCAGGGTAATCATGGCATTGATGATGGCGTTAGGGTCCTCTCTTTTGATGAAGAGAAAATCATTGCTCTTCTTTCCCAGAGGGACTTCCTCACCCGCATTGATTCTGTGGGCGTTGACCACGATGTCGCTCTGGGTGGCCTGGCGGAAGATTTTAGTCAGCATGACCACATTGAAGCAGCCGGAATCAATCATGTCCCTGAGCACATTTCCGGGCCCTACGCTGGGAAGCTGGTTCACATCCCCTACCAGGATCAGCCTGGTTCCCGGATTGACGGCCTTTAAAAGAGACTGCATCAAGTGAATGTCCACCATGGAAGTCTCATCGATGATCACCGCATCGGCATCCAGAGGATTTTCCTCATTCCGTTCAAAATGCATCCCCAAGTCCCGTTCATCTCCGGGAACGCCGGTCAGCTCCAGAAGCCGGTGAATGGTCCTGGCTTCATAGCCTGTGGCCTCTGTCATTCGTTTGGCCGCCCGGCCTGTGGGAGCTGCCAGGAGAATTTCCATTTCCTCGCTTTCAAAATACCGGAGAATGGTGTTGATGGTGGTGGTCTTTCCGGTTCCCGGTCCTCCGGTGATGATCAGCAGGCCGCTGTTTACCGCCTCCGCAACGGCAAGGACCTGCTTTTCATCCAGCTGGATCTGCTCCTGTGCCTGAATCTTTAAGAGCTTGGCCTTGATCTCCTCCTCCGGCACCTGGCCCTTTATGTTTAAATCATGAAGCATTTTTGCCACGTTCAATTCCATGTAATAATATTGGGCTGCGTAGACAATCCTCTTTCCCCCGGTTTCCCGGATGACCAGGCGCTTATCCAGCTGCATATCCATGAGATGCTTTTCTATGAACTGCTCCTCCACCTTTAAAAGCTCCGAAGCCTGGGCAAGAAGAGCTTCCTCCGGCAAATAGGTGTGGCCGTTTGCCGTGGCCTGTAAAAGAGTGTAGAGAACCCCGCATTTAATCCGGAAATCCGAATCCGTAAAAATGCCCACCTTCCGGGCGATTTCATCGGCCATCTTAAAGCCCACTCCCGGAATGTCGTCTGCCAGCTGGTAAGGATTTTCCTTTAACACGCTGTAAAGCCTTGGACCGTATTCCTGATAAATCTTCACCGCCAGATTCATGGAAATGCCGTATTCCTGAAGAAACATCATGGCCTGGCGCATTTCCTTTTTTTCCTCCACCTGCTCGGAAATGGACATGGCCATCTTTTCACTGATCCCTTTTACCTCGGAAAGCCGCTCCGGCTCTTCTTCCATGATGCGGAAGGTATCGGCCTTAAAGCGCCGGACGATCCTGGCTGCCAGGGCTTCTCCCACCCCTTTTATGGCTCCTGAACCCAGATACCGCTCCATGGCCGTGGTGTCCTCCGGGGCCTTGATCTCGTAGCTTTCCACAGTCATCTGCTCTCCGTAAACCGGATGCTCGGTCATGGCGCCTACGGCCTCGATCAGCTCTCCCTCGCTGATATAGTGGAAATTTCCCACAAGGGTGTACTCCTCCCCTTCCTGGGCAAGGCTTAAGACCGTATAGCCGTTGTCTTCGTTCCTGTATTTAATTTTCTCTACAAATCCGCAGACCGTCGCCATGGCTCCTCCTGTAAATGCAGACAGACCGCCGCAAAACGACCCTGTCGGAAATATCCGCCAGGGTTGTCCCAAAAGCAGTCTTTACTTCTATTGCCTATTAATTCCTATCTGTCAACCATTCCGTAGTCCGTTAAAACTCCGTTTTATTATCTCCGCCATGCATGAATTCAATGAATTTCCCTGTACCAATGGCCACGGCAGTTAAAGGATCCTCCGCAATCATGGTGGTGATTCCTGTCTTTTCTTCGATCAGGGCATCTAAGCCGCTTAAAAGAGAGCCGCCGCCTGTAAGGACGATTCCCCTGTCAAAGATGTCCGCTGCCAGCTCCGGCGGTGTCCGCTCCAATACGTTGTGAACGGCATCTACGATCTGCATGGCCGGTTCCTTTAAGGCATCCAGGGTTTCGTCGGAGGTGACCACAATGGTCTTTGGAAGACCTGTTACCAGGTTGCGTCCCCGGACTTCCATGGTTAAAACCTCTGGTCTTCTGTATGCTGCGCCGATATTGATCTTGATCTCCTCGGCCGTTCTTTCACCGATCAAAAGGTTGTGCTTTTTACGCATATAGCGAACCAGAGCCTCATCAAAATCGTCGCCGGCAACCTTTATGGAGGTGCTTACCACAGTTCCTCCAAGGGAAATAACCGCAATATCGGAGGTTCCGCCGCCGATGTCCACGATCATGTTTCCGCAGGCCTTTGCGATATCAATTCCAGCGCCGATGGCTGCTGCAACCGGCTCTTCAATGATGGCTACTTCTCTTGCTCCTGCCTGATAGGTAGCATCCTCTACTGCCTTTTTCTCAACCTCAGTAGCTCCGCTGGGAATGCAGACGCTGATTCTTGGTTTCCTTAAAGTCTTCTTTCCTACGGCTTTGTTAATGAAATATTTGAGCATCTTTTCCGTCACGGTATAATCAGAAATAACACCCTGACGCAGAGGTCTTACAGCCACAATATTGCCCGGCGTCCTGCCGATCATTAAGCGGGCTTCCTCTCCGATGGCTTTGATCTTATTTGTGTCGCGGTCAATGGCTACTACGGAAGGTTCCTTTAATACGACTCCCTTTCCCTTAATGTAAACCAGTATACTGGCTGTACCTAAATCAATTCCAATATCATTGGACATCATCATCATGATTCCTCCTGTTCGCTGTATCCTGTTCCCAGGGTTTCCTTTATCTTCAAACGTTATGCTTATTCGTAAATAAAGTCACAGTTTCTATCTTATTATATACAATTCCCCCATGATTTTAAAGGGTTTTTTTTATTTTTATTATATTTATGTTTTTTTAATGTGAAATACACATTTTCGTCACATTTTATGCGTATACTAAAATTACGTTATCCGAAAGGGTAACGGGCCTTTTGTTTCAAGTAACTTACTTGAAATCACAAAGCTTTTTCATACTCATACCGGACGGCGCGAGCCGTCCGGCCCCCCTAAAAGACTTATTTACCCGCTTTCGCTTTGCGAAAGGCGGGTTTTTCTTTGTAAATACAGGGTTCCCTGCATTTTCAGTTTATTATGGTTTACGAACTCCCTGTTTGGATTATCGGCTCTCCAGCGACTTTGTGAGCAGAAAAGTGTGTCAAAATGTGTGTCAAACTTTTTGCTGCCGTCTTGATTCGGATACCTTACCAAAGAATTATACTGCGCTTTTTGAAAACTCCTTCTCAATCTTTTCCATCTCCTTTTTCTGCACATCACTTGTATTGTGGTAATATAGATCCATGGTTAGTTGAAAATTTGCATGCCCCAGGATTTCTTTTAAGGTCTGCGGACTCATACCGGCATCGATGGCTCTTGTGGCAAAGGTCGCTCTTAAGCAGTGACAGGATATATCCGGGAAATCCTTTCCGGATTTGCGGATATTGGCTACAATGCGGTGAATCGCTTCATTAAGGCGCCGGATATCTCTGACAGGCAGATTATTAGGAGATTTGATCACATAATCATCCATGGCGCTCACCTTATACTCACGCCTCAATACCTCCATCTGTGCCTTCTGCTCCTTTAATATCTCCACTATATTCTTATTTAAAGGAATATTGCGCATAGAGGTACGGGTCTTTGGAGTGTTCTCAACTGGCTTATTTTCCAGATCATAGCTCATGGTCTTCCTGACATGAATTACCCCCTCTTTGTAATCAATATCGGACCACTTCAAGGCCCGAAGCTCTCCCTGTCTCATCCCTGTATTTAATAGAAGCAGAAGGGCATAATGATACCACGTATTTTTAGAATTCTCGACAAATAAATTCTGCTCATCCTTCGTCAGCGCCCGATGGTTTGTATCTCTGGCACGCAGCTGTCTGGTATCCTTTAACTTGGCCACCTTACATGCCGGATTTTGCAATATGATCTCGTCTCTGACGGCAGCATTTAAAATCTTTTCCAAACAATACATGATCTTGTTAATAGTCGATACCTCCAGCGGCTTTCCTTTATGGTTCTTCTTTTCCATCAGGGATATCTGCAGAGTTTTTATATCCAGAACCGTGATTTTACAAATACGCTTCCGTCCAAGGGGTATTTTCATGTGATTATTGAACATAGTTTTTTCACTTTTCAATGTACTTTGTTTAGCCGCTTTTGTCTTTAATCGGATTTTCTGGTATTCTTCAAAATACTTGTTAAGTGTAATCTGATTATTTAAATATGTATTTTGCTCCACTTTCTGTATCATGTCAGCTAATTTTGCTCTGGCTTCTGAAAGTGTGTTAGTATAGGCACAATTTCCTTTATAGCGGATCATGTACCTTTCGTCAGATTTCCGTTGAGACAAACCGGGACCAAGCTCTTTTCCGTTTATATCCTTTCCCATCCAATTCTTCCTTTCTTTTTTCAGAGAGGAGTGGGGAGAATTCCTCCCCCTCACTCCATTTTTTATTTGCAACCTGATTGCTTGTCAACCCAGGCATCGAACTTAATTCGATCTACCAAAACTCGTCGGCCTATCTGAAGTCTGGCGCCAGATGCTTCGGCCAGTTTAAATGCACTGTTCCTGCCAATGCCACCCGCATAAGAGGAAAACTCTTTTATATTCAGCAATCTATTATCGTTCATGCAAAAACTCCTTTCATTCCAATACTATAGTCCTGTTTATTTTGTTCCCGTTAACCGTAATCTTGCCGTCTACTACCGATTGCCCTATTCGAAGATTCGATAAGATTTTAACGTGTTTATCAACAGAGTCCAATCCCAGTTGCCTTGCTATCTTTCTCACCTCATTATCGCCAGGCCGAAAAAATAGCTTTGTGCCAGCTTGGTCTAAGGCAATCTGCTCTTCACGCTTGAATATATTGATACTCTGAGTCCCCATCAAAAGTCCCAGGTGGAATTTCCTCCCTTCGCATAACATGCTTCTAAGCGTTGAGCCTTTTTGCAAGCTCAGTCCCTGAAATTCGTCCAGCACAACTGTAATGTTCTGTTTCAGGTATTGCCCAAAGGACATTGCATTTTTCCACAGGAAAGACAGAATCAGCTCTCCCAGTATCTCCTGCGTGAGAATATCCATGCCTGTAAGGCTGATTATGTTTATTTTCCCTTCCTGGATGTTTCTATCTCCATGAAAGACTTGAAGATATAATAACGTCCAAAGCTTTTCAAAAACGCATTGAGAGGCCTCTGTGTTCTGTCTTTGTAACCCTGCTCCGATAGCAGTCATACTGTCGGTAAACTGATTCAGATTACAAATTCCAAATATGATTGCTTCTCTAAGCGATGCTGTCTGTTTCGTTCCAAATGAAAATGGACCACTTAATGCTGCCAGAACAGAATTTACAGTCACAACAAGCTCTGCTTGATTTTCGCTACTTATTTTAAGAAAATTCATGTTAATGCCATCCTGAAGTACCGAAATCCGATTGGCTTTTTCCTCATACTCATGAGAAATTAGCTCAAAAATCTGATTGGGTTCATGGGTCTGATGCATATCCAGGACGATAACGGTTCCGCCTTTCTCAGCCTCCGCCAGTTCTATTTGATGCATCCTGCATGTTTTTCCTGTACCAGATGCTCCGAAGCAGATTACTGAATGATTTGGAGCATCAGTTGCTGTTTCTACAGATAAGCCTTGAATTTTTCCTATATACATCCTGCCCTCCAATCTCTTCCAGTGTCAGCATATTATCTTCCTGAAAAGTTCCTTTTAGTAGCTTTACAAACCGTTTCCTTTTTGCTTCTCCAAACACAGTATAAAATACTCTTTTAACTGTAAAATTTGTTGAAGTTGAACTCCCCTTATTATTGTTGATAAGTACCCCTGCTTCTGCCATGCGGTACTTTATTTCACCCAGAGATACAATTTTCAAAAGGGGCTTGCACATCTGGTGAAAAAGCTTTTCAGAAATAAAATAATAGTTGTCATCGTATAATATCGCCTTGTCCTTTTCAAGCGCATCAATGACTTTTCCCTCTACTGCCCTGATAGAGCATACTAAAACATGCTCACGTTCTACATAGCTTCTGGCGCTTCGGATCACACAATCTAATACCTCCGTCTGTTCTGATGCTTCCTGAGCGAAGCTTACCGTTTTTTCAATCATAGCCTGTAAGTCCTCAAAGATTATCGTTGCTTCTTTCTCTGAATGCTGGAACAACAGGAATGTCTTGTAAATAGTAAGAACTGCATTCATTCCTATAGACAATCGACGGCCGCAATATCTTTCTTCCTTTGCAGAATCAGACCTGCAATACATACCAAGTTGAACCTGCACATAATCCAAATGCTCTGCAGTAAAATCAACTACACCAGAGATTTCCTCAGCCATAGAAATGCTTTCCATACCTGTAATTTCTTTGGCATTTATTTGGATTACATAGGAATTGCTCTGCAATGCCTCCGATACCCAGCCATAAGTAAGGATTATTGGAAAAAACTCTTCACTCCTTAAATAATCATCGATCTCTTTCGAACTATCCATATAACGATAATTATAGATTAAAGTAAGATTATTTGAAGTCAGCGATAATTTCATTTTCTTCCTGATTTCTCTTAATTTTCTACAACCGCAACCCTCAAGTTTATCAAAGGCCTGCTCCGACAGAGCACAGTCCACTTCATCCTCCATCAGCAACGTCACTCCTTTATCCAAGGATAAATTATGCCCTTCAAGCAGCGGTCTAAGTTCCCCATAAAGAACTAAAAGTCCTAAAATATTCATCTTCCCACCTCATCTTGCTTTTTTTAAAAAATCTCCCCAAATCGGAACATCTTTTTTGATGTACATATAGCCCTGATTATTCATACAAACCCAGCCTCTTAAGACTGGCACTATCTGGACACAGGAATGGTTTTCCATCAAAAACCGGATCAGTTCTCTGGCATATTTTTTCTCCTGTGCCTGGTTAGGGGCCTTAATATATGCACCAACTGAATGAAACTTTTTTAATAAATATGTACCGCTGTCCGCAAATTGAGAAAGCAAATAGAGATACTTGTTTTTTTGATTCATCCAAAAATCAATTTGATATATCCTCTTGTATGATGTTTTTAGAAGCAAAACACCATAACTTCCTTTCTTTTTAATATCGTGGTTATAATACATTCAGATACTGTGGACTTTTGATTTTTCCCTGTAGCTTGACTACTTAACAGGAGTGTAT
>JAEZFK010000003.1 GCA_023437715.1 Bacillota bacterium | reverse complement strand
TCCTAGAACAGCCCAATATACGTGGAACACTATGACTCCGGTTGGCAGCATCGTAATTGCAGTGCAGTCACGGTCGCCTTTGGCGCCGGGCAAAAGTGATGACACTTTCTTCCTGCCATGCCTCATGGAGATGTTGATTCCTTACAGGAAAAGTGTTGCTTCTATATTAAAACCCTTCAGGACATGCATGGAATATTTTCCACAATGCTTCTGATGAAGATTATTTATTCTTCATCTTGATATCGATGTACACACCTGCCGGCATTTCCAGTCTGGATAATGCATCAACAGTTTTCTGGCTTGGTGTAATGATATCAATGAGTCTCTTATGCGTTCTCTGCTCGAACTGCTCTCTTGAATCTTTGTACTTGTGAACCGCTCTTAAGATGGTTACCACTTCCTTCTTGGTTGGTAACGGCACCGGTCCGCTCACTTTTGATCCTGTCTTTTTTACAGTGTCGATGATTTTGCCCGCAGACTGATCAACCAACTGATGATCATACGCTTTTAATGTGATTCTCATTACTTGACTTGCCATAAAAAAAGTCGCCTCCTTTTCGCACTTAGTAGAAGTACGACAAGCGGTGACTGTACACGTTCCCGTGTGTGTCCTCCTGGACCCACACTAGCTTTCTGTTTAAAACAACAGAATTTTAAATTGTACAGTGACTTGTCGCCAGTTTCCTAACTTGACATTCGCTCCACGGAAAACCTGCTTTTTCTAAGCAGCAACCTCACGCTTCACAGCTATCATGCCACAGCCTTTAGATGATAGCATACTTTTTTTTACTTTGCAAGGCTTTTTTTCAATTTTTTTCTAAAACTAAGCCATGCAGAAAAAAACAAGCAGTTTTCGCGTGTGAGCTCGCTCACAAAGCGCAAACTGCTTGTTTTTTTCTATAGGGCGCAGCCCGAAATGAATAATTTGGCGGCCAAAACATACACTCTTTACCAATATATAAAACCGCCAAATTACGAATGCATGGCTGAACTTCACCAATCCCCTACTTCCAGGCCGGCTCCGTAGGGGTTCTTCCCTCTCCCGACGGATCTTCGTCATCCACCTTTAAAAGATTTCCGTTGCTTCCGGTCTTATACTTCACGCCCTCGGCGTTCTTCACCGTAGTGCTCTTTGCCACCTTACCGGAGGTATTCACCACATAGGTAGTGGTAGTGCTTCCCGTAGGAATGGCAATGGCTTCATATTTGGTTCCCTCGTCGGCGCACTGGAGCTTACCCATATAATATAAGGAACCGTCCTTGACGCCGGTATAGCCCCGGCCGCTGTCGCTGAAGTAATAAGTCCACTCGCTGCCGTCGCCTTCGGTCACCTTGATCTTGCCTTTCTGCATGGTGCTGGTTTTTTTATCTCCGAAATAAAATGCAGTATATTCGGAAGTGTTCCCAATCGCCACCTTCTGCAGTCCATACACAGGATTTCCCAGATTATTGAACA
Source organism: Bacillota bacterium (assembly GCA_023437715.1). Taxonomy (GTDB): domain Bacteria; phylum Bacillota; class Clostridia; order Lachnospirales; family Lachnospiraceae; genus Lacrimispora. The sequence goes on along the minus strand of JAEZFK010000003.1, from coordinate 13,132 downwards.
GGTAGGTCTTATCATTGATCTTCGTTAAATCAGAGGTGCTGGCCTCCCCTTCCTTGGGACCGGTTTTGGGAATTCCCGAACTATTAAAGTAAAACCATTCCACGTTCTCTTCGTAGCCGGACACATCCTCCGGCGGCTCTACGGAATACCAGCCCACCCGCAGCTTTCCGTTTGCGTCATAATACTTGTAATTCTGGATATCGTATTCAGCGTTTTCCACACCTACGTTCTTCCAGCCGGTCTGAAGCGCGCCGTCAGAATCAAAGCAGTAGGCCACTCCGTCGATCTTATAGGAGGCGTAATCGCCGGATATGGATTTTGGAACATACTTTTTGCCGTTTTCATTAAAGTAATACCAGGATTTTCCGTCGTCTGTGTCTCCGGGCGCTAAGTGGTCCGGGTCATAATCGCTGTCCGGCGGAAAGAGCTTCTGCCAGCCTGTGCGCATGGCTCCGTCGGTTCCGCAGTAATACATGTCATCCAGGACCCAGCCCGTCTGCATCTCTCCGTTGGAATCAAAGTAATACCATTTGTTGTCGATCTTGGACCAGTTGTCCATAATCGCCTTTCCGCTGCTGCCAAAGTAATACCACTTATACTGGGCTTCACCGGAGTCCTGGAACTTCATCCACTTGTCGGTCACCAGGATGCCGTTGGAATCCACGTAATAGGTATTCTCCACCCAGGTGTTCACAGCCATGGCGCCATTGCTGTCCAGATAGCGCCATAGGTTGTCCGCACCCTTTTTCCAGGCATTTGTCACTTTATTTCCACTCGCATCGCTATAATACCAGACGCCGTTAGACTGAAACCAGCTTTCCGCCGCCCAGGCATTCATTGATGAAGTTCCAATTGCCAGCATGGCTGCGGCAGCCAGCACAATGAGACCTTTTCTTTTCATCTCTTCACTCCTTACAGGGATTTCCTTTTTTGCTATAATTTATTTTAACAATTAATCTTAAATTATTCAACTATTTTAATCTTTCAAATACCTTACAATTTCCTCCCGGCTTTTCAGACAGAAAAGGCGGGTCCGTAATCATACGGATCCCCGCCCGAAATCATTTCACTTATCCTCTATAAACCGGCATCCTGTCCGGAGCTTGCTGCTGTCCCTTTACCTGCAGTTATTATTACACCTGCAGCCGCACCGGTTGTTGCATCCGCAGCCGCACCGGTTATTGCATCCGCAGCCACAGCGGTTATTGCATCCACAGCCCCAACGATTGCAGCAGCCCCAGCCCCAATTGTTGCACCGGCTGTTACAGCATAAATTTAACCAGGAATTGCATCCGCAGCTGCCTATAGAGAAACCTATATGAAAACAAGACATAATGATACCTCTCATATTTTAATTTATACTATATTATACAGGACAGACACACAATCGGTGATTACATGGTCTCTCCGTTGCTCTTGACGCTCCCCCCTCCATCCAGTATAATCATAGAATCATCAAATGAAGAAAAGAAGGGCGGCACCGATTATGTGGATTGCAGACGGTTGGAAAGATTATGAAGTGATAGACTGTTCAGAAGGAGAAAAGCTGGAGCGCTGGGGAAATTACCTCCTGGTACGCCCTGACCCCCAGGTGATCTGGTCCACACCCAAGACGGAAAAGGGCTGGACCAAAAGAAACGGTCACTACCACCGGAGCGCAAAGGGCGGCGGGGAATGGGAATTCTTTGATCTTCCCCAGCAGTGGTCCATCAGCTATAAGGAGCTGACATTTCAGCTGAAGCCATTCAGCTTTAAGCACACAGGGCTTTTCCCGGAGCAGGCGGCAAACTGGGACTGGTTCAGTGAAAAAATAAAACAGGCCGGACGGCCTGTAAAGGTTCTTAACCTGTTTGCATACACAGGGGGAGCCACTCTGGCGGCTGCAAAGGCAGGCGCCTCTGTCACCCACGTGGACGCTTCCAAGGGCATGGTGGGCTGGGCCAAGGAAAACGCCCGCTCCTCAGGCCTGGAATCCGCTTCCATTCGATGGATTGTGGATGACTGCGTAAAATTCGTTGAGCGGGAGATCCGGCGGGGCAGCCGTTATGACGCCATCATCATGGACCCTCCCTCCTATGGAAGAGGGCCCAAGGGAGAAATCTGGAAAATTGAAGATGCCATTCATCCTCTGGTAAAGCTCTGCGGAGAGCTTTTATCTGATAAACCGCTGTTCTTCCTGATTAATTCCTACACCACAGGACTGGCCCCTTCCGTATTGTCCTATATGATTTCCATTGAAATAGGAAAGAAGTTCGGGGGAACCGTACAGTCTGAGGAAGTGGGACTTCCCGTAAAGAACACCGGACTGGTGCTTCCCTGCGGCGCTTCGGGCCGCTGGTCATCGTCCGCCGTTTAGAAAGTTCCACAGGGCCGGAAGAAAACGCCGTAAAAAGCGTCCGATCTGAAAACTGAAAAAAACGCACAAAGCCGGCATGATTAAAAAAAGCCCAAAGGGAACTGCCGGATAAGACGGGAGCAGCAATGCTCCCGTTTTATTTATAAGCCTTACCATGGCAAAGTGGATGGCATAGAGGAAGAAGTTCTGCTTCATCCAATCTCCCGCCTCCGCAAGGTATTTTTCCGGCGTCATCAGCCACAGGCCCCCAGGGGCCAGAAGCCGGAAGCATACCACAGAGGCCGCCGCTTCTCCCCTTACAGCTCCCGGAAAGTTCACATCCTTTATGAGGAAGGCCCCCAGAAGAAAAGCTGCTCCCGTCCAAAGGCGTCTTAAGTTCCAGGACCTTTCCACTACGTTTTTCCCATGAACAGCTGCAAAAGCCCCGAAGGTATAATAAAAAAGCGCATCCAGATTCAGAAAAGGAAGCGCCGCTCCCATGTAAATGGCCGCCAGGATTCCGGCCAGAAACAGGCCGCCCAAAAGCCGCCGTTTTACCAGAAGATAAATGAGAGGGGCCAGAAGGATCAGCAGGATCAACTGATACAAATACCAGAAAACATAATTATAGGTATAATTTAAAATAGCATCTGAAGCCCTTAAGAATGTAAAGGGAACCCTTCCCTTTCCGATGACCTCGGACAGTACGGGAATCCTGCTTCCGATGACGTATCCCGAATAGTAAAGCAGATTCCACATAATATAGGGAACCAGCACGCTCCGTATCCTGGAATTCCATTTCACCCAAAGCCGGTTCAGGGTAAAGCCGCGGAAAAAGAGATAGGAGGACATGAGGAAAAATCCGGGTACAGCAATCTGGGCCACCGTATCTCCCAGGAAACGTTCCAGCCAGTCAACCCTGTAGGCAGTGCCTGTGCTTCCCAAAAACAGCACCGCATTATAGGAATGGACCCATATTACCAGAATACTGAAGAAAAACGTAAACCAGGTGATTTTATTGCGGAATTTCTTTTCTTCCACAAATGCCCTCCTTCCCTAAAAAAAGCCTTGAATTTTCAGCACATTTTATCCAGCACAGAAGCGGAAACCTTTTCATTGTTTTTATTGCAGGCTTCAAAATATCTTCTGTAATATTCCGTATACATTAAGTCGATCAAAAACAGCTGGCTGATCTCCGAGGAGGTAGAGCCGCCCTGCAAAGGACCTTCATTGGCTCCGCACAGAAGCGTGATATCGGAAAAGGCGGTCAGAGGAGATTTCACGAACCTGGTGACGCAGACCGTCACCGCTCCCCCTTTCTTTGCCAGCTCCGCCACATGGATGGTATCCTTAGTTGCACCGGAATAGGAAAAGATAACCGCAACCTCCCCTTTTCCCATCATGGAAGCCACCATGGCCTGCATATGGGAATCCTGTACACAGTATACCTTTGGTTCAATCCTAAGAAATTTATTAGCCGCTTTCATGGCGGAAAGCATGCTGGCGCCTACACCGAAAAAGCAGATCCGTTTTGCCTCATGAAGATAACGGATCACACGGTCAAACTTTTCCTCATCAAGAAGGGAGTAGGTTTCTTCCAAGGCACTCATATTGGTATTTAACACTTTTCTGGACAGCTCTGCAAAGGAATCTTCCAGGCTGATATCTCCCTCCAGACGGCCCTGTCCTGTTTGTTCATCGTTAATGCTTAAGGAAAGCATCATCTTAAATTCCTGATATCCCTTTAAGTCAAGGGTCTTGCAGAACCGGAATACGCTGGTGTCTCCCACCTTGCAGGCTTCTGCCAGATCCGTAATGGACATGAATAGCACATCTCTGTAATTTTGCAGTATATAATCGGCCACTTTCTTTTCAGCCTTTGTAAACTGGTTGTATTCCGCTCTGATTTTTGTCAAAAAATCCCCCTGCATATTCTCACTCTCCCTTTTCCTTGCCTGTCGTCTCAAAAAAGCAGGCGGGCGGCGCTCTCACCGGCCGGCGCCATTCCTTCAGCCACTATTCCTTTTATAGAATAAACAAGAAATAACGCTTTGTCAATTTAGAGATTTTCTAATCTGCATTTCAGACTAATTTCACATTTCGGACATAAAGAAATGATATGCTGTTTTATATGTCTTTATTATACAAAGGAGGAATTGAAAATGGATATTTCAGGTGTATCAAATTCATCATCCTATGATGACTGGAAGCTGATTCAGGCACAGAGGGAAAAGGAAGAGAAAAATGCGGAGCAGACAGGCGCAGCATCCGGAGCACAGGTTACGGCGGTAGAGAATACAACAGATTCTCTGTCACAGTCGGAAAAGGTATTGAACATAACAAATACGGATACAGTGGAAATCAGCAATGAGGGCCGAGCTTTCCAGCAAAAGATGCAGGCTGCAGGCCCGAACGGTCCAAAGCCGCCGGTCTCAGACACCTCGGATGAAACCGAAGAAAGCTCCACAAATCTCTCTACCCTGACAGAGCAGGAGATCCAGGACCTGGTAGACGAGGGAACCATCACTCAGAGCGAAGCCAATGCCGAACTGGCAAGAAGAACGGCTGAGGAAGAGGCTGAAAAAACGGCTGAGAAGAACAAGAACGGAACAAGCCAGTATCTTGATGAAGAATAAGCCTTTTCGGTGCTTTTACCCCTGCCTTTCGCGATGAAAGGGCAGGGGTTTTCTTTTTCCCAGCTTTCCTGTAATATTCCATTCTCTACGGGGAGCCGGACTGCCGGTCTTTGAAATCATTGTTTTTTAATAATAGTTACTATTTTTACTTGTAATTTGATAATGAATGAGTTATAATATGGACATCAAAATAATAATTGGAGGTGTTCTTATGACAGATAAAAATCTGGAAATCACGAAACAGCCCGAAAGGCAGCAACCCACACTCATAACACCTGTTGTAGATATTAACGATATCGCCTGCTCCCCGGAGTTTTCTGACAGCTGCAAATCCATAGAAGACGATGAATAACCTGATCCATTACAAATTTGGCTCCATGCCATATCCACTGACTAAAGTTTCTACATAAAAAAGTATCATGAATAGGGAGCCTAATACTTTCCTTATTGGTGGTACTTTTTTATTATGACAGCACAATCAGAGGAGAAAATCACGTAAAATAAGAGTTTTTCAGCAGAATCACGTAAAATTTAAAATATTTTTCACATATTTTTTAAGCCTAATGCGTAGGGTTTATGATATAATAGGAACACTTTGATTGATTGCGTCATATAAGGAGAAAGAAAATATGAAAAAAATAACACGTGCCGCCGGTCTGTCCCTCGCTTTGCTTCTTGCAGGGTTTTCCTTTTCAGGCAAAGGGTCGGTTCTTCCAGACAAGCTGGAAGCATTCTCTTCCGACAATGGACATACTCTGACGGCCATGGCCCTGGGCCCGGGCCTTGCAAATTTATCCCCGGCAGACGAATTTTCCACCTATCAGTGGGGACTGAAAAATGACGGAGAATTCCGTCTTATGGAACTGAAATCCAAATTCAAGTCCGTGGATAATATTTACGACGGAAAAAGGTCCGGTACAGGCCTGGGCATTCCCCAGCCCGGTCCCGGCAACTATGAGTCCACGGTAATTCAGGCCCTTACAGGCATTGACATTAATATACGGCCCGCCTGGAAGCTGTATGACCAGGCGCAAAACAAGCGTTCCGTAATCGTCGCCATCATTGATACCGGTATTGACATCAACCACCAGGAGCTGCAGAACGCCATCTGGACCAATCCCGGGGAAATTGACGGGGATGGAATCGATAACGACGGCAACGGATACGCAGACGACATCCACGGCTGGAACTTTTATGCGGGAAACAGCCAGATCTTCACCGGAAGCGAGGACAGCCACGGAACTCACGCGGCAGGAACCATCAGCGCCTCCCGTGGCTCTTACGGCATCGCAGGGATTACGGACAACAATTATGTAAAGATCATGTCCCTGAAAGCTCTGGGCGGGTCCGACGGCGTCGGCTCTCCGGAAGCGGTTATACAGGCAATTAAATACGCCCAGGCCATGGGGGCCTCCATCTGCAACTTAAGCATGGGTACCTCCTCCTACAGCGAAGAGCTGGCACAGGCCATTCAAAGCTCCGGCATGCTGTTTGTGGTTTCCTGCGGAAACGGGGGAGTCTCAGGGCTTGGCTATGATACGGACACCTATCCCGTATATCCGGCTTCCCTGCCCTATGATAATGTGATCTCTGTGGCAAACCTGCTGTTTGACGGCAGCTTAAGCAAGGATTCCAATTACGGGGCCGCCAGCGTGGATATCGCAGCCCCCGGCAGCTATATCCTGAGCACAATTCCCGGAAATGCTTACGGCTTTATGAGCGGCACTTCCATGGCCGCACCCATGGTGACCGGAGTGGCGGCCATGCTCTACTCCTATCGGCCGGATATCAGTTTGACAGAGGTAAAAAGCATTCTTTTAAATTCCAGCAGAAAGCTGGACAGTCTCACGGGAAAGATGGTAAGCGGCGGACTTTTAGACGCTTATGGGGCCCTGAGCTGGCAGTAAGGAAAAAGATGGGGAGAAAAGGATCAAAAATCCTTTTCTCCCCATCTTTTTATTTCACCTACTGCTCCAGCGATCTCCACCGGAAGTTTGGAATAATATCCGACCATTTATTGATTCCAATGATGGACTTGGCAAACTCCGAAGATTCCAGGGTGTACTTCTTCTTATCAATATCCTTGAAAACCACCCAGATCTTACGGCGTTTTGTAGCCACAATATCATCTCCTCTGTCCATGGCACATTCCCAAAGACCAAAGGACAAGCCGCTTCTCACCTCTAAGGGCGCATCCACCTGACGGCTTAAGATATAGGCATCAATGTAAGGATTGCTGTCAACCATGTAATAGGAATAGGCATAAGCAGCCGCCTGAATCTGGGCCACATTGCCCCGTGTGGGACTGGTTGCCGTAAAGCCCTGTTCCGTCAATATGATATGGCGCACATGGCCGGTCGGGGACTTTAATGCGTCCTGAGCCATGTAATCCGTCAAGGTCGTCAGATTCTTAAAGTTGATGACAGGAGAATTAAAGTCGCTGGTAATCAGCCCGGTCTGGTCATCGTCCCAGAATTCCGGTTCTGTCATGGGACAGGGATAGGGATGGTAGGATAAGCCCCAGTCCATCTGGCCCTGGTCATTGGCGATGGAATTAAAGGTATCCACAATGGCCTTTCCGCCGTATTTTAACTTGTTGTCGATCTCATTGTTCCAGTTATAATCCAGGGAGTAGTAAACCCGGTCATTGGCGCTGGTGCTCTTAATGGCCGTGTAGAAAACCCGGAAAGCGTCCTGGTAAGCCTGTACATAGCTGGTAATGTCCTTTTCACCCACGTAATTCCACTGCTGGTTATTGATCTCATTGCCGATGATCCAGTTGGAAATCTTGCCGTGGCTGGGGTTTGCTCCATTATACCGCTCCGCCAGGAAAGAGGCGATGGCCCTTGTCTGGTCCAGGCCGTTCTGCGTGGCCGTGTTGAACATGTAATAAAAGGCCTTTGAGCTTTTCTTGGTGCCCGGATAGATCAGGTCCGGCGTGGCATCGTTCCAGCCGTTTAAAATGATGGCGGTTACGGTCATGCCCTTTCCGGACAGGGCGCTGATGGTGCTGTCATAGCTTTCGATGACATTTTTATCAAAGTGATAGGTCTTGCCGTCATACTGATAATCAATTCCCTGACCTAAAATCTGGTGAAAGGAAATATTGGTGGCAACGTGCTTAACTCCCAATTCAAAGGCATCTCCCAGCATGTTAAGCTGAATGTTCAAGCCCTTTTTCGTAAGGGGATCATTAAAGGCCTTGGTGTTGGACGCAACCACTTCAGGATTTGTAATGTAATGGGGCTTGCTGATCTCTATGTACTTCGTTCCATCCCATACGGCCACAACGAACTTGCTGTAAAGCCTGTCATTCACCGTATTGCGGTTCAGCGGAAATGTAAATGTGGCCGAAGCTCCCGGTGCGGAGGAAGCCGCATAATCCGTTCTTCCCTCCAGATTGTTCTGGTAAGGCTGCAGCTCCACCAGATAAAGGACCCCATCGGTTCCTTCCATATTGGCGCTGCTTGATACCTGGACCGTCACACTGTTCTTGTCGGAGTTCACAAGACAGGACTGAATCGTGGCCTGTACTCCGGCGGCATCTACCTCTGCCAATGAAACAAAAGCAGAAGCGCAGCACAAAAATGCGGCGGAAAGCATTCCTGCGACGGCTCTGCCCATAGTTATTTTCTTCATCTTCCCATCCTCCATGTTGTCATAATCAGGTTCACTTACAATGATAACCAATTTTCCTGTCTTTTACAATAAAGTTTTTATTACGTATTTGTAATAAAACCGTAAGAGCAGGGAATTCTTGTCCTGATTAATAGACTACAAAGCTGTGGGCGGTGACCACATCCAGCCAGCGGCCGGTCTTTAACCGGTCAGTAAAAGCATCCACCGCTTCCATCCCCGGATAGAAAGACATCTGATAGGCTTTCTTCCAGTCCTTATAGGAAACCTCATATTCAAAGGATTCCGGGAGAGATATCCGGCACTCCTTCACATGCTTTAAGGATTCCTTTGTCTTTTCTTTCAGCTCCTCCAATACCCGTTCCGGAGAAACGCAGTAGGTGGCTCCCCCTGTTCCCCGTTTCGTCCTTACGGCTGTAATGCCGCGCACCATTTCCAGGGCTGAATCACAGATCGCTTCATCACCGGATAAAAACACGGCAGGAACGCCCAGAGAGGCGGCCGTATAGGTGTTAAGCATGAATTCGCTCATCACTCTTCCGTTGAGGAAAATCTGCCTGCTGTTTCCCGTAGACGTATGGCTTAAGGTAAATCGGGGATCTCCGGCGGGCGCATGGTAGCCCACATATAAAACAGCGTCAAAGCTGGAATCCAGGCCGTACATCATGTTATAGGGATGGCCGCTTTTCCCCCGGATCAAAACCACATAGGAGGGCATGGACAGGGGATCAATGTTGGACGCATCCCCGTGGCCGTCCTTTACCACGATTTCCTCTGCTCCCGCTTCATGGGCAGCCTCACAGACCGCAATCACCTCTTTTGTCATCTGCTCCGCAAACCGTTTGTAGCAGGCCTCATTTTTATGGGTCTCCTCAGAAAAGCTCACTCCCGCACATCCCTCAATATCAGCGCTGATAAATAATTTCATGGTGACTTTCCTCCTCTTATGCTTTATTTTCCTGCTTCAAGGGAAAACATATCCGTATACTTTTTCCTGTCAAATACCTGATTATATACCAGATACTCATAATTCTTAATCAGCTCCTGATAAGGGCTTTGAACCCCCTCCAGGGACGCCCAGGTATAATAGGTTCCCTCCTTATCGTAGCAGCCTAAGGGATGAACCACCGGAAATGTGTTTTCCATGGACAGGAGAAACTGCTGAAAGGCCGTCATCTGAAGTCCGGCTCTTTTTAATACCTCTGCGGATAGGTAAACGGCTCCCATTTTCCCCTTATTCTCTGCCTTTGTCTCATAATTGGTCCAGATGATAAAAGGAGTCTGGTACCACATGAGGCGTTCCTCGGCCGGCACCTCATCGCTTGGCACGCCTGATATCTGGTCAAAAAATTCATCCTCCACGCTGGGCTGATGGTCCCCGAAAAGAACGATCATGGTGGGCTCCTGACTCTTTTCAAAATAAGAAATCAGATATTCCAGAGCTTCATCGGACCGCTTCATCAGGGATAAGTACTGGTCAGCCTTCGGATACTTGCCTTTTAAATCTCCGGTCAGCCATACCTCCTGCTGGAAATTGTCATACAGGGAGTCATATCCTCCGTGGTTCTGCATGGTCACATTAAAAAGGAAAAGCTTATCCTCCGGGTTTTCCTTGGCTTCCACCTGTTCAATCAGCTTTTCATAATCCGACTGATCGCTGACGTAATTGCGCAGCAGCTGGCTGTCCCCATATTCATCAATGTCAATGAATTTATCTATTCCCATATTCCGGTAAACCTCCGCCCGGTTCCAGTTTTCCCCGGGGTAAGGATGCATGGCCACGGCTTCATAGCCCTGAGACTTTAGAGTGCTTACAAGGCTGTATGTATGAGGCTTGACGTTGAACTGATAGGCAATGCTGTTGGGCTGAAGGAGAGAAACGGAGTCGCCTGTAAGGAATTCAAATTCAGAGTTACTGGTCATGGAGCCGAACACAGGGACGCAGAGGCTTCCTTTCACCGTATTTTCTTTCAGGCTGTTTAAGAACGGAAAATACTCCTGATTCGTCTCAAAGTCACCGGCCACCTTTAACTCGGAAAGGCTTTCATTCATGATGCAGATAATATTTACCGGCGTTACGGCGTTTTCCGCCTCCACATCTCCCCCGCCGGCAGAGGCCGTAAAGACCTGATTCTCTTCCTTAACGGATTCATAAATCTGTTTAACCTTTGAAAGACTGTAGCCCTCCGGCTTCTTTTTTACCGCATAGTTGCAGGAAACAGCCGTCGACAGCACGTAACCGTATTCCTGATAGGTTTCATTTACTTCCCACATGTTGATTCCCAAACCTTCATAGGGAATCAGATATGTATAGAACCACAGCCCGAAGCTGGCGGCAATTCCCACACTTCCTCCGGCAAAAAGCAGCCGTTTTTTTCCGCCTCTCAACTTCATGGGAAATATGAGGGCAAACAGACAGATCGCCTGAACTCCCAGGCATGCCAGATACATCTCCCTCGTTAACGATATTTCATAATTGCCTGCCACGCTCATGGCCGTTCCAAAGGCCAGCACATCCCAGAACATAATGGGCCTGTCTCTGAATCCCACAACCAGGCATTCAGCTACGGAAATAATATACAAAAATATGGATACGGTTGGAATTGCGATCCTGGTGCTTCCGCTGAGGGCAAAAACCACAAGGTACAGTACATAAATCCAACCTATATTCAAAGCGGCATAATAAAGGGAAACCGAGGCCAGATTTCCTGTCACATATTCTAACAGGACGTAAGACATGCAGGGGATTAACAGCAGGATTATGGTAGTTATAAACATACCGGCGGTTTTCAGCCGCTTTAACAGTTGTTGATTTATCACGATAACATCTTCTTTCTAACAGCAAGTTAGTTTTATCGTACCACAAAATACCCCTGTCATCAATAGACAATTAATAACATTATTCATTGAACCCGGCCAAATATCATGCTATAGTGAAATCATCACCGCTCCTAAAAGGAGCTGGCAGATCAAGGAGCTGAATATATGAATATCAATGAGAAATGGCTTCAATGGGCCGTTGAGCTGCAGTGCATCGCACAGGCAGGCCTGTTTTATGCAAAGGACCAATTCGATGGGGAACGGTACGAAAGAGTCAGAGAGATCGCGGCAGAGATGATCAGTTATAAATCAGAAATCCCCCTGTCAAAGGTAAAAGACTTATTTTGCAGTGAAACCGGCTATCAGACTCCTAAACTGGACAGCCGCGCCGCCATATTCAAGGATGATAAAATTCTGCTGGTCAGGGAACGAAACGGAACCTGGTCACTGCCGGGAGGCTGGGTTGATGTTGGTCTTTCCGTTAAGGAGAATATTATAAAGGAAGTAAAGGAAGAGTCCGGACTGGATGTTACAGCTGATCTGGTCATCGCCGTTCAGGACAGGGAAAGGCACAATCTGCCGGTATATGCTTATAAGGTCTGTAAAATATTTCTCCTCTGTACTGCAACGGGCGGAAGCTTTCAGGAAAATATTGAAACCGTGGAAAGCGGATATTTTTCCGCACATGAGCTGCCGGACCTGGCAGAGGAAAAGAATAACGAGGAGCAGATTAAAATGTGCTTTGCGGCCCATTACGCTTCTGACTGGAAGACATTGTTTGATTAAAATATTGAAACTGCAGGCTATTTCAAATGCAAAAGGAGCTGCTGCAAAATAACTTTGCAGCAGCTCCCATATTTTTACCTGTGCGGTTTTAAAATCAGTGATTACTCAACGATAGTAACAACACGGCCTGAGCCTACGGTACGTCCGCCTTCACGGATAGCGAAACGAAGACCCTGCTCCATAGCGATCGGGTGGATCAGCTCTACGGACATTTCTACGTTATCACCAGGCATACACATCTCTACGCCTTCTGGAAGATCACAAACACCTGTAACGTCAGTTGTTCTGAAATAGAACTGAGGTCTGTAGTTGTTGAAGAAAGGAGTATGACGTCCGCCTTCATCTTTTGTTAAAACGTAAACCTGTGCTGTAAACTTGCGATGGCACTTTACAGAACCTGGTTTAACAAGACACTGTCCTCTTTCGATTTCAGTTCTCTGAACGCCACGAAGAAGTGCGCCGATGTTATCACCAGCCTGAGCCTCGTCAAGGAGCTTACGGAACATCTCGATACCGGTTACAACAACCTTACGGGTTTCTTCTGCGATACCAACGATTTCTACTTCATCAGATACGTGTAATGTACCACGCTCTACTCTACCGGTAGCAACGGTACCACGGCCTGTGATGGAGAATACGTCCTCAACCGGCATTAAGAATGGCTTATCTGTCTCACGTACAGGATCTGGGATGAAGCTGTCAACTGCATCCATTAATTCAAGGATCTTGTCGCCCCAGGAGCTGCTTGGATCTTCAAGAGCCTTTAAAGCAGAACCCTGGATGATTGGTGTGTCATCGCCTGGGAATTCATACTCGTTTAACAGCTCACGGATTTCCATGTCTACTAATTCAAGTAATTCTGCATCGTCAACCATATCGCACTTGTTCATGAATACAACGATGTAAGGAACGCCTACCT
>JAEZFK010000036.1 GCA_023437715.1 Bacillota bacterium | reverse complement strand
CCCTTACATTGCTTTCGTCCGCATTGTCAATAATCCCTGCTGTCTGGGCTGCCAAAACGTTCCATGCACTTATTAAGATAAATGTCATCATTAGTAAGGTTCCGAGGAACCATTGAATTCGGTTTGTTTTACTCATATTACAAATACTTCCTTTCTTTTTTACAATCTGTAACAAGTTTTAATATATTTATAATTATATGTAACAGATTTGTAATAAATGAGGTACAAGTACACATTTTACACTTTTTTCCTGATTTGTCAAGAAAATGAAGAAAAAAAGAGAGGGCATCTGATTCCGTGCACAAAAAAACGCTGCAGAAAACGAATTTTTTCGTTTCCTGCAGCGCTCCTGTGGCACGCTTATGATTCAATTACAGCGAACAATTCTTTTGACTGTCTCCCGAATGCGAGAGCCTCGGCGCGGGTTGCGAAGAAAATATCTACCTTATTTCCTTTTACACCGCTTCCGACATCTTCAACGGTATAAACAATTCCGTCGATCATTACCTTTGTTCCCAGAGGCAGAACCGTAATATCCGCAGATATGGTATGCTGAGCCTGGGGGATGGTGCCTGAATAGGTTTTGCACTGTCCGTTTCCGCTGGGGCAGTAGGCTGTAGCGGTAAAGACGCCTAAGGATTCTCCCTGTGTATAAACCGGCCCTGTTTTTACCGGCTCTTCCGTTTTTTCTTCCATTTTTTTGATACCCGGCCCGATTTCCTCGGATGGCGTGCTCTCCTCGACAGAGGCCTCCGCAGCTTGAGTATCGCTTGTTTCAGCAGCAGGCTGATTATTCTCCGTGATTTCGGCTGCCCTGGCAGTCGTAGACAACAGCAGGATACAAAGGAGTGTCAGGAATCCAGTGAACATTTTCCGTCCTGAAAGTTCTCTCATGATTTACCTCGCAATCGTGTTGTTATGATGGATCAATTACTATTATATTACAAAAATGTTAAATGTCAAGTAAAGATTGTCAACGGGCTGTAACATTTGACGAAACCTTATCCGCCAAATTATGAATGGCACGGCTGAATAGTAAGTAACATGGGCTGGAACTTAAGAAAAAATATAGAAATGGATTAGAAAAACTTCACTGAAAAATTTTATAGGAATGTATTGACAAAAGCGGGAAAAAAGAATATATTATGAAAAGAAGATATTAGCACTCCTAAACGTTGAGTGCTAATAAAAACTCAGAAAGGAAGTGAGGAGCTTGAATGACAGGGATCGGCTGGATGACCGGAAAGTCACCATATTAAAAGCGATCATTAAGACATACCTGGAGACCGGGGAACCGGTTGGGTCACGCACCATTTCAAAGTATACGGATTTGAATTTAAGCTCTGCCACGATCCGGAATGAGATGTCTGATCTGGAGGAGCTGGGATACATCATGCAGCCCCATACCTCAGCCGGAAGAATTCCTTCCGACAAGGGATACCGCTTCTATGTGGACCAGATCATGCAGGAAAAGGAAGACGAGGTCACAGAAATCAAGGATATGATGTTAAAGCGGGTAGACCGTGTGGAGCTTCTGCTGAAGCAGATGGCAAGGCTTCTGGCCCAGAACACCAATTATGCGGCCATGATAAGCGCTCCCCAGTATCATCATAACAAATTGAAATTCATCCAGCTGTCAAGGATGGATGAGAAAAAGCTTCTGGTAGTGATCGTGGTGGAGGGAAATATCATTAAGAATACCATGATCCCCATTCATAAGGAGCTGGACGACGAAGAACTTCTGAATCTGAACATTCTCTTAAACAGCGCCCTTAACGGGCTGACCATTGAGGAGATTAATTTAGATATTATCAGCAGGTTAAAGAGCCAGGCCGGTTCCCACCGGGAGGTAGTGGACCAGGTGCTCACCGAAGTGGCGGCGGCAATCCGGGCCGATGATGAAGATCTTCAGATTTATACCAGCGGAGCCACCAACATTTTTAAGTACCCGGAGTTAAGCGACGGGGAAAAGGCCAGCCAGCTCATCGGGGCCCTGGAACAGAAGGAGCTTTTGCAGGAGCTGGTGGAGGATGTGAACAGCCAGGATAACGGACTGGGCATCCAGGTATACATCGGTGACGAGGCTCCTGTCCAGACCATGAAGGACTGCAGCATTGTAACGGCCAACTATGAACTTGGCGAAGGCTTAAGAGGAACCATCGGGATCATAGGGCCGAAACGAATGGACTATGAAAAGGTGCTCAGCACATTGCGAAGCCTTATGACGCAGCTGGATGCCGTTATGAAAAAAGAAGAAAGGTGAAAGGAAGAGCATGGAAGACAGAAAGACAGAGGAAATTTTGGCGGAAGAGCTTTTAAAAGACGATGACGCCGTTTCCGCTGAAGTTGAAATAGAGACAGAGGAAGATAAGGAAGCATCGACAGAAAAAGAAGACGGAGCGGAGACAGAGAATCCGGACGCAGAGCAGGCAGAAACGGCAGAGGAGAATGGGAAGTCCGATACTGAGAAAAAAGGATTTTTCGGCAGGAAGAAAGAGAAAAAGGACCCCAGGGACGAAAAGATCGAGGAGCTGACAGACCGGTTACAGAGAAACATGGCTGAATTCGATAATTTCCGCAAGAGAACCGAGAAAGAAAAAACAGCTATGTTTGAAATCGGGGCCAGGGATATGGTGGAAAGAATCCTGCCGGTAGTGGACAGTATGGAACGAGGCCTTGCAGCCATTCCTGAGGAGGATAAAGGCTCTCCTTTTGCGGAAGGAATGGATAAGATATACAAGCAGCTTATGAAAACCCTGGAAGAGGCGGGCGTAAAGCCTATCGAAGCTTTAGGAAAGCCCTTTGATCCCAATTTTCATAACGCGGTAATGCATATAGAAGACGAGTCTCTGGGAGAAAATATTGTATCCCAGGAGCTTCAAAAGGGTTATACCTACCGCGACACCGTGGTGAGACATTCCATGGTGCAGGTGGCAAATTAATATATAAAACAGATAATTTCAAAAAACAGAAAAATTTGTACATTTTGTTTATCAAATAGGAGGAAAAAACTATGGGCAAGATCATTGGTATTGACTTAGGAACGACAAACAGCTGTGTGGCTGTTATGGAAGGCGGAAAGCCGGTTGTAATTCCCAACAGCGAAGGCGTGAGAACCACACCGTCCATCGTTGCATTTACAAAGAACGGAGAGAGACTTGTAGGCGAGCCTGCAAAGCGCCAGGCGGTTACAAATGCGGACCGCACCATCTCTTCCATTAAGAGACATATGGGAACCGATTACAGAGTGACCATTGACGGCAAGAGCTACAGCCCTCAGGAGATTTCTGCCATGATTCTTCAGAAATTAAAGGCAGATGCAGAGGCTTATTTAGGAGAAACAGTTACGGAAGCAGTTATTACCGTACCGGCATATTTTAATGATGCACAGCGTCAGGCTACAAAGGATGCAGGTAAGATCGCAGGTCTTGATGTAAAGCGTATCATCAACGAGCCTACGGCAGCAGCCCTGGCTTACGGCCTTGACAATGAAAAAGAGCAGAAGATCATGGTATACGACTTAGGCGGCGGTACCTTTGATGTTTCCATTATTGATATCGGCGACGGCGTCATCGAGGTGCTTTCCACCAACGGCGACACCCGTCTTGGAGGCGATGACTTTGATAACCGCCTTACCCAGTGGATGGTTGACGAATTTAAGAAAGCGGAAGGCGTTGATTTATCCGCAGATAAGATGGCAATGCAGAGACTGAAAGAAGCGGCTGAGAAAGCGAAGAAGGAACTGTCCTCTTCCACAACCACCAATATCAACCTGCCTTTCATCACAGCAACAGCAGAAGGACCCAAGCATCTGGACATGAACTTAACCAGAGCGAAATTCGACGAGCTGACACTGGACCTCATCGAGAGAACCGCAGTTCCGGTACAGAACGCATTGAGAGATGCAGGCATCAGCTCCTCAGAATTAGGAAAGGTTCTGCTGGTAGGCGGTTCCACACGTATGCTGGCTTCCCAGGAAAAAGTAAAACAGCTGACAGGCAAAGAACCTTCCAAGTCCTTAAACCCTGATGAATGTGTTGCCATCGGCGCCAGCATCCAGGGCGGAAAGCTTGCAGGAGACGCAGGCGCAGGGGATATCCTGCTTCTGGATGTAACTCCTCTTTCCTTATCCATTGAGACCATGGGCGGCGTAGCCACCAGACTGATTGAGAGAAATACCACCATCCCGACAAAGAAGAGCCAGATCTTCTCCACAGCGGCAGACAACCAGACAGCGGTTGATATCCATGTGGTACAGGGTGAGAGACAGTTTGCAAGAGACAACAAGACCTTAGGCCAGTTCCGTCTGGATGGAATTCCGCCAGCAAGAAGAGGCGTTCCGCAGATCGAGGTTACCTTTGACATCGATGCCAACGGTATTGTAAATGTTTCCGCAAAGGATTTGGGAACAGGCAAGGAACAGCACATTACCATTACCTCCGGCTCCAACATGTCCGATTCAGATATTGAAAAGGCAGTTAAGGAAGCGGCAGAGTACGAGGCTCAGGATAAGAAGCGCAAGGAGGCCATTGATGCCAGAAATGACGCAGACTCCATGGTCTTCCAGACAGAAAAGGCACTTCAGGAGGTTGGAGACAAGATTGACGCAAACGGCAAAGCGGCGGTGGAAGCAGACTTAAATGCTTTAAAAGAAGCCATCGGAAGAGCTCCTATTGAAGAAATGACCGATGCCCAGGTAGAAGATATTAAGGCTGGCAAAGAAAAGCTGATGAACAGCGCACAGGCACTGTTTGCCAAGGTTTATGAGCAGGCCCAGTCCCAGGCAGGCGGCCAGGGCGCAGGTCCTGACATGGGAGCGGGAAATGCCTCCTATCAGGACAGCGATGTGGTTGACGGCGATTACAAAGAAGTGTAACCAGTTTGGTCATTTGACAGGACTGTGGAAAAAGTGTTGTAGTAATACAGCACTTTTTCCGTTGGATTAGGCTTAGTTTATGAAAGGTAGACCTAAGATGGCAGAGAAAAAAGATTATTATGAAATCCTGGGCGTTCCGAGAGATGCGGATGACGCAGCGATTAAAAAAGCCTACAGGGCATTAGCAAAGAAATACCATCCTGACACAAACCCCGGAGATGCTGCAGCTGCGGAGAAGTTTAAACAGGCTTCCGAGGCTTACAGCGTTTTAAGCGATCCGGACAAGAGGCGCCAGTATGACCAGTTCGGGTCTGCGGCCTTTGACGGAAGCGCAGGAGCAGGCGGCTTTGGCGGCTTTGATTTCACCGGCGCTGATATGGGAGATATCTTCGGCGATATTTTCGGGGATATTTTTGGCGGCGGAAGAAGGAGCAGCGCCCGATACAATGGGCCATCCAGGGGAGCCAATGTCAGAACCAGCATCCGGATCACCTTTGAGGAGGCGATCTTTGGCTGTGAAAGAGAGATTGAGATCAATTTCAAGGAAGAGTGCGCTTCCTGCCACGGAAGCGGTGCGAGAGCCGGGACCTCTCCCGTTACATGTCCAAAATGTAATGGAAAAGGAAAAATCATGTATACCCAGCAATCCTTTTTTGGACAGGTGCAGAATGTTCAGACCTGCCCGGACTGCGGCGGCACCGGCACTATCATAAAGGATAAGTGCCCGGATTGCTATGGCACCGGATACATTACAAAAAGAAAGAAATTCAAAGTCACCATTCCCGGGGGAATCGACAACGGCCAGTCTGTCCGCCTTGCAGGCGCAGGAGAGCCGGGAACCAACGGCGGCGAAAGAGGAGATCTTTTAGTCGAGGCCGTAGTATCCAACCATCCGATTTTCAAGCGCCAGGATACAAGCATCTTTTCCACTGTCCCTATTTCTTTTGCAAAAGCGGCATTGGGCGGCACCATCCGCATAAAGACCGTGGACGGCGAGGTGGAATACGAGGTGAAGTCAGGCACCCAGACCGATACCAAGGTCCGCTTAAAGGGGAAGGGCGTTCCCTCCCTGCGTAACCGGGCTGTCCGGGGAGACCATTATGTCACCTTAGTGGTTCAGGTTCCGGAGCGCATGACAGAGGCCCAAAAGGAAGCCCTCCGTAAGTATGACGACGTTATGAATGGCGTGGTAGAAAACGATAAGCAGAAAAAGAAAGGGATTTTTAAATAGAAATCCTTAGATAGAAATCCTCGGACAGAAATTTTCGGAAGAAAATCTTTGAACAGAAAATTTTCAAATAAAAAAGCAGGAAGCGTTCTTTGTGGCCAAAGGGTTTTGGCCGTAAGCAGCGCTTCCTGTTTTTCATTACAACGTTTAATTGCCTTTAGATTGTAATTTGTGAAAATAGTTCCTGTTCCGCTCCCGGCCGCTCAGGCGGGTGTGATGGGGTGTAATGCATCAAGGAATTTCGTTTACTTGATATTTTTTTTGCCCTTGCTTTCGGTGCGGAACAGAAGTTATTTTCATCCGTTCAATTAGTTAATGCACCAGCATTGTTTTTTATTGCATTCTTTTTCAAAAAAAATTATTTTTTTAAAAATAAGTTGAAAATCCCTCAGGGGCAGGCGGAAAAGTTGGTTGGTTTTATACGCTTGCAACCAATATCATTGTATGTTATGATATCATGTGGTTTCATATAAACATAATTATAAGTAAGAGAGATCTGCGGAGAGGAACAACCCATGTACCAGTATATAATCGTATGCCCCCTGGTTTTTCTGGCGGGCTTTGTGGATTCCATTGCCGGAGGAGGCGGGCTTATTTCCCTGCCGGCCTATTTGGCGGCAGGAATACCGGCCCATTTTGCCATTGCAACCAATAAGATGAGCTCCACCATGGGAACAGTGATCTCCACGGCCCGTTATGCCAGAAACGGCTATATTAAGATGAAGCTTTCTATTCTGGCGGCGCTTTTTGCGGTGATCGGTTCCACGCTGGGCGCTCATTTATCCTTGCTCTCCAGCGAAAGGCTGTTAAAGGGGATGCTGCTGGTAGTTCTGCCTGTGGTGGCTTTCTACGTTCTCAAAAACAAGAATTTGGGAGACAGCGGAGAGATCGACAGCCTTTCAACGAGAAAGATGCTTCTTATTACCATAGGTGCGGCTCTCATCATCGGCTGCTACGACGGGTTCTACGGTCCCGGTACCGGAACTTTCCTGCTTCTGGTGCTGACAGGAATTGCCAAAATGGATGTCAGGTCTGCCTCAGGCACGACCAAGGTGATAAATTTAGCGTCGAATATTGCGGCTCTGGCCACATTTTTACTTAATGGGAAAGTTTTAATTCCGCTGGGCCTGGCCTCCGGGCTTTTCTGCATTGCAGGCCATTACCTGGGCTCCGGCCTTGTAGTGAAAAACGGCTTAAAAGTGGTGCGTCCGGTGGTTCTGGTAGTGCTTGTCTGCTTATTTGTAAAGATCATAAAAGGTTAGGGGATTGCCATGAAATGGAAGAAATTTACGCTGACCACCACAACGGAAGCGGTGGATTTAATCAGCAGCATGTTTGATGAAATTGGAATAGAAGGAATTGAAATCGAGGATAACATTCCTCTTACAGAGGCGGAGACCAAGGGGATGTTTATTGACATCTTACCGGAGCTTCCTCCGGATGAGGGAGTGGCTAAGGTCAGCTTTTATTTAGACCCGGATTCCGATATCGGGGAGATGTTAAAAAAGGTGGAGGAAGGCCTTGACGAGCTTTCCATGTTCACGGACTTAGGAGCCCGTACCATTGAGACCGGCGAAACAGAGGATAAGGACTGGATCAACAACTGGAAGCAGTATTTTAAGCCATTTACCGTGGATGACATTCTGATAAAGCCCACCTGGGAGGAAATTCCCAGGGAGCACCAGGACAAGCTGCTGATTGAAATTGATCCCGGAACCGCCTTTGGTACCGGACAGCATGAGACAACCCAGCTTTGCATCCGCCAGCTGAGAAAATATGTGACCCCGGAAACTGTTCTTCTGGATGTCGGAACCGGAAGCGGAATTTTAGGGATTACCGCATTGAAGCTGGGAGCAAAAGAGGTATTCGGAACAGACCTTGATGAAAACGCCATTACGGCGGTGGGAGAAAATCTGGAGGCCAATGGAATTTCCGGCGATAAATTTAAGGTTCTTCAGGGAAATATTATTGACGATAAAGCCGTTCAGGAAACGGTTGGCTTTGAAAAATACGATGTGGTGGTGGCTAATATTCTGGCTGACATCATCATCCTGCTTCAAAAGGAAATTCCTGTCCACATGAAAAAGGGCGCAATTTTCATCACCTCCGGCATCATAAATATGAAAGAAGAAGCGGTGAAAAAAGCATTTGCGGAAAACGAAGCCTTTGAGCTGGTGGAAATCACCTATCAGGGAGAATGGGTTTCCGTGACCGTGAGAAAAAAATAGGAAGAGGCCGAGGATGTATCACTTTTTTGTCAATCAGGAGCAGGTGGGCCCGGAAAGCATCCGAATCACCGGCCCGGATGTGAACCATATTAAAAATGTGCTTCGCATGGGCCCGGGAGAGAAGGTTTTAATAAGCAACGGCGTGGATAAGGATTACTTATGTGAGCTGGACTCGGTGACAGCCGGGGAGGTGACTGCAAAAATTCTCTCCGCAGAGGAGGGAGGAAGCGAGCTTCCCGCAAGGCTCTGGTTATTCCAGGGACTTCCCAAGGGGGATAAGATGGAGCTCATCATCCAGAAAGCCGTTGAGCTTGGAGTATATCAGATCATCCCGGTGGAAACGAAGAGAGCCGTGGTAAAGCTGGATAAAAAGAAAGAAGAGTCAAAGCTTCGACGCTGGTCTGCAGTCTCGGAAAGTGCGGCCAAGCAGTCCAAGCGGCTCATTATACCGGAAATAAGGCCTGTCATGAGCTTTCGGGAAGCCCTGGCTCTTTCGGGAACCTTTGACTTAACCCTCATTCCCTTTGAACACGCAAAGGACATGGCGGAAACCAGGGAAATCCTGTCCGGGGCAAGGCCCGGGATGGACGTGGGAATTTTTATCGGGCCGGAAGGCGGTTTTGAGAACTCTGAGGTGGAGCTTGCACAGCGCCTGGGAGCAAAACAGATCACCCTGGGAAAGCGGATTTTAAGGACTGAGACGGCGGGACTTGCCATCTTGTCTGTGCTGGCTTTCCAGCTGGAGGGGCTTACTTAGAAAGAAGAGAATCAGATATGGAAGTTTATTTTGACAATTCGGCTTCTACCAGAGTGCTGGAGCCGGTAAAGGATATTGTAGTAAAAACCATGACAGAGGATTACGGCAACCCATCCGCCAAGCACAGAAAGGGCATGGAGGGGGAGCAGTATATTAAGGAAGCGGCGGAAATCATAGCAGGTACTTTAAAGGTGGCTCCCAAGGAGATCATCTTCACCTCCGGCGGCTCCGAATCCAACAATATGGCTCTGATTGCAGCGGCCACGGCCAATAAACGGGCGGGAAACCATATCATCAGCACAGCCATTGAGCATCCGTCCGTGTATAATCCTCTGGGATATCTGGAAGAACAGGGCTTTTCCGTGACCTATCTTCCCGTTGACAGCCAGGGGCATTTAAGCCTTAAAGATCTGGAAGAGGCCATCCGCCCGGAAACCATTCTCGTTTCCGTCATGTATGTAAATAATGAGATCGGCGCAGTGGAGCCCATCGAAGACATTTCCAGAATCATAAAAAAGAAAAATCCGGCCATCCTGTTTCATGTGGATGCCATTCAGGCATATGGAAAATTCGTCATCCGGCCAAAACGCCAGGGAATCGACCTTTTATCCGTCAGCGGCCACAAGATTCACGGGCCAAAGGGTGTGGGCTTTCTCTACGCCGACCAGAGGGTGAAGCTCCGGCCTTTGATTTACGGCGGAGGCCAGCAGAGAGGCATGCGCTCCGGCACGGAAAATGTTCCGGGAGTCGCAGGTCTTGGTGTGGCGGCCAGGATCATGTATACGGATCACGGGGAAAAGATAAAGGCCCTTTACGATCTTAAGGATCATATGATTTCCAGACTTTCGGAGCTTGACCAGGTGACGGTCAACAGCTTTCCCGGAGAGCTTTCTGCGCCTCAGATCGTCAGCGCCAGCTTTTTTGGGGTGCGCAGCGAGGTGCTTTTGCATGCCTTGGAGGATAAGGGAATCTACGTGTCCTCCGGTTCTGCCTGCTCCTCCAACCATCCGGCGGTCAGCGGCACCTTAAAGGGAATCGGTGTAAAACAGGAGCTTCTGGATTCCACGCTCCGGTTCAGTTTTGGAATCTATAATACAATAGAAGAAGTGGATTACTGTATCGACACCTTAAAAGAGCTTCTGCCGGTTTTGCGGCGGTATCAGAGAGGGTAGGATACCTAGAGAAAGGACAACAGATGCAATATAAATCATTTTTAATTAAATATGCGGAAATCGGCGTAAAGGGAAAGAACCGCTATCTCTTTGAGGATGCGCTGGTAACCCAGATCCGTCATTCCTTAAAGCGGGTGGACGGTGATTTTTCGGTTTCAAAGGAATCGGGGAGAATCTATGCCACAGCAGAGGCGGAATATGACTTTGACGAGGTAATTGAAACCCTTCAGTGCATTTTCGGCATTGCCGCCATCTGCCCCATGGTTCAGGTGGAGGACAACGGCTATGAGGATTTAAAGAAACAGGTTCTCTCCTATGTGGAAGAATTTTACGAGGAAAAGAATTTCACTTTCAAGGTCAATGCCAGACGGGGAAATAAGAAATATCCCGTAAACTCCGAGCAGATCAACCGGGATTTGGGAGAGATCATTCTCCATACTTTCCCGGAGACAAAGGTGGATGTCCATCAGCCTCAGGTCATGCTCCATGTGGAGGTCCGCAATAAAATCAACATTTATTCCCGGGTTATCCCAGGGCCCGGCGGTATGCCGGTAGGAACCAACGGAAAGGCCATGCTTCTCCTGTCCGGCGGAATCGACAGCCCGGTAGCCGGCTATATGATCGCAAAACGGGGCGTTAAGATCGATGCGGTCTATTTCCACGCGCCGCCCTATACCAGTGACAGGGCAAAGCAGAAGGTGGTGGATTTAGCAAAGCTGGTATCGAAATACTCCGGCCCCATTCATCTTCATGTGGTGAATTTTACGGATATCCAGCTGTACATTTACGATAAATGCCCTCACGAGGAGCTGACCATCATCATGAGGCGGTATATGATGCGGATTGCAGAGCGCCTGGCAGGGGAATGCGGGGCAATGGCCCTGATTACGGGAGAGAGCATCGGACAGGTGGCTTCCCAGACCATGCAGTCCCTGGCGGCCACAGACGCGGCCTGCACCATGCCGGTATTTCGCCCGGTCATCGGCTTTGACAAGCAGGAGATCGTGGATGTTTCCGAAAAAATCGGAACCTATGAAACCTCCGTCCTTCCTTTTGAGGACTGCTGCACCATTTTCGTGGCAAAGCATCCGGTGACAAAGCCTAATCTTAAGATGATTGAGCGGTCGGAGGAGAAGCTTCAGGAAAAAATCGATGAGCTGGTAGAAACTGCCATAAGTACAGTGGAAAAGATCTGGTGTTAAACTTCCCTATACGATAAAACAGGGTCCGGTTCCTTTGGAAAAGGACGGGCCCTGTTTAAATAAAGCATGTATCATTTTTAATCAGTCTACAATATACGGGGATAAGATGTTTAAGATTTCATCCACGTCACTTTCCGAATGGATGTTTAAGTCAATCGGTTTTGATAAGTCCAGGCTGAAAATGCCCATAATGGATTTTGCGTCAATGACGTATCTTCCGGACACCAGATCAAAGTCAGTATCAAATTTTGTTAAATCGTTTACAAAGGATTTTACCTTATCAATGGAATTTAAGCATATGCGAACTGTTTTCATGTGAAAAACCTCCTTAAGTGAGCTTTTTATTACTATCATACTACTGATAAATTGTTTAAAAGTCAATGGTAATTTTCCATGAAAATACGTATATTCAGAGGAGAAAATATATGAGAAAGGCAGCCCTGCACAATCTTGGATGCAAGGTAAATTCATATGAAACAGAGGCCATGCAGCAGCTTCTGGAAAATGCAGGCTATGAAATCGTGCCCTTTGCAGAAGGGGCCGACGTTTACATCATCAATACCTGTTCTGTAACCAATATTGCGGACCGCAAGTCCAGACAGATGCTCCACCGGGCAAAGAAAATGAATCCCCAGGCCGTGGTTGTGGCGGCCGGATGCTACGTCCAGGCTGCGGGAGAGGAATTAAAAAAGGATGAAGCCGTGGACCTGGTTATCGGGAACAACAAAAAGACGGAGCTGATTCCCATTCTGGAGGAGTATTTTTCTGGCAGCCGGGAAATCCAGGAGGAGGCGGTCATTGATATCGGGGCAACGAGGGAGTATGAAAACCTGTCCATTGACCGGATCGCCGACCACACAAGGGCCTTTATCAAGGTCCAGGACGGGTGCAACCAGTTTTGCAGCTACTGCATCATCCCTTATACAAGAGGCCGGGTCAGAAGCCGCAGGCCCGATGAGGTGGCAGAGGAAATAAAGCGCCTTACAGGCGCCGGATTTCAGGAGGTGGTGCTTACGGGCATCCATTTAAGCTCTTACGGCATGGATTTTCCGGAAGAGGAAAGGCTTACGCTTCTGGATCTGATAAAATCCATTCACGATACGGAGGGAATTAAGAGAATCCGTCTTGGCTCTCTGGAGCCCAGGATCGTGACGGAGGAGTTTGCTAAGGCCCTTTCCGCCCTGCCGAAAATATGCCCTCACTTTCACTTATCCCTTCAAAGCGGCTGTGACAGCACCTTGAAGCGGATGAACCGCCGCTACACCACGGAAGAGTATTTAAAGGGCTGCGAAATTCTGCGGAAGGCCTTTAAAAATCCGGCCATTACCACCGATGTGATCGTAGGCTTTCCGGGAGAGACAGAGGAAGAGTTTGAGACGACAAGGGAATATTTAAAGAAGGTCCGTTTCTACGAAATGCACGTTTTTAAATATTCCAGGAGAAACGGCACAAAGGCTTCCTCCATGCCGGACCAGGTGCCGGAATCTGTAAAGACAGAGCGGAGCAATGAGCTCCTGACTCTGGAAAAGGCCATGTCCTTAGAATACCGGAAATCATTTTTAGGGACCAGGGCAGAGGTGCTTATGGAAGAGGAGTTCCAGTGGGAAGGGGTCCGTTACATGGTGGGCCACACCGGGGAATACGTAAAGGCTGTTGTCCCTTATGAGGAGGGCTTAAAGGGCCGTCTCATCCAGGGAATTCTGTCAGAAATGCTGACCGAAGAAATCATTATTTTAAAGCATTAATGGACAAAATTTATTTTTATCTTGCCGAATCCGTATTTTTGGTTTAGAATATAGGAGAACAGTTAAAGGACGTGAGAAACATGGGTGATATTCATAACACACAATTTTTCAAAGCAGTGCAGGAAAATAAACTGAACGTAAGCCAGGTTCTGGAGCAGGTTTATATTGCCCTCACTGAAAAGGGATATAATCCGGTCAACCAGATCGTAGGCTATATTATGTCTGGAGATCCTACTTATATTACCAGCCACAAGAATGCCAGAAGTCTTATCATGAAAGTGGAACGGGATGAGATTTTAGAAGAGCTTATGCGGGTATATATTGATACGAGATTGAAGTAAGGTTGTGGATAATCTAGCTGTCAGATGAAGTGGAAGAAGGCGGAGTCTGGCAGTTTGTTTATATTACGGTTGGCGCAGGACCAGCTTTGTTTTGCTGCATAAATTTGACGTGGAGAAAAAAATATGAGAATCATGGGACTTGATTACGGTTCTAAAACTGTAGGTGTTGCAGTTTCCGACCTATTGGGTATAACCGCTCAGACGGTGGAGACAATTACGAGAGAAGACGAAAACAAATTGAGAAAAACCTGTGCCCGGATTGAAACGCTTATCCGGGAATATGAGATTGAAACCATTGTTTTGGGTTATCCTAAGAATATGAATAATACGGCGGGAGACAGGGCCCGGAAGACAGAAGAATTTAAAGAAATGCTCATTAGAAGAACAGGACTTCCCGTTATCCTGTGGGATGAAAGACTGACGACCGCGGCATCCGAGCGCATATTGCAGGAAAGCGGTGTGAGACGGGAAAACCGGAAAGCGGTCATTGACCAGGTGGCGGCAGGACTGATCCTGCAGGGTTATCTGGACAGCTTAACAACAGGAGATGGAAAATGAACAGTGAAGAAAAGAAAATAACCCTGACTACAGAGACAGGGGAAGCTGTGGATTTTTACGTTCTGGAGGAAACCAGAATCAGCGGGATGAATTATCTGCTTGTAACCGATGCGGCAGATGAAGAGGAAGAAGGAGAATGTTACATCTTAAAGGATTTGTCAAAGCAGGAAGATGCAGAGGCTTTGTATGAGTTTGTAGAAGATGATAACGAGATAGATTATTTATTTAAGATATTTTCCGAACTGCTTGACGGAGCAGGTGTGGATATTGAAAAATGATGGTGAGTGATCGAGGGACTGTTTATGGAACAGGAAGTTTTTAAAGACATGCTTCGAAAAAAAGGACTCAAGGTGACAAACCAGCGCATGCTGGTACTGGAACTCATGGCAGAGCGCCCCGGGCAACATCTGACTGCGGAGGAGATCTATGATCTGGCCAGGCAGAAGTACCCGGATATTGGGCTTGCCACAGTTTACAGAACCGTGCAGGTACTGGTAGATTTATCGATTATCGACAAGGTCAGCCTTAACGATGGATTTGCCCGATATGAATTAGGGGCTGATCACGGTTCCGGACACCACCACCACCACGCGATTTGCAGCCGATGCGGAAAAATAATTTCCTTTAAAGGCGATCTGCTTGATACCCTGGAGCAGGCGCTTCTTGATATGTCAGGATTTCTTGTGACCGATCATGAGGTGAAGCTTCACGGGTATTGCAGGGAATGCCAGAAGGCCATGGAAGGAGAACAGTACGGAAAATCATAAGATGGAGGTAAACATTGAAAAAACAAGACAGCAGCGCGAAAGTTAAAATCATTCCCTTAGGAGGAATGGAACAGATCGGTATGAATATTACGGCCTTTGAGTACGAGGACAGCATCATTGTGGTGGACTGCGGACTGGCATTTCCAACCGACGACATGCTGGGAATCGATCTGGTCATACCGGATGTTTCCTATCTGAAACAGAATATCGACAAGGTAAAGGGCTTTGTTATCACCCATGGTCACGAGGACCATATCGGCGCCCTGCCCTATATTTTAAAGGACATCAACGTACCGGTTTACGGAACAAAGCTGACCATTGCCCTGATCGAGAACAAGTTAAAAGAACATAATTTACTGAAAAATACAAAGAGAAAGGTGATCAAGCACGGACAGTCCATTAATTTGGGGTGCTTCCGCATTGAATTCATCAAGACCAACCACAGCATCGCCGACGCTTCCGCCCTTGCCATTTTCTCACCGGCCGGCGTGATTCTGCATACAGGCGATTTTAAAATTGACTATACTCCGGTATTCGGAGAACCGGCGGATTTAGAGCGTTTTGCAGAGCTGGGCAAAAAGGGCGTTCTGGCCCTGATGTGCGACAGCACCAATGCTACAAGACCAGGGTTTACTCCTTCGGAAAAGACTGTTGGAAAGACCTTTGATAATATTTTTGCAGACCATAAGAACAACCGCATCATTGTGGCCACCTTTGCATCCAACGTGGACCGGGTGCAGCAGGTCATCAACTCCGCGGCAAAGTTCGGGCGGAAAGCCGTGGTAGAGGGCCGCAGCATGGTCAACGTCATAGGAACGGCAAGCGAGCTGGGCTATATCAGCATTCCTGAAGGGACCTTAATCGAAATTGATCAGCTGAAAAATTATCCGGATGAGCAGACCGTGCTCATCACCACAGGAAGCCAGGGAGAGTCCATGGCGGCTCTTTCCCGTATGTCCAACGGAACCCATAAAAAGATTTCCATTAAGCCCACAGATGTGGTGATTTTAAGCTCCCATCCCATTCCGGGAAATGAAAAGGCCGTATCAAAGGTGATCAATGAGCTTTCCATGAGAGGAGCCGAGGTAATCCGTGAGGACACCCATGTATCGGGACACGCCTGCCAGGAGGAAATCAAGCTGATGTACGCCCTGGTACGCCCCAAATACGCCATTCCGGTTCACGGCGAGTACCATCATATCATGGCTCAGAAGAACCTGGTTCAGGGTATGGGAATGCCAAAGGAAAATATTATTATCATGTCCTCCGGCGATGTGGTAGAGGTAGGACAGGAGTCCTGGGGCGTGGTAAACCACGTTCAGGCAGGGGGCATCCTGGTGGATGGCCTTGGAGTCGGCGACGTGGGCAATATCGTTTTAAGAGACAGACAGAACCTGGCCCAGAACGGAATCATCGTAGTAGTGCTGACCTTGGAGAAATACTCCAACCAGCTTTTAGCCGGACCGGATATCGTTTCCCGAGGCTTTGTCTATGTAAGGGAATCGGAGGATTTAATGGAAGAGGCAAGAGCTATTGTCAATGATGCCGTTGCCGACTGTCTGGACCGCCATATCAACGACTGGGGCAAGATCAAGAACATTATCAGGGACAGCTTAAGCGATTTCCTCTGGAAGCGTATGAAGCGCAACCCCATGATCCTGCCGATCATTATGGAAGTATAAAGATCAAGCGAGAATATATAGGGAAGGAATAGAAGCTTATGAGCCGGGTAACAAGTGAGATCAATCGAATAACAGGTGCGATCATCGGACTTTCCATCCGGCTCATCTTCCTTGCTCTGTTCATTCTTCTGCTTCACGAAGGAGTGACCAGAGGATATGAATTCGGCCATGAAATCTTTTATGCCTCGGCAGTAGAACTTTCTCCGGGGCGGGACAAGACGGTGACCATCAAGGAGGGAACCGATCTGGTCCATACGGCAAGGCTTTTAAAGGACAGCGGCCTCATTGCCAATGAGTATTCCTTTATCATACAGGCGGAGTTTTTTAACTATAAGGCAAATCCGGGAAGCTATACCCTAAACACTTCCATGACCTCCAAGGAAATCCTTCAGATGATGAACGGGAATACAGGGAAAAAGGAAGAAAACCAATGATCGTAAATAACAGGATAACGGATTATATCAATTCTCTGGAACCGGACAGAGGCCCCCTTCTTTCAGAAATCGGACAGAGTGCCAGACAGAGGGGAGTCCCGGTCATAAGAGAGGAAACGGCCGCATTCTTGCAGACCATGACGGCCGCCATGAAGCCGGAAGCCATTTTAGAGGTGGGAACGGCTGTAGGTTATTCGGCCCTTTTAATGGCTCAGGCCATGCCGGCCGGCTGCCATATCACCACCATAGAAAAATATGAAAAAAGAATCCCCGAGGCCAGAGAGAATTTTATAAGGGCAGGGGAGACGGAGCGCATTACCCTTTTGGAAGGGGATGCACAGGAACTGTTAGAGGGGCTTACAGGCCCCTTTGACCTTGTCTTTCTGGATGCGGCAAAAGGCCAGTACTTAATCTGGCTGCCCCGGATCCTGGAGCTTATGAGGCCCGGAGGAATGCTGCTTTCCGACAATGTTTTGCAGGACGGCCAGATCGTGGAATCCCGCTACGCGGTGGAGAGGAGAAACCGGACCATTCACGCCAGGATGCGGGAATATTTGTATGAGCTGAAGCATTCTGAAAGACTTATGACAACAATCATCCCAATCGGCGACGGAATGGCCGTCAGCATCTTAAAAGGATGAGTTCACCGGCGAGGGCACGGGAGAACGGGCCTGAACGATTGAGTAAATAGAACAAGAGAGGATTTTCATGAGAGAAACTGAGCTTTTAATTCCGGCAGGCAGTCTGGATGTGCTGAAAACAGCGGTTATTTACGGCGCTGACGCCGTTTATATCGGCGGAGAGGCTTTCGGCCTTCGGGCCAAAGCAAAAAATTTCACAAAAGAGGAAATCCGGGAAGGGATCGCCTTTGCCCATGAACGGGGGGTGAAGGTCTACATTACGGCCAACATACTTGCCCATAACGACGATCTCCCGGGAGTGGAGGAATATTTTAAAGAGCTGAAAGAGGCCGGCCCTGACGCCCTGATCATTTCCGATCCCGGTGTTTTTGCCATTGCAAAGCAGGTTTTGCCTGATATGGATATCCATGTCAGCACCCAGGCCAATAACACCAATTACGGCACCTACCTTTTCTGGCATCAGCTGGGGGCCAGGCGGGTGGTTTCCGCCAGGGAGCTTTCCTTGAAAGAGATTAAGGAAATCCGGGAGAAAATTCCGGAGGACATGGAAATCGAAAGCTTCGTTCACGGGGCCATGTGCATTTCCTATTCCGGCCGCTGCCTGCTGAGCAATTTTATGACTGGAAGAGACGCCAACCAGGGGGCCTGTACCCATCCCTGCCGTTGGAAATATTCCATTGTGGAGGAAAAGCGCCCCGGCGAGTATATGCCGGTTTATGAAAATGAGCGGGGGACTTATATTTTTAATTCCAAGGACTTATGTATGATCGAGCATATTCCGGAACTCATTGAGGCGGGAATTGACAGCTTTAAGATCGAGGGACGGATGAAAACGGCCCTTTACGTGGCCACTGTGGCAAGAACCTACCGGAAGGCCATTGATGATTACAAGAAATCCCCTGAAACATATCGGAATAATATGGAATGGTACCGGTCTGAAATCGGCAAATGCACCTACCGGGAATTTACCACCGGTTTTTACTTTGGAAAGGCCGATTCCACCACCCAGATTTACGATAACAATACCTATGTGAAGAATTACACCTATCTGGGAACTGTTGAAGCTGTGGATGAAAGGGGCTTTGCCCGCATCGAGCAGAAAAACAAGTTCACTGTAGGGGAGACCATCGAGGTGATGAAGCCTGATGGACGGAATCTGGAAGCCGTTGTAAGAGCCATTTATGACGGCGACGGAAATTCCCAGGAAAGCGCTCCCCATCCCCAGCAGGTCCTTTATGTAGACTTAGGCGCGGAAATGGAACCGTACGATATTCTCCGCCGGAGTGAAATGGAAGGCCGGGAAATTTCGGATTAATATTTACGGGAATGTAAAACGGGCTGCTTTTGCAGTCCGTTTTTTATCGTAGTGGAAGGCCCGTCCTATGGGATAAAAAACCTCCGGAGGATCGCAGTTGTAGAAATCCCCATGTTGTGGTATGCTATAGAAGTATAATGCCCAGAATTTACCTGGGCCTAGAACGTGAGGAATGGAGGCGGGCGTATTGTGTGGATCCTGTGTCTGATCGCTGTTGTTTGTATTATTTATTATGTTGTAATCGTTGTTTACTCCGGCATTACGACATCATTTTCCCTGATATGGCCTTTATTCGCGGCCATAAGCCTGCTTTTGTCGGCCGGCTGGACCGCCTATGGGAAGCACAAGGATAAGGTTCCCTTGTGGATTCCGGTTTCGGTTATTACCATGTGCTGTACAGGAATCCTGGTTTTTATGGTGGTGGAGATTCTGGTCTTTGCGGGAGTGGCGGCCCGGGATACCTCAAAGCTTGACTATGTCATTGTCCTGGGAGCCAGAGTAAAGGATACGGGGCTCAGTAAATCCCTAAAAAACCGCCTGGATAAGGCCATCCAGTATCTGGATGAAAATCCGGGAACCATTCTGGTTCTCTCCGGAGGACAGGGAGAGGATGAGCCGGTCAGCGAAGCGGTGGCCATGCGGGATTACCTTATGTATAACGGAGTCAGGGAAAAGCAGATGATCCTGGAAACCCGTTCTTTCAGCACGGTTGAGAATATTGCATACAGCCGCGTTGCCATAGAAGAGGATCAGGCAATGAAAAAGGCCCACCGCCAGGATAATCCGGTCTTTATGGAGCCGGGAACCTTTGAGGAGGTTCCAGACAAGCCGGTGAGGATCGGAGTTCTGACCAGTGATTTTCATGTGTACCGGGCCCAGCAAATTGCCAAAAAGTGGGGAATACCGGATATTTACGGCATTTCCTGCAGCTCTGACCCAATTCTTTTCGTACACTTTTGCGTGAGAGAGTGCGCGGCGATATTAAAAGATAAATTAGTGGGTAACATGTAAATAAATAGAATTTGCAGGAGGAAAAATACAGAATGGATCAATTGAAGAATCTTAAGGCCTATGAGGTCGTGGAAGAAAAGAAAATCATGGAGATAAACGCAGACGGCTGCGTGCTCCGCCACAAAAAGAGCGGAGCCAGGCTGTTTCTCGTTCCCTGTGACGATGAAAATAAGGTGTTTTCCATAGGCTTCCGCACCCCGCCGTCAGACAGCACGGGAGTCGCCCATATTCTGGAGCACAGCGTGCTCTGCGGTTCGGAAAAATTTCCCGTCAAGGACCCCTTTGTGGAGCTGGTCAAGGGTTCCTTAAACACCTTTTTAAATGCCATGACCTATCCCGACAAAACCGTTTACCCGGTGGCAAGCTGCAATGAAAAGGATTTCCAGAACCTGATGAACGTGTATATGGATGCAGTGTTTCATCCAAACATTTACAGGGAGAAGAAAATTTTCATGCAGGAAGGCTGGCATTACGAGCTGGAAAGTGAGGAATCCGACCTTATTTATAACGGAGTGGTTTACAATGAAATGAAAGGGGCCTTTTCCTCTCCGGAGGAGGTGCTGGACCGCTATACCAGAAAGACTCTTTTCCCGGATAACTGCTACGGCCAGGAATCAGGAGGAGATCCGGCGTTTATTCCGGACTTAACCTATGAGAATTTCCTGGATTTTCACAGAAAGTACTACCATCCTTCCAACAGCTATATATATCTTTATGGAGATATGGATATGGCGGAAAAGCTGGAATGGCTGGACCGGGAATATTTAAGCCATTACGAGGAGATTTCCGTGGATTCCAGGATCACCCGGCAAAAGCCTTTCTCCCAGCCTGTGGAGGATGAGACCTTTTATTCCATTACCGAAAGCGAGTCAGGGGAAAATGCCACCTACCTTTCCGTCAGCACGGTTGTAGGGACCAATTTAGACCCTGTGCTTTACGTTGCTTTCCAGATTCTGGAGTATACCCTTCTGGACGCTCCGGGGGCACCCTTAAAGCAGGCCCTCATTGATGCGGGCATCGGTCAGGACATTATGGGAGGATATGAAAACGGCATTCTCCAGCCTTATTTTTCTGTAATTGCAAAAAATGCCAACCGGGAGCAGAGAGGCGAGTTCCTTGCTGTGGTAAAGGGAACCTTGAGAAAGCTGGCCGATCAGGGAA
Source organism: Bacillota bacterium (assembly GCA_023437715.1). Lineage (GTDB taxonomy): Bacteria > Bacillota > Clostridia > Lachnospirales > Lachnospiraceae > Lacrimispora. The sequence goes on along the minus strand of JAEZFK010000036.1, from coordinate 109,006 downwards.
TCAATAAAAAGAGCTTAAAGGCCGGAATGAATTATTACGAATTCCGTTACCGGGAAGCGGATTACGGCTCCGCACCAAAGGGGCTGATGTATGGGCTTCAGTGCATGGACAGCTGGCTTTATGACGGAGATCCCATGATGCACTTGGAGTATCAGAAGACCTTTGACTATTTAAAAAAGGTGGTGGACGAAGATTATTTCGAACACCTTATCCGGGAACATCTTCTGGATAATCCTTTTGAAGCGGTTCTGACCGTAAGTCCCCAAAAGAATTTAACGGCCCAGACAGAGGAAGCCACAGCGAAAAAGCTTGCGGCCTACAAGGCCTCTCTTTCCAAGGAAGAGCTGAAAAGGCTGGTGGAGGAGACAAAGGCTCTGGAGGAATACCAGGAGGCTCCGTCGCCCCAGGAGGATTTGGAGAAGATCCCTCTGCTTCGCCGGGAGGATATAAGCAGGGAGCCTGAGGAGATCATATGGGAGGAAAAGATGGAGGACGGCATCAAGGTCATCCATCACGAGATGTTTACCTCCGGGATCGGATATTTGAAAGTCATGTTTGATACCTCGGCTCTTCCTGTAGAGGATCTTCCTTATATCGGATTTTTAAAGTCCTTATTGGGCTATGTGAATACGGAGAATTTCACCTACGGGGATTTGACCAGTGAGATCCATTTAAACAGCGGCGGTGTCAGCTTCAGCGTCACCTCTTACCCGGATTTGAGAGAGCAGGGTGAGTTTATGGGCTTTTTCATGGCAAGCGCCAGGGTGCTGTATGAAAAGCTGGACTTCGGATTTTCCATTCTAGGGGAAATCCTGACACGGTCGATTCTGGATGATGAAAAGCGGGTGGGAGAAGTAATCAGCGAAACCAGGTCCAGAGCCAGGATGAAGCTGGAAGGCTCCAGCCATTCTGCGGCTGTTGCCAGGGCTACCTCCTATTTTTCCGCCACCTCCAGCTACAATGATCTGACCGGAGGAATCGGATATTATGAATTCCTGGAAAATCTGGAAAAGGAATATCAGGAACACAAGCAGGAGATTATTGGGCGGTTTAAAGATATTGTAAAAAAGCTTTTTACCACCTCCAATATGCTGGTCAGCTACACCGCGGATGAGGAAGGCTATAAGTTCCTCCCGAACGCAATGAAAAAGCTGACGTCTCTGCTTCCAGAGGGAGATAATACCCGCTATCCTTTCACCTTCCCGGCAGGAAACCGGAACGAGGGCTTTCTCACAGCCTCCCAGGTCAACTATGTGGCCAGATGCGGAAGCTTTGCGGGAAGCGGATATGAATATACAGGGGCTCTTAAGATATTAAAGGTCATTTTAAGCTATGATTACCTGTGGATCAATTTAAGGGTTAAGGGCGGCGCTTACGGCTGCATGAGCGGCTTTGGCCGTTCCGGGGAAGGATATTTTGCCTCCTACCGGGACCCCAATCTGAAAGAAACAAACCGGATATACGACGGAGTCGTGGAGTATCTGGAAAATTACCAGGTGGAGGACCGGGACATGACAAAATACGTCATCGGAGCCATCAGCGATATGGATGTACCCTATCCGCCGTCCACCAGGGGCAACCGGGGCCTTTCCGCCTATTTGTCAGGCGTTGACCGGGAAATGATGGCAAAGGAAAGAGAAGAGGTATTAAACGCCACACAGGAGGATATCCGCAAGCTGGCGCCTCTTGTAAAGGCTGTCCTTGATACGGGAAGTCTCTGTGTCGTCGGAAATGCAGATAAGATTGAGGCGGAGAAAGAGCTGTTCGGAGAGACGAAGAGCCTGTATCACTCATGACCACAAAGGAGAAATTAAATTATATGGAAAACTATAAATCGGGCTTTGTTACCCTGATCGGCCGCCCCAACGTGGGAAAATCCACGCTGATGAACCGTCTCATCGGACAGAAAATCGCCATAACCTCCGATAAGCCACAGACCACCAGAAACAAGATCCAGACTGTGTACACGGATGAAAGGGGGCAGATCATTTTCCTTGACACCCCCGGGATTCACAAGGCAAAAAACAAGCTGGGCGAATATATGGTAAGCGTGGCAGAGCACACCTTAAGGGAAGTGGATGTGATTTTGTGGCTGGTAGAGCCCACCACCTATATAGGAGCGGGAGAGCAGCATATTGCAGAGCAGTTAAGGGAGGTAAAAACTCCGGTCCTTCTGGTCATCAACAAGATTGATACGGTGAAGAACCAGGAGGAGATCCTGACCTTCATAAATGCCTATAAGGATATTTGTTCCTTTGCGGAGATCGTTCCGGTTTCCGCCTTAAAGGATAAAAATACAGATCTGATGCTGGAGCTGATTTATAAATATCTGCCCGCCGGACCCCGGTATTACGATGAGGATACGGTGACAGACCAGCCCATGCGCCAGATTTCGGCGGAGCTGATCCGGGAAAAGGCTCTTCGCCTTTTAAATGATGAGATCCCTCACGGCATTGCGGTGACTGTGGAGAAGATGAAAGAGAGAGATAACGGCATCATCGATCTGGAGGCCACCATTGTCTGCGAGAGGGACTCCCACAAGGGGATCATCATCGGAAAAGGCGGCTCCATGCTGAAAAAGATCGGCACCTCGGCCAGAAGGGAAATCGAAGACCTGATGGATACAAAGGTGAATTTACAGCTTTGGGTAAAGGTGCGCAAGGAATGGCGTGACAGTGAGCTGTATATGAAAAATTATGGATATAATCAAAAAGACATCTAAAAGCGGTGGTAGGAATTGAGGGAAATTGAAAAGCTGACGGGGATGGTCATAAAGGTGACCCCGGCCGGAGAAATGGATAAGCGCCTTGTGATACTCACCAGGGAAAGAGGAAAAATCGCGGCATTTGCCAGAGGAGCCAGAAGGCCGGGCAATCAGCTGATGGCGGTAAGCCGCCCCTTTGCTTTCGGACAGTTTTCCCTGTACGAAGGCAGGGACTCCTATACCCTTCAGTCGGCGGAGATCACCAATTATTTTGAAGACCTGTCCCTGGATGTGGAGGGCACCTGCTACGGCTCCTATTTTCTGGAACTGGCAGATTATTACGCCCGGGAAAACATGGACGGCACGGAGCTTTTAAAGCTCCTTTACCAGTCCGTACGTGCCCTTTTAAAGCCGGCATTAAAAAATGAACTGGTCCAGAGAATCTTTGAGCTGAAAGCCATGGTCTTAAACGGAGAATACACGGAAACCCCTCCCCGTCCCGTCAGCGAATCAGCCAACTATGCCTGGGAATATGTAACCCTTTCCCCGGTAGAGCATCTCTACACCTTTACATTGACAGACCCAGTTTTAGAAGAATTTGCCCGCTGTGTGGAAATCAATAAGAAACGGTATGTTGACAGAGAATTCCATTCCCTCGATATTTTAGAAGCCATGATGGGGAAAGTATTGAAATGAGGGGGGGTATTTGGTATAATGTCCACGAATGCAATGAGCAGTGCGAATCAGAGAGCGAGAAAATTTTCGTCGTGCTCGCACGTAAGAAAATTTTTTTGATCTCTGATTCATAGGGCGAATGCCCGTGAGCGGGTGAAGCCCCAGGCTTCACCCGCTGCACTGCGGAGTAATTCACCCGCGATACCGCGGAGTAACCTATCCGCCACATTGCAAAGTAATTCACCCGCCGCCCCTCAGCGGCCGTATTCGCCCGCTATACCGCGGATGCAATTCAGGAGGAAAATGAATGAAAATAAAGAAAGCGGTTCTGGCAGCTCTCCTTGCTTCCGTAATGCTTACCGGCTGTCTGGGCAGAGGCGGAAGCAGCACATTGAATGAGGAAAGCAGCAGGATATTTGTAACAGAAGAGGGCGTGTTCCAGACCGTAACGGTGGAGGCCTATGCGGATCAGGATTACTATCGTGCAGATGAATTAAAAGCCTATCTGGAGGAAGCCGCTTCCGCTTATAACGAAGCTCACGGACAGGGTGCTGTCACTCTGGATTCCTGTAACCTGGAAAAGGGAAGCGCAAAAATGATTTTCAGCTACAGCTCCGGAGAGGCTTTAGCCGGATTTGCTTCCCAGTATGAGGATAAGGCCAATCAGGTGGATTCCATTTTCGTGGCCCCCTTATCAAAGGTTTTAAGCCAGAGCCAGTCCGAAGGCGTAGTCTTCTTAAAAGCCTCCGACGGGAAAGAAGCTGATGGAAAAGCCCTTTTAAACAAAGGAGAAAGCCATGCTGTGGTGGTGGAGACACAAACTCCCGTGACCTTACAGACCCAGGGAAAGCTTTTGTTCGTCTCGGACAATGCAGACGTAAGGGATCACTATACCGTTCAGCTCACACAGGGAAAAAGTTACATTATATTTAAATAAGAGAGGTTAAGATCATGGAAAAGACAATGGAAAAGATTGTGGGACTTGCAAAATCAAGAGGATTTGTATATCCGGGCTCTGAAATTTACGGCGGCCTTGCCAATACCTGGGATTACGGAAATCTGGGTGTAGAGCTGAAGAATAACGTGAAAAAAGCATGGTGGCAGAAATTTGTTCAGGAGAGTCCCTACAACGTTGGCGTGGACTGCGCCATACTGATGAATTCCCAGACCTGGGTAGCTTCCGGCCATTTAGGCGGCTTTTCCGACCCTCTCATGGACTGTAAGGCATGTAAGGAGCGGTTCCGTGCAGATAAGCTGATTGAAGATTACTTAGCAGAAAACAACATCACCATTGAAGGCTCTGTGGACGCCTGGTCTCAGGAGGAGATGAAGAACTACATTGATGAAAAGAACATCTGCTGCCCCAGCTGCGGAAAGCATGATTTCACGGATATCCGCCAGTTCAACTTAATGTTCAAGACTTTCCAGGGGGTTACTGAGGACGCAAAGAATACCGTATATTTAAGACCTGAAACAGCCCAGGGTATTTTTGTAAACTTTAAAAATGTACAGAGAACCTCCAGAAAGAAGATTCCTTTCGGAATCGGACAGATCGGAAAGTCTTTCCGCAATGAAATCACTCCCGGAAACTTTACGTTCCGCACCAGAGAGTTTGAGCAGATGGAGCTGGAATTTTTCTGTGAGCCGGATACAGATCTGGAATGGTTTGCTTATTGGAAAGAATTCTGTATCAACTGGTTAAAGAGCCTGGGAATGAAGGATGAAGAAATGCGGGCCAGAGACCATGAGAAGGAAGAGCTTTCTTTCTACAGCAAGGCCACCACGGATATTGAATTTTTATTCCCATTCGGCTGGGGAGAGTTGTGGGGAATTGCCGACAGAACAGATTACGACTTAACCCAGCACCAGAATACGTCCGGACAGGATCTGACCTATTTTGATGATGAGAAAAAGGAAAGATACATCCCTTACGTTATCGAGCCGTCCCTGGGTGCAGACCGTGTGACCCTTGCATTCCTTTGCGCCGCATATGACGAAGAGGAGATCGCAGAGGGCGATGTGCGTACCGTGCTTCATTTTCACCCGGCCATTGCTCCGGTCAAGGTAGGCGTGCTTCCTCTTTCCAAGAAGCTGAACGACGGCGCAGAAAAGGTATATCAGGAGCTTTGCAAATACTACAACTGTGAATTCGACGACAGGGGAAATATCGGAAAGCGTTACAGACGACAGGATGAGATCGGAACTCCGTTCTGCGTTACCTATGATTTTGAATCCGAGGAAGACCATGCAGTAACAGTCCGTGACCGCGATACCATGGACCAGGTGAGGGTTCCAATTGCAGAGCTTAAGAGCTATCTGGAAGATAAATTCCGCTTTTAAAACCGACAGCTTGACTTGAAACACATGTTTCCAGAAAGCGCTGAGACAAAAGCAGTGAAGACAATTCTATCATAAAAAAATTAAATGATATGGAAAAGTGCGGCGAAGGAATGAAAAATCGTCCGCACTTTTTTATTGAGGAAAAAAATCAAGCCTTTGACCCAAACCGGCAGTGAGGCCAAGTGATGACCATATATTTAATAATCATCATATATTTCCATCAGCTGTGAATATACTTTAAAATTTGAAGCGCATTTCCGCGTTTAATCCTGTTTTACAAAAAGCATCCTTTCAAGGCGAATTTATTATAAGTATTCGTCGGATTGGGAATCCCTTTTTGTCCAGTGCACCGTCCCCGGGGGATGATAGGCAGGAGAATAAATTGTAAAAAGCTTTAAGGGCTTGGGGCCTGTGTTAATGAGGGTATGCCAGGTGTTGACAGGGATCAGAATCGCGCATTTGTCATCAACCGGCTGCCTGAAATACAGATTATAGGGACTGTCGCCCATGAGTATCATCCCTTCTCCCTCCTCAATGCGGATGAACTTGTCACAGTGAGGATGGTTTTCCAGGCCTGTGTCCTTGTCTTCCGGAACGCTCATGAGGGTAAGCTGCATATGGTCTCCGGTCCAGCGGGTGGTGCGGAAGGAGGGGTTTCTTAAGGTGTCGTGGGAAATGTTCATAATTACCGCTGAAGGCCCGTAGTCGTTGGGATTCCAGGATAAATAGGCATTGTCCTGATTACAGCCGAATTGGGAGGCAAAGCTGTTATAGGGGGTCATGGGATCACTCTTTTCGTGCATTGTAATGTATTATATGGTCTCTGTTTTTTTTGCGTGACTGGCTGGAAGAGAAGAACGGCCTCTCCTATATGGCTGCATATGGGAGAGGCCTTTCTTTATTTTCTTTTTCTTATTCTTTTTCGAAACTTTTTACCTCTGTCCCTTATCGTAAGGAATTCCCTCCGCCTTTGGAGCCTGAGAGTTTCTGGAGGTAAATATGAGCACGATCAGTGTGATGATATAAGGCACCATCTTGTAAAAATAGCTGGGAATTCCCAATGCATTTAAGAATGGGATTCCGGAATAAGCGGAGGCCACAGCTTTCATGAGCCCGAAGAACAGGGAGGCCATCATGATATTTACCGGCTTCCACTGACCGAAGATCAGAACTGCCAGAGCCAGGAATCCGTATCCGGCCACATCCGCGTTAAAGTTGGTGGAGGTGGGAACCACGAATACCAGTCCTCCAAGTCCGCCTAAAGCGCCGGAGATCAGCACGCCTGCATACTGCATACGGTATACATTGATGCCGGCCGCATCAGCCGCCTGGGGGTGCTCGCCGCAGGAGCGGAGCCTTAAACCGAACCGGGTCTTATAAAGGACCACAGCGGAAAGCAGGAAGATAATAATGCCGATATAGGTGGTGATATAAGCGTTCTGGAACAGGAGAGGACCGATAAAAGGAATGTTTCCCAGCACCGGAACCGAGGTAATGCGGAAGGTGTTGGCAAACTGTACCTGCTGGACCCCCTGAAGAACTCTCGCCACGAATATGGCAAAGGCGGGAGCGAACATATTTAAAGCTGTACCGCTGATGACCTGATTGGCTTTCATGTTAATGGAAGCGTATCCGTGGAAAAGGGAAAACACCATGCCCGTCACCATGGAAATGAGGACCGCCACAATGAGCTGGCCCTGTCCGCTCATGGAGTTTCCGGTAAAATGGATGAACAGGATTCCGGTAAATGCGCCCATGGTCATAATGCCTTCCAGGGCGATGTTTATGATGCCGCTTCGCTCTGAAAACATGGCTCCCAGGGCTACGATCATGAGAGGGATCATGAAATACATGGTCTGCTGGAATATGAAATAAACGACACTCATGCTTTCTTTCCTCCTTCCTTTTCCGCTTCTGCTTTTGCGTCTTTCCCTTTCTTAATCTTTGCCAGAAGAATTTTCACCATCAGGGCAAAGGCGCTGAAATAGATGATGACTGCCACGATGATGTCAATGATTTCCGTGGAAAATTCAAACAGCTGCAGGTAAAATCCTCCGGCTGTCAAATATGCGATAAAGATACCGGAGAACAGCACTCCGATGGGATTGCTTAAGCCTAAAAGTGCAACGGAAATACCTGTAAAGCCTTCCGACGGCAGCACATCCTTGATCTCAATATGCTTTCCGGTACCGGCAAGGTATAACAGGCCGCCGGCCAGCCCTGCAATGGCTCCTGCGATCACCATGGACATGATGATGCTCTTTTTTTCATTAATTCCCGCGTATTTGCTGGCGTCCCGGTTAAAGCCCACGGCCTTTAATTCATAGCCAAAGGTGGTCTTGTTAAGAAGAACCCAGACCAGGATGACGATTAAAATGGCAATGAGGATTCCGCCGTTGACGCTGGAGCCCGGAAATATCTTATCAAGTCCCATCTTGGGAATATTGGCCGATGCGGCCACATTGCGGGACTCGTTGCGCAGGTTGTTAAACAGCGGTTTGTAGCTTTTTACCGTCCAGTTTACCAGATACATGCCGATGTAGTTCATCATGATGGAGGAGATAACCTCATTCACGTTGAAATAGGCCTTTAGAAGCCCGGGAACAAGTCCCCAGACCGCGCCCAGGATGACGCTGGCCAAAAGGGCTACAATCCAGTGGGCAGGCCCGAAAGATGTCCACAGAATACCCACATAAACGGCGCCAAAGCCGCCCAGGATGAACTGGCCGGGAGTTCCGATGTTAAACAGCCCTGTCTTAAATGCAAAGCCCACGGAAAGACCGGTGAGGATGATGGGGGTTGCATAATAAAAGACCTGCCCCACGCCCTTTGCCCCATGAGTAAAAGCGCCTGTTAAAATTGTAGCAAACCCGGGAAACGCCTGTCCGGGGTTGCAGAGAATCAGGATGATAAGCCCTACGATCAGTCCCAGCACAATGGCGAAGATGGAAGAGAGAATGCCTGTGCGGTCCTTTATCTGTCTCGGTTTCATGATCTGCCACCTTCTTTCTTTGCGCCTGCCATATACAGACCTAATTCCTGGACCGTAATATTCTTGGGGTCTAAGTCGGCCACAATGCCGCCTTCAAACATGACCAGAATCCGGTCGCTTAAATTCATGACTTCATCTAATTCCAGAGACACCAAAAGAATGGCAGCTCCTGCATCCCTCTGCTTTATCAGCTGCTTGTGTATATATTCGATAGCTCCTACATCCAGGCCTCTGGTGGGCTGGACCGCTAACAGGATGTCAGGCACTTTGGAAATTTCCCTGGCAACAATGGCCTTTTGCTGGTTGCCGCCGGACATGCTGCGTGCTGTGGTAAAGGCCCCTTCGCTGCTTCTTATGTCGTAATCCTGAATCAGCTTTTCCGCATATTCATAAATCTTGTCATTCTTTAAGAAGGTGCCGCTTTGGAAATCCTTTTCAAAATACTGCTGGAGAACCAGATTGTAGGCTAAATTATAATCCAGTACAAGGCCGTGCTTATGGCGGTCCTCGGGAATATGGGACAGGCCGTGGGTATTCTTGTAACGGATGCTCTTTTTCGTCATGTCCTCCCCGTTAATGGTGACGGTACCGGTGCTCATATCGGCAAGGCCGGTGATGGCATGGACAAGCTCTGTCTGCCCGTTGCCGTCAATGCCGGCGATGCAGACAATTTCCCCTCTTCTTACATGGAAAGAGACATCCTGTACCAGATTCTTTGTCTGGCCTTCTCTCCTGGCCTTGACGGAAAGGTCTTTCACCTCCAGGACTACTTCTCCCGGCTTTGCGGGCCCCTTGTCAACGGTTAAGTTCACCTTCCGGCCCACCATCATTTCCGACATTTCCTCGGGAGATGTTTTTGCTACCTCTACAGTTCCAATATATTTTCCGCGGCGCAGGACGCTGCAGCGGTCCGCAACCGCCTTGATTTCGTTGAGCTTGTGGGTGATGAACAGGATGGACTTTCCTTCCTTTACCAGATCCTTCATGATCTGCATCAGTTCATCGATTTCCTGCGGGGTGAGAACCGCTGTCGGTTCGTCGAATATCATGATCTCATTGTCACGGTAAAGCATCTTTAAAATTTCCACCCTTTGCTGCATGCCGACGGTGATGTCGGATATGAGAGCGTCCGGGTCCACGAACAGCTTGTACTTCTCGCTTAATTCCATAACTTTCTTTCGCGCGTCATCCATTTTTAAAAAGCCGCGCTTTGTTGTTTCCATGCCCAGAACAATATTCTGAAGCACAGTGAAATTTTCCACCAGCTTAAAGTGCTGATGAACCATGCCGATGCCCAGACTGTTGGCATCTAAGGGACCGGTGATTTTTTCTTCCTTGCCCCTGACCTTGATGACGCCCTTTTCCGGCTGGTAGAGGCCGAATAAAACGCTCATGAGAGTGGATTTCCCTGCGCCGTTTTCGCCAAGCAGGGCGTGTATCTCGCCTGTCTTCAGCTGCAGTGTAATGTTATCATTGGCGATAATACCGGGAAATTCTTTTGTAATATGAAGCATTTCAATAATGTAGTCCATAAAATCCCCCTTACGTTGGTACCTTTTTAGGGATACGGTACCCGGTTTATGAAAAATGCGACGGCATTTTCCCGTTTTTTAAGAAAATAAAAAGGAGATGCCGTAAGAGACCAGATCCTTCTGACTGGTGGATCAAACGGCATCTCCTTTCTTCTTCTGCAGATTATTCTACAAAGTTAATCTTTGTTTTCTCAAGCTTTAAATCAACGGTAGGATTGTTGTTATCCTGGGACGGCTGTACAAGCTGGATCTTGCCATCCTTTAACTGGGAGTAGATCTTGTCATAATCATCCTTTGTGAACTTGGTAAATTTGGATGTATCCATAGGAAGTCCGATACCGTCGTTCTTTGCGGAGAAGATGCTGGTCTTGCCGCCTGGGAATGAATTGTCATAAAATGCTTTTACACCGTCGTATACGGAAACAGAGAGCTGCTTCATGGCGGAGGTGATGACCGTATTGGACTCAAAGCTCTGGTCAACGTCAACGCCGATTACTTTTGCGTTCTTTTCTTCTGCAGCTGCCATAACGGAGTTACCTACAGCGCCGCCGCATCCGAAGATCACTTCTGTGCCGTTCTGGTACCAGGAAGCAGCCATGGACTGAGCTTCCGGAGTAGCTGCAAATGCGCCTGTGTAGTTGTACATGATCTCAACGTTATCAACGCCCATTTCCTTAGCAGCGTAATCAGCGCCTTCTGCAAATCCGTATCCGTAACGGATAACGGCTGGAACAGCCATACCGCCTAAGAAACCAAGCTTTGTATTTCCGTCTTTCACAGCAGCGTAACCGGCTAAGAAGCCTGGCTCATCTTCCTGGAAAAGAATAGGCATTACGTTAGCTTCTGTTCTGTATTCGGAGTAGTCGCCGTTGTGGGGTTCGCCGTCCAGAAGAATGAAGTGAACATCTTTGTACTGGTCCTGGGCAAGGAATACAGGCTCTTCAAATAAGAAGCCCGGGCAGACAACCAGCTTGGCTCCGCCTTCTACCGCAAGGCCGATGGTCTCAAGATAGGAGTCTGTAGTGCCTTCCTGTGGCTGATAATACTTGTAGGAGATTCCATTTTCTTCCGCGTACTTCTTCATACCTTCCCATGCGCCCTGGTTGAAAGACTTATCGTCGATGGTACCTAAGTCCGTTACCAGCGCCAACTCATAGCCGCTTGAGGAATCGGTCTTTTGTGCAGTCGCGGCGGTTGTCTCCGCCGGCTTTTCAGCGGCAGCCGTGGTAGTTTCCGCAGGTGCGGCAGTCGTTGCGGTGCCGGAACCGGAAGAACCACATGCGCTTAGGGTTGCAGCCATCATGACTGCCATAGTTAATGCTAATGCTCTCTTTTTCATAATATCGTTGTTTCCTCCTATTATTGATTGTTTTTCAGAGATACCATTAATGTATCACATTTTCTTCCCATAGACAATCTTATTTTGGTGTTATTTTACAGAAAAATATGTAAATTAGGTGGAAAATTTATAAGAAAAACCTTGATGGGAAAGGCTGCGCGTGAAAAGGGCGGCAGGAGTAATTTTTCTAAATATTTCCAGAAATATTCGTATATACGAAAAAGAATCGCATATCAGAAAATGACAGAATTTGTAAGGGCTTTCAAATTAATTGTATCGAAAAAAGAAAAAAGTTATGTGAATAATCAATGAAAAAGTCTTTACTAGAATTTGAATTATGCTATAATATTCGCAGGGCTTTTCCGCATTTTAAAACATCGGATAGTCAATATCAACCAAACAACACATTTTTTAGGAGGAAATTTACTTATGGCAAGAAAATGGGTTTATTTGTTTACCGAAGGCAATGCAGGCATGAAAAACCTGTTAGGTGGTAAGGGCGCGAACCTGGCAGAGATGACAAATTTAGGTCTTCCGGTTCCACAGGGATTTACAATTACAACTGAGGCTTGTACTCAGTATTACGAAGATGGCGAAAAGATCAACGATGAGATCATGGATCAGATCATGGAGCACATCTCCAAGATGGAAGAGATCACCGGCAAGAAGTTCGGCGATAAGGAGAATCCACTTTTAGTTTCTGTCCGTTCCGGCGCAAGAGCATCCATGCCAGGTATGATGGATACCATTTTAAACCTTGGTTTAAATGAAGAGGTTGTGGAAGTTCTGGCTGCAAAATCAGGAAATCCCCGTTGGGCCTGGGACTGCTACAGAAGATTTATCCAGATGTTCTCCGACGTAGTTATGGAAGTGGGCAAAAAGTACTTTGAAGAGCTCATCGACAAGATGAAAGAGGAAAAGGGCATTACACAGGACGTAGAACTGACTGCCGACGACTTAAAAGAGCTTGCAAACCAGTTCAAGGATGAGTATAAGGAAAAAATCGGCCAGGATTTCCCTGCAGATCCTAAGGTTCAGCTGATGGAAGCCATCAAGGCCGTATTCCGTTCCTGGGACAACCCAAGAGCAAATGTTTACCGCCGCGACAACGATATCCCATATTCCTGGGGAACTGCTGTTAACGTACAGATGATGGCATTCGGAAACATGGGCGAGACCTCCGGTACCGGCGTTGCATTTACCCGTGACCCAGCAACCGGCGAGAAGCACCTCATGGGTGAGTTCTTAATGAACGCACAGGGCGAGGACGTAGTTGCCGGTGTCCGCACACCAAATAAGATCGAACAGTTAAAGGACGTAATGCCTGAGGTTTTCGAACAGTTCGTAGGCATCTGCAACAAGCTGGAAGATCATTACAGAGATATGCAGGATATGGAGTTTACCATTGAGGACAGAAAGCTCTATATGCTTCAGACACGTAACGGAAAGAGAACTGCTAAGGCTGCTTTAAAGATTGCCTGCGACTTGGTTGACGAAGGCATGATCACAGAAGAGAAAGCAGTTAAGATGATCGATCCCAGAAACTTAGATACCTTACTGCATCCTCAGTTTGACACAGAGGCATTAAAGAAGACAGAGCCGGTTGGAAAGGCTTTGGCAGCATCTCCGGGAGCTGCATGCGGAAAGATCGTATTTACTGCAGAAGATGCAAAGGCATGGCATGAAAGAGGCGAAAAAGTTGTTTTAGTCCGTCTGGAAACATCTCCGGAGGATATTGAAGGCATGAAAGCCGCACAGGGTATCTTAACTGTCCGCGGCGGTATGACCTCTCATGCAGCCGTAGTTGCCCGCGGTATGGGTACCTGCTGTGTATCCGGCTGTTCCGAGATCGCCATGGATGAAGAAAACAAAAAATTCGTTCTGGCAGGAAAGGAATACCACGAGGGAGACTGGTTATCCATCGACGGATCTACCGGAAAGATTTATGACGGCGTCATCCCGACCGTAGACGCTTCCATTTCAGGAGAATTCGGAAGAATCATGGCCTGGGCAGATAAATATAGAAGACTGAAAGTAAGAACCAATGCGGACACGCCTGTTGATGCGAGAAAAGCAAGAGAGCTGGGCGCAGAGGGCATCGGCCTTTGCCGTACCGAGCATATGTTCTTTGAAGGCGACAGAATCGACGCATTCCGCGAGATGATCTGTTCCGATACGGTTGAGGAAAGAGAAGCAGCTTTGGAAAAAATTCTTCCGGTACAGCAGGGAGACTTCGAAAAGCTCTATGAGGCTCTGGAAGGAAATCCTGTTACCATCCGTTTCTTAGACCCGCCGTTACACGAGTTCGTTCCTACAGAGGAAGAGGACATCAAGAAGCTGGCTGACGCACAGGGCAAGACTGTTGCTCAGATCAAGACCATCATTGATTCCTTACACGAATTTAACCCAATGATGGGACATCGCGGCTGCCGTCTTGCAGTTACCTATCCTGAGATTGCAAAGATGCAGACAAAGGCAGTTATCCGCGCAGCCATCAACGTACAGAAGGCTCATGCAGACTGGAACGTATGTCCTGAAATCATGATCCCGCTGGTATGTGATGAGAAAGAATTAAAGTTCGTTAAGAAGATCGTTGTTGAAACCGCTGACGCAGAAATCGCAGCAGCAGGAATCAGCTTAAAGTATGAAGTGGGCACCATGATCGAGATTCCGAGAGCCTGCCTGATCGCTGATGACATTGCAAAGGATGCAGAATTCTTCTGCTTCGGAACCAATGACTTAACTCAGATGACCTATGGCTTCTCCCGTGACGATGCAGGTAAGTTCTTAAATGCCTACTATGAGACAAAAATCTTTGAGAACGATCCATTTGCAAAGCTGGATCAGACTGGCGTAGGCAAGCTTATGGAAACCGCCATTAAGTTAGGTAAGGGCACCCGTCCGGAAATGCACGTTGGTATCTGCGGCGAGCACGGCGGAGATCCTTCTTCCGTAGAGTTCTGCCATAAGATCGGTCTGGATTATGTATCCTGCTCACCGTTCCGCGTGCCGATCGCTAAGCTGGCAGCAGCACAGGCAGCATTAGCAAATGCGTAAGATGTAAAATTCGCTGTAATAAGGCCGGATTTTTATTGAAGATTAAAATGAAAACCACCATATCGACTGTAAAGTTGGTATGGTGGTTTTTTTCAAAAACAAGGATGCTGTTGTTTTATGACATCCCCGGGAAAAAGAAAGGAATGGCGGACATGAGTTTATATGCAATAGGAGATCTGCACCTGTCCCTTACAGTGGATAAGCCTATGGAGGTGTTCGGAAAAGAGTGGAAAAATCATACGGCGAAGATAGAGAAGAACTGGATAAAATTAATTTCTCCGGAAGACACGGTTGTCGTCACCGGAGACCACTCCTGGGGTAGAAATTTAGAAGAATGCAAAGCAGACCTGGATTTTATTGGGGACCTTCCCGGCAGGAAGATCCTGCTTCGGGGAAATCACGATATGTTTTGGGATGCAAAAAAGACCCAGAGGCTGAATGAGCTGTATCAGGGGCGTCTGTCGTTTTTGCAGACCAATTACTTTTCCTATGAGGATTACGCCCTGGTCGGGACAAAAGGATACTGCTATGAAGGGAAAGATTCCCCGGAGCATTTCGAAAAGCTGGTGGACCGGGAGCTGGACAGGCTGCGCATATCCTTTGAGCTGGCTGCTTCCGGCGGCTATAAAAAGTTTATTATGTTCCTCCATTATCCGCCTACCAGCATTGGAGAGATGGAAAGCGGATTTACCAGGATGGCGGAGGAATACGGGGCCTCCCAGGTGATTTATTCCCATTGTCATGGAAAGGAACGCTACCAGGACAGCTTTCTGGGAGAGGTAAACGGAATAGAATACTGCCTGGTTTCATCGGATTATCTGAAATTTAAGCCCAGGCAGATTCTTAAGTAGCCCGGAAAGGGCGGAAGGGTTATATCTTTCCGGAAACTGCTTTTTTATTTAAATCCCTGATTTCATGAACGCGTAAAAGGACAGGAAGCAGGGCTCCGCCCACGATTAAACTGAACAGGTTCTGAACCAGATTGAAAGGAACGTTCACAAGGGCAGCCGACTGTCCGTATACGGCAAGTTCAAATATAAAATATCCGCCTGTGACTGCAACGCTGCATACGATTCCGGCTGTGAGAAAGGGCAGTATCTGAAAATGTCCTTCCCGCCCCTTGCGGGACAGGCGGCGGTACAAATATCCGCTGGAAAAAGCCCCTAAGGCCTTAATGATAAAGGTAGCCGGTGCATAAAATGCGTAGCCGGATAAAAGATCCGCCATCATGGAGCCGGTCCCTCCCGCGGCTGCTCCGGCCAGTGGGCCTAAGAGTATGCCGCTTAACAGCACCATCCCGTCTCCCAAATGAATATAGCCGCCGAATGCGGATGGGATGTGGATCACCATAGTAGCTACGGCGGTGAGCGACGCCATCAGGGCGCTGAAAACAATTTTTCTTGTTCTTCTGCTGTTCATATTTTTTTCCTCCCTTATGAGTAAATTTCGTATGATTATTAAAATTTATCATATAGATAAACTGGTACTTTTTAAATATCCAATTTGAATAAAATTATACATACCAGTTTTAGGCGGTTATGATATCCCAGTCATGAATCTGCCGTAAATAATAACTTTATCATAATAAAAACCGGCCGGCTGCGTGCCGGTTTTTTTATCTCTGGGAAATTACGTCCTATGAGATAAGAAGATCATACAGCAATTCCCTTCAATATAATTCTGCCTTTATTTGTAAAATATGCTATAATATACAAGCAGAATAAAAGAATATTAGATAAAATCCATCATGGAGGGACTCTGCGTGATTAAATATTTGATAAACCGGTACCGGGAATACGGAATAGCGAAAAAGATACTGATCATCCTTCTTTTTGGCTCCATCGTCCCGGTCATATTAATTGAGATCATAACCTGTGCGATTGCAGCCAATACCTTGAGAAGACAGACCGATATACTGGTTGAAAGCAATATGAAGCTGTCCCAGAAAGGCCTGGAAGATTATTTTTCCGAATACGACGGAATCATCATGTCCATTTATACGGAAAACGACTATGCCATGAAGCTTGAAAAGCTGAATGTATGGGATTCCCGCAACTACTTTATGTTAAAAAAGCAGCTGGAGGATGAACTGGAGAACATTTCCTATCTCCATCCTGAAATACTGGGAATTGCGGTAGTGACCCAGAAAAAGGAGTGCATCATGTACGACTCCATAACAAACAGTTCCCTGGACAGCTATTGCTTTCCCGAAAAGGATAAAAGCTGGCTGACAGTGGCGGAGGAAACCTTTCACAATACCCAGACTGTGTATTCCGGTGTTATGAGCCGCGAACAGGCGGACGGCGTAAAAAGAAACATCATCTATCTGGGTCACCGGATTGCCGACATTAACAATTACCGCCAGGGAACGGTTGGAAGCATCCTGATCTGTCTTGATGAAGAAAACATCCGGGAGGCCTATTCCCAGGAGAATGAAGATAAGGTCAATATTTCCTTTCTCTGTGACGCCGGGGGAAATATCATATCCAGCACCCGCACAGACTTAATCGGGGTAAATATTTTCGGGAAACCCGTTTTTCCCCTTCAGGAAGATGCTCTCCGCCATTCCATAGACCGGCTTAAAATCATGAACACCGGCTTTTACAGCATTTACACAAAGCCTGTGCTGAAGGACCAGTTTCTTCAGGTCAGCCTTCGTGATGACAAGGAGCCTTTAAAGGACTTCAAATATATTTTCGAACTGATTATTCTTTTAGCGGTCCTAATCATCGTCACCAGCGTCCTTCTCATGATCCGGTTTGCCAGTTCCCTTCAGCTTCGGGTGGAGAAAATAACCTCGGCCATGGACAAGGCCTATAAGGGGGATTATACGGTGCAGATCGAAAACCAGTGGCAGGATGAATTCGGAAAGATCGCAAGGCATTTCAACCACATGGTACAGAAAATCGACCAGTCGGGGAAAATGGAAAAGGAGGCATTGCTGCGGGAGAAAAACGCGGAATTAAAGGCATTGGAGGCTCAGATCAACCCCCATTTCCTCTATAATACTCTTGATGCCATTAACTGGATTGCTATAGAAAACGAGCAGTTTCTTATTAGCCGGATGTTAAAAAACCTGGCCACTATCCTGCGTTACAGCGTACATAAAAGCAACGGTGTGGTAAGCGTCAGAAATGAAATCGAATATTTGAAGCAATACATTTATTTGCAGCAGCAAAGGTTTTCCTTTTCCTTTCAATGCATCATGGATGTAGAGGAGGAGGTCATGGAGCTGAAGATGCACAAGCTGCTGTTTCAGCCCCTCATAGAAAACGCCATCATTCACGGCTTTCCCGGCAGTACGGGCCAGGACAGGATCACCATTTCCATTAAGAAAAAGGACGACAGGCACTTGCTCATTTCCGTGGAAGATAACGGAAAAGGCATGGATAAGGACCTGGTTGATGAGCTGAACCACTATGATTACGCCAAAAGCGCCATGGAAGGAAGCATCGGCATACGAAACGTCATCATGAGAATTAAATACTACTACGGAGAAGACGGGGATTTCTTCATTGAATCAAATGCAGAAGGAACCAGGGTAACGGCGGAGATATTATTTGAAAAATAGTGAGGGAGCGGGATATTTGTATGAGAATCGTAGTTGTAGAAGATGAGCCGAACACCAGAAACGGTATTATTAAAATCATTGAGAAATACACCTCTCATGAGGTGGCTGCCGGGGAAAGCGACGGGGCCTCAGGGCTTCAAAGCGTGCTTTCTCTTCGGCCTGATGTTGTCATTACAGACATCAACATGCCCGGCATGGACGGCCTGACCATGATTAATAGGATCAGGGAAGCAGGGGCGGAGACGGCTGCCGTGGTTCTCACCGGATACTCTGAATTTGAGTACGCCCAGCGGGCCATACAGCTGTCTGTGGTGGAATATTTATTAAAGCCCTTAAATGTAGAGGACATTTTAGAGGTTCTGGGCTGCGTGGAAGCCAGGCTGTCAAAAAGCAGGGCAAAGGAGGTGTCTGCGGAGCAGCTGCTGTTTTCCCTTCTCACAGGCGACGGAAGCGACCGGGAAACAGTGGAAAAGCGTTTTGCCGAAAAAATAAGACACCAGAACGACCATGTGATTTCCATGTTTCTGATCCAGTCGGAAAGCATACTGGATGACACCTCAAACCAGATGGCAGAGGCCCTTGAGAACAGCCTAAACGCCGTCTGCCTCACCGGATTCTTCATTTTCAAGCTTCCTTACGAAAAGAGCCTTCTGGTCATGATCTCAGACGGCCAGAACGTCCGGTACTTAAAGACCATATTCAGGACCCAGATCATAAGGGAGTTAAAAAAGACAGGAGAATTTTTAATCAGCTATGGAGAGCTTACCCATTTATCCATGCTGAAAGACCGGTTAAAGGAGATGCAGGAGCTGCTTTCCTATACCTTCCTTTTTCCCGAAAGCAGGATCATTGACAGGGAGCTCATAGAAAATATGGCCTTTGAAAGGGTGGATTACCCGGAGAACATCGAGCATGCCATCCGCAGAGACATAAGAAACGGCAATAAGGAGGGAATCAGGAAAAACGCCGGGAAATTTGAGGAGACGGTCATTCAGAGCCGGGAAACGCCTCAGACCATTAAAAGACATACGGTCCGCTTTGTCATGGCTCTTCTTGATGCTGCCAGAGACTTAATGGAAAACAGGGACGTGGAAGCCCTGTACCAGTACCTGTTAAATGACATGCTGAAAACCAGCATCCGGGAAATATTTTTAAACAATTACTGGAAGATGATCCACATGATTGCAGATGACCGGAAAGAGGATGCCCTGACCGACAATGGAATGATCTTAAATGTCATAGAATTCATAAGGCATAATTACCACAGGGAAATTTCCCTTTCCGAGGCGGCCGACTTGGTGGGGATCACGCCGGAGTATTTGAGCAAGCTGTTTTCCAAGGAAATGGGGATCAATTTCGTCACCTTTTTAGTGGAATTTCGGATCAGCATTGCCAAAAAGCTGCTGGCGGCAGGAAATTATAAGATCTATGAAGTAGCTGAAATGGTGGGCTATAAGGATACAAAATACTTCAACAAGGTATTCCGCTCCGTCATGGGCGTGTCCCCCTCTGATTACAGAAAGGTGTTTTAAGCCATGAATAAAACCATACAAAGACTTCTTTTGTGCTTCTGGGTGCTGGTGTTTTTTCTGCTGGTCAGCGTGGTCGTCAAATATTACAGGGAAAACGGGGTGGAAGTGCCCCGGGAAGAGGAAAAAAGGGACGAGGTGGTTCTTATGGCCGTCTGCGAGGAAAGGGAAAACGATGAATATTTAAAAGAACTTGTAGAGGAATATTCCGGCATTCCCGGAAATCCGCAGGTCAGGCTTCAGTACGTTTCCCAGTCCAGCTTTCAGAAGCAGCTCTGCATTGACAAGGACCAGAACAATCTGCCTGATCTCATTATCTGCGAAAACGTCATGACCCCGGCCCTTCAGTCCATGGGAATTCTTAAGGATTTATCCGGGTATATGACGGCGGATAAATCTTCTGAATATTTAAAAAATGCCTATAACAGCACCGTGGTAAACGGCGTCTGCTACGGGGTTCCCTTTACCAGCAACCCCTATGTGATGTTTTATAACCAGGATTATTTAAAGAAATACAATGCTTCCATTCCCGGCGACATGGAGGAATTCTATAAGCTCTGCCGGGAGACCAATACCCTTGGGACCTACAGCCTGGGCTTTTCGGTGAAGAACAAGGAGGATATTACCTCCAGCTTCCTTCAGATGATCTATTCCGCCGGGGGAACCATACGGAGCCTGGACACGGAAAACTGTATGCGGCTCTATGAAATGCTGGGGGGAATGCGGGATGAAGGCATCATCCCCCAGGAGGTCATCAACTGGAACCAAAAGGACTTAATGAGGGCATTTTCCAGGGGATACGTAAAGATTGCCATCGCAAGCTTAAGCTCCATGTCCATACTGGAAAGCTCGGATATGAAGTTTCAGTATGAGATAGCGGAAATTCCCTACATCCAGAAGCAGACCTGTCTGCTCCAGGGGGACAATATCGGAATCACTGCCACTGCGGATTATGGAGAAGCCGTAAAGCTGCTGGATTACCTCACCTCTCCCCAGGTCATGAAAAAATACTGGGAAAATACATACTGCCTTTCCGTCAGGACGGATGTGGAGGTAAATCCTGCCTCAAAGAGAGGACTTACGGATGAATATTTAAAGCGGGAGAGAAACCAGAGCATTTTAAAAAGCTCCTATTCCACCTGGTTTATTATATCCGACGGCATTGCAGGCAATCTGGCGGCTTTCTTCGGCGACAAGTCCATAACCCCGGAGGAGGTGGGGAAACGGCTCCAGGGAGACATCCGCAATGCGATTATGGAAAGATAAAAGGAAAGATTAAAATTATACCCCTTTTCTAAGAATTTGGAATACTCCGGAAATTTGTCTTATGCTATGATTTACCTATCAAACGAGCCTGGAAAGCATAGGCAGAGAAAAGGAGAGGGTTCTATGAAAAAGATGAAAAAAATCGCAGCAGCAGCACTTGTTTCCACTATGGCATTGTCCTTGACGGCGTGCTCCGGTTCCGGGGGAGGAACAACAGAAGCGGCAGCGGAGGCGACAAAAGCGGCGGACAGCGGGGCAGCAGGAGGAAAGACGAAGATTTCCATTACCTACCGGGATGGAGGAGGTGAAGTCAATGCGTTGAAGGACTGGTTTGAAGATGCCTACGAAACCTATGACAAAAAGGATTCCATCGAGCTTGATATCGCACCGATTACGGCTTCGGAAGGAGATTATTTTGCAAAGGTGGCCCTGGCCTTACAGTCGCCGAGTACGGCTCCCGATATTGTCTGCGAGGACACCTTCCAGCTCCCCTCTGATGTGGCGGCAGGGTATCTGACGGATCTTTCCCCCTACTTAAAGGATTACAAGGAGTGGAACGACGGTGTCTACTATGGTGCACTGGTGGATGGCGTTACCTACGAGGACGGAAGCGTTTACGGAATCCCCTACTGCACCGATACCCGGGGGCTTTGGTACAACAAGGATATCTTTCAGGCGGCCGGTCTGGATACGGAATGGCAGCCAAAGACCTGGCAGGATGTATTAGATATCTGCAAGATCATCAAGGAAAAGTGCCCCGATGTGGTGCCTTTCTGGTGCAATTCCGGCGTTGCTACAGGAGAAGCTACCTCCATGCAGACCTATGAGATGCTTCTTTACGGAACCGGAGAGCAGCTTTTAGATAAAAACGACAAATGGATTGTTTCCAGCGATAACATTTTAAAATCCTTAAATTTCATAAGCACCATTTATAAAGAGGGCTATGGCCCATCCCTTTCAAAGGTTCTGACAGGGGAAGCGGGAAATATTTCCGCCAGGGAATATCTGCCCAGCGGCAAGCTGGCCATTTCCTTAGATGGTTATTGGATCAGCGGTAATTACAAGGATACGGGAGCCTCTCCCTGGCCGGAGTACAAGGATAAGCTGGGCATTGCAGCCATGCCGACTTCGGAAGGGCAGGAGCCGGGAACAGTTACCATGTCCGGCGGCTGGGCCTTATCCATTCCGGCCCATGCTGATCAGAAGGATGCCGCCATGGACTTTATCAAGCACTGCATGAGCTATGACGTTTACTTAAAAACCATCATTGCCCAGGGAAATATTGCCACCAGAACCGACATTGCAACAGATCCCACCTATTCCTCCCAGCCTTTTATGGAAAAATGCACGGGCTTTTTAGCCGGAGCCTTCTACAGGCCGAGAAACAGCCAGTATACCACAGTCACCACCCACATTCAGACAATGGTTGAATCCGTGGTATCGGGAACCAGCCCGGAGGATGCCATGGCCCAGTATAAATCAGACGTGACAAACAGCGTCGGCGCGGAAAATGTAGCAGAAAAATAAAACCGGACAGCCGGGCGGGGAGGGGTGTCCCTCCCTCCTCCGGCTGAAACAGGAGAAGACTATGAATAAAAACAGAAACAGAGCTTTGGCAGAAGCGAAAAAATCCGTACTGCTGGCGCCTTCCGTCATTCTTTTGCTGGTGTTTTTTGTGATGCCCATTTTATTGACAGTATATTATTCTTTCACAAATCTGGCCCTGTCGGGGGAAAATGCAAAGCAGCTTAAATTTATCGGACTGTCCAATTACGTCAGTATGTTTAGAGACCGTACGGTGCGGATCAGCATTGTCAATACCCTGATCTTTCTGGCCGGAAGCCTGGTCGGCCAGCAGGTATTGGGCTTTACGATCGCCCTTAACATGAGAAACAGAAACCGGATCTTCCGGGGAATCGTGGGTCCCATCTTTCTGGCGGGCTGGATCATGCCCGAGGTGGTGGTAGCCTTATGCTGCAGCACCTTTTTCGGAGACGACGGCACCTTGAATCAGATTTTTTCCTTTCTCCGGCTGCCTCATGTGGAATTTCTCTATGCAATTCCCATGGCCACGGTCATCTTAGCCAATATATGGCACGGAACCGCCTTTTCCATGATGAATTTCCAGTCCGCCCTGGACGGAGTGCCGACGGATATTGAAGAGGCGGCAAAGGTGGACGGGGCAAGCGGCTTCCAGACCATGATCCGGATCATCCTTCCCTGCATTAAGAACACCATAGCGACGAACACAATGCTGAATACTCTTTCCACTCTGGGCGTATTTGGCTTGATCTATATGATGACAGGCGGGGGACCGGGAACAAAGACCCTGACCCTTCCCATCTTTATGTACCGGCAGGCATTTGTTTCCCAGCAGCTTGGATACGGCACGGCCATTTCCATGATTCTGCTTGTAATCGGAATTGTTTTAAGTGTATTCTACACAAGAGTCATGAGACAGGAATAGGAGGTATGCCCATGTACTGGAAATTTCGAAAAACCATGCCCTACGCGGTATTGACCTTATTAGCCCTTATTTTTGCCCTTCCCCTTCTTTGGATCATTCTGGCCTCCTTTGACGGAAACGCCTCCCAGGCGGTGAAAATGCCCGCCCAGTGGACGTTGGAAAATTACAAGGAGATTCTGTCCAGCCAGTCCAACCAGAGGGCTTTTGGAAACGGGCTTCTGATTTCTTTCGGCCAGTCCATTCTGGTGGTTCTATGCGCCGGTCTGGCGGCCTATCCCCTGTCAAGGTATGAGCTGCGCTATAAGAGTCTGTTTTTATATACCATCCTGTTCATGACCTCCCTGCCCATTACGGCGGTCATGGTGCCCGTTTACAAGATGTTTTTAACCATCGGCTTATATGATAAGATCACAGGCCTGATCCTCTTTCTGACAGCCACCTCCATGCCCTACGGAATCTGGCTCATGAAGAATTTTATGGACAATGTGCCCATAGAATTGGAGGAGGCGGCCTGGGTGGACGGAGCTTCCACCCTGACCAGCATCCAGAAGATCATCGCACCCCTGATGTTTCCGGGAATCTGCGTGGTATTTATTTTCACCTTTTCCGGCAGCTGGGGAAACTTTTTCATTCCCTATATTCTGCTGCAGACCTTAAATAAATTTCCTGCATCCGTAACCCTGTATCAATTTTTCGGACAGCATGGTATGATTGTATATGGACAGCTTGCCGCATACTCGGCAGTCTATGCGGTTCCATCCATTTTACTTTATGTATTGTCACAAAACTACATGTCAAAAGGCTTTTATATGGCCGGCGCGGCCAAGGGCTGACAAAAAAGGAGGATAAGAAGATGATATTGATGAAAGAGCGGATCGGAAAGCTGCTGGAGGTAATCCAGTCCCTGATTTACAAAAAGGAAGAGCCGATTACCGCCTACCGGATGCTCCGGTCAGAAGAACGGTTTGAAGACATCCGGAACCTTGACACAACAGGCTGGGGCAGTCTTACCAATGCAGAGCTGTGGGGAGGACACAGGGAGTACTTCTGGTTTGAGACCATTGTTACCATACCGGAAGACTTTCAGGGCCAGGCCGTGGTATATGAATGCAAAACAGGGCGGGAAGGCCAGTGGGATGCCACCAATCCCCAGTTTACCATTTATGTCAACGGCGTCCGCAGGCAGGGGCTGGATGTAAACCACAGGGAGGTTCTGCTGACAGAGCAGGCGGTGGCAGGCGAGAGCTTTCGCATCGTATTATCCGCCTTTACGGGAGATCAGAATTTTAAGCTGGTTCTGGATTCCAGGATCAGGGTTCTGGACCGGGAAACAGAGCAGTATTATTACGACATCTCCGTTCCCTACAACGTGGCCCGTCTGCTTCCCGACAGTGACAGCGCCTATATCACCATCCTTCAGGCTGTAAATGAATCCTTAAATCTCCTGGATTTACGCAAAAGCTATTCTGTGGAATATTACGCCAGCCTAAAAAAGGCCAGCCGGTATATGAAAGAAGAATTTTACGACAAGCACTGCGGAAACAGCAAGGAAACCATTTACTGTGTGGGCCATACCCATATTGATGTGGCCTGGCTGTGGACCCTGGCTGTTACAGAGGATAAGGCCGTAAGAAGCTTTTCCACGGTTCTGGAGCTGATGCGCCAGTATCCTGAATATCTTTTTATGTCAAGCCAGCCCCAGCTTTATAAATATGTGAAGAAAAACGCGCCGGAGATTTACGAGGAAATCAAGGAGCGGGTCGCAGAAGGCAGATGGGAGACGGAGGGAGGCATGTTTGTGGAAGCCGACTGCAACTTATCATCCGGAGAATCCCTGGTGCGCCAGTTCCTTCATGGCAAGGAATTTTTTAAGGAAGAGTTCGGAAAGGACAATGAGATCCTGTGGCTTCCGGATGTATTCGGATATTCTGCCGCCCTTCCTCAAATTATGAAAAAATGCGGCATCAAATATTTTATGACAACGAAAATAAGCTGGAATGAATTTAACAAAATGCCCTATGACACCTTTGAATGGGAAGGAATCGACGGAACCAGAATCCTGACCCATTTCAGCCCCAGCCGGGATTACAATAAGGCGGCGGAAGAGGGAGGAACGGAAACCGAGCATTTTACCACCTATAACGCCTACATAAATCCCTCCCAGGTAAAAGGCGCATGGGCCAGATACAGCCAGAAATATTTAAACAGCCAGGTGCTCATGTCCTTTGGCTTTGGAGACGGAGGCGGCGGCCCCACAAAGGATATGCTGGAGAACCAGAGAAGGCTGGAAAAGGGAATTCCGGGCAGCCCCAGGACCCATATGAGCACTTCTAAGGCTTTCTTTGAAAAGCTGGATAAAGAGGTGACAGGGAAAAAATATCTTCCGGCCTGGGTGGGAGAGCTGTACTTGGAATATCACAGAGGCACCTACACCTCCATGGCAAGAAATAAGAAATTCAACCGGAAATCAGAATTTTTATTTCAGAATGCAGAATTTTACGGAATGCTGGATGCGGTCCTGAACCAGAGCCGGTATCCCAAGGAAAAGATTAAGGATGCCTGGGAAGTGATTTTAAGAAACCAGTTCCATGACATCCTGCCGGGCTCCTCCATCCGGGAGGTATATGAGGATTCAAAGAGGGAGTATGAAGCCATTGGGAAAACAGGAAGAGAGCTGGTGGCAGACGCCCTTTCCCATGTAGCCGAAAACCTTGATGCTCCGGAGAACAGCCTGGTGGTATTTAACCCCAACGGCTTTGGAGGAGAGGGAATCGTGTTCTTTAAAGCCCCCGGCTTCCAGGAAAATCCTGTGGTCATGGATGGGGATGAGGCTCTTCCCGTCCAGAAAACTGGCGACGGCTCCTATGTATTCTGCCCGTCCGCCATTCCGTCAAAAGGCTATAAAGCTTTTGGGCTTAAAGCGGAAAACGCTGTCTCCGGCCTTAAAGAAAGATACCTTGTTACCGGCTTAAAGGCGGATGACAGGCATCTGGAAAATGATTTTGTCCGGGTGACGTTCCACGAAAACGGACAGATTTCCTCTATTTATGATAAGGAAAATGAGCGGGAGGTGCTCCGGGAAAACAGAAACGGCAACGTGCTCATGACCTATGAGGACCGTCCTCACAATTACGATGCCTGGGATGTAAATAACTACTACGTGGAAAAATCCTGGGAGATCACAGACGTAAGCTCCATGGAGCTGGTGGAAAACGGCCCTGTCCGCGCCACCGTTTGTGTAAAACGGCGCTATCTGAATTCTGTCATTGAGCAGTATATTTCCCTTTCATACAACAGCCCGGAAATCACCATACGCAATGAAATCGACTGGAAAGAAAACCATATTTTCATGAAATCCCTTTTCCCTGTGGATATTCACACCGACGAAGCCACCTTTGAGATTCAGTACGGCAATGTAAAGCGCAAGACCCACTACAATACCATGTGGGATTATGCAAAGTTTGAGGTATGCATGCACAAGTGGCTGGATGTTTCCGAGGACGGCTACGGGGTCAGCATGATGAATGACTGCAAATACGGCTGCCACGTCCACGACGGGGAAATCGGCATATCCATGCTGAAGTCAGCCACCTATCCCAATCCGGAGGCGGATAAGGAGCACCACAGCTTTGTCTTTTCCATTTATCCTCACAAGGGTGACTGGAGAGAAGCCAGGACCGTACAAAAGGCTTATATCCTGAATAATCCCATGGAAGCGCTGGTAAAGGAAAACCAGGGCGGAGAGCTGGAACCGGAGTATTCTCTGGTACGGACCGATGCGGACAACGTGGTCATTGAGGTGGTGAAGCAGGCTCAGTCAGGAAAAGAGCTGGTGCTGCGTTTTTATGAAACAAATAACAGGAGAACGGCTGGAATCATGACCTTTGGCATGGATGTGGAAAGAATCATGGAGTGCAATATGCTGGAAGAGGAGGAGGCAGAGGTTTCCCTAAAGGGCCGTACCGCGTCCTATCTCATAAAGCCCTACGAAATCACTACATGGAAGGTCACTCTGGCATAGGAAATCCATGGTTTTTTCACCTGGACTTGCATATTTGAACAAGTAGTTATAGAATATTAGAGATATTACAAGACGTCAAATATTGCAGGCTAAGGAGCATGGTATGGTTACAATAAAACAAATGGCGGAAATGCTGGGTACCAGTACCACCACAGTGTCGAACGTGATTCACGGAAAAACCGGCGAAGTTTCCCCGGCCATGGTGGAAAAGGTAAAGAGGCTGCTGGAAGAGTATGATTATATTCCCAATATTAACGCCAGGAATCTGGCAAGAAATAAATCGGGCATCATCGGTCTGGCAATGAAAGCCAGCCGGAGCAAATACGAAAATTTTATCAAGGACCCCTTTGCCGGAGAGCTGACCGGTGCGGTGGAAGGCTGTATCCGGGCGAGGGGGTACTTTACCATGCTTTATATATCCGACGATATGACGGAAATCATCAATTCCGTTGCCAGCTGGAATGTGGATGGACTGATCCTTGTTGGAATGCTGATGGATGATGCCATTCTCCTGAAGGAAAAAGTCAAAAAGCCCATGGTTTTTGTGGACAGCTATTTTAATGATTCTTCCTTTGAATATGTCAATGTCGGGATTGAGGACAGAAAAGGCTCCTATGAAATAACAAAATATGTCATCGGAAAGGGCCATAAAAGAATTGCCTATCTGGCGGATAACTGTGAGGGCGTAGATGATGAGCGGTTTAAAGGCTACTTGGATGCCATCCGGGAGGCCGGGATTTCCTATGAAGAGGGTGACTTTATCATGATGCGGCCCAGTGGCGGGGATATGTCCCTGCTGTTAGAGGATGTGTACCGGCGGGTTCATGATTTTACCGCATTCGTATGCGCTTCCGATTACTACGCCGCCAATATCATGAATTATCTGAAGGACCAGGGAATGAAGATACCGGAGGAGCTTTCCATTGTTGGTTTTGATGATAACATCTACAGCCGGATGGTAAGGCCGGCATTGACCACCGTACATCAGGACGTGTCTGAAAAGAGCGGGATTGCGGTGAAAAAGCTTTTCCAGATGATCCGCAGAGAGGATCGAAAAGAAAATCGTATAGACCTTCCCGTATATGTGGTGGAGCGGGACTCCGTGAGGGACATGTCTGAAAAATAGTCTTCGTAAGAAAAGAGGCGTTTTGATCCGGCTTTGAGAGCCTTTTCAAAACGCCTCTTTTTTATTTTTTCTGCCTTTACCGGGCTGCGCTGTCAGAATGGAGCAGACGGATAAAAACGCTGACAATATCCGGGTCGAACTGAGAACCGGAATTCCTTTCAAGCTCAAGAACCGCCTCTGTCCGGCTTAAAGCCCTTCTGTATATCCGGTCGTTGGTCATGGCGTCGAAAGCGTCGGCCACCGCAAGGATGCGGCAGGCGAGAGGGATTTCATTTTCTTTCAGGCCATGGGGATAGCCTGTCCCATCCCAGCGTTCATGATGATCGAGAATCAAGTCGGAGACAATGGAAAGCTCAGGGGTCGCCTGGGCGATCCGGTAACCGATTTCAGGATGGCGTTTCATCTCATCCCATTCCGAAGGCGTCAGGGGCCCGGGCTTTTTTAAGATGTTGGGGTTAATGCTGACCTTGCCGATATCGTGGAGGAGGGCCAGCAGGGAAAGCTCGTTTAATTCCTTGGAAGAAAGCTTCAGCTCATTTCCGATGGAGTGGCAGTACTTCTCCATTCGTTTGGAATGCTCCTCGGTTTCGTTGCTCTTCTCGTACAATGTGGCAAGGAGGGTGTTGATAATGGCGTTCCGGTAGCTTTTGCCCTCCAAAAGCTTCTGATGGTACATATAGTCCTCGGCCTCCCGCATGACCGCCTCAATGCTTTCCATGGCGGTATTCCTGCTGGCGCAGCCTAAGGACAGGCTTAAATGCAGGCCGCTTCCCTTGACAGGCACGTCCGTATTCTTGATGTTCCGGATGATCTCCTCCGCCCGTTTTACGTCTGTCTGGGGCATGAAGATAACAAATTCGTCACCGCCCCAGCGGGCAACCACATCACTGGGACGGCAGTTCTTTTTTAAAAGCCTTGCGACGCTGCACAGCAGAATATCTCCAGCCTTATGGCCGAATACATCGTTGGTGATTTTCAGGCCGTTGACATCTCCCATGATGATGGAAAGAGGCAGATTTTCCGGAAGGGTCAGGCGGTCCATGATCTTTTCTGCGTAGCGCCGGTTGTATAAGCCGGTCAGGGCGTCCCGGTAGCTTAAAAATTCAATCTGCTTTGTATGCTTTTTTTCACTGCTCACATCCCGGAAGACCATGACCACTCCTGACATCTTTCCATCGTCAGTCTTTATGGGGGCGGCGCTGTCTGCAATGGGGATGTACTTTCCGCAGCGGCTTACCAGCTTCGTGTGATTGGCAAGGCCGATGATCCGGCCGGTCTGAAGCACCTTCTGGATGGGATTTTCCACAGTCAGTCCGGTTTCTTCGTTTTTCAGCACAAACACCTCTGAAAAGGGCTTTCCAAGGGCCATATCATTGTTCCATTCCGTCAATTCCTGGGCTACCTTATTCAGGCTGGTGATGAAGCCCTGGCTGTCGGTGGTGACAACCCCGTCTCCGATGGACTGTAAGGTAGTCCGGAGCAGTTCCTTTTCCTTTACCAGCTCATTGCGGTAAGCCTCCCGGTCTGTGGCGTCGAAGATAATGGAATAGGTCAGGGTTCTCTGACCGTCGGTAATGGGACAGGAATAAACATCCAGCAGTCTGGTTTCCCCATTTTTTAATCGGTAGGGGACAGAGGAAAGGTGGCTGTGATCCTCCATTTCTTCCTGGAATTCCTGTTCCAGCTGGTCCGGGGGAAGCAAATTAATGTCCCGGATCATCATGGTGCGGAACTCCTCCCTGGAATAGCCGTAGAACTTACAGGCGGAAAGATTGGCGTCTACGATGCGTCCGGAAACAGGATCGTAAATCAGCTTAATGGCGCTGTGCTGGTCGAACATGGCCTGAAGCCTTCTGGTAAGGCTTTCGTTTTCCGTCTGCATCTTTTTCATATCTGTTACGTCCTTGGAGAATACGATAAGATAGTGGATTCCGCCTTTGCTGAATATGGGAACCACCTCCGACTGCCAGGTTCTCTCCGCCGGCCCCAGGAGAACCTCCAGCTCATAGCTGGAGGGCTGCCCCGTAGAGACGCATTTGTCAAAGTTCTGCTTTATAATATCGCAGGCCCTGGCATCGAATACTTCTTCAAACCTTTTCCCCCGGATATTTTTCGCCCCTGTGGTTTCCTGGTGAATGGTATTGTTGCGCAGATAGCGGTATTCTCCGTCCCGGCACTCCACAAGAGCCACAGCATCGTGGCTGCTGGTAAACACCGCATCCAGGGCGCCGAAGCTCTGGGGAAGCTCTTCCTCCGGATCAAAGGTAATGGCTTCCTCCGAGGCCTCCCGGAGCACGATGGTAAAATATGTATTGTCTATGGGAATTACGGAGATGGTTAAGTACCGTTTGATCACATCCATCCACTGGGTCATTTCCCTTGTTTTTCCTGAATAAAGTACATTTGTGTAAAAAGAAAGCCAGTATAATCTTGACGCTTCTTCATGAGCGAGAAATTCAGACGCTTTTTTATCTATAATATCTTCCCTGCGCCAGCCCGTCAGCTTTTCAAAAGCGGGATTGACTTCCAGAAACATATAGTCAACGGCTTCGTTGCTGCTGTCAAACAGAAGCTTAAAATATCCAACGCCGAAAGGCAGAATGTCCATCACATTCTGTATATAATTATTGTTCATACGTATCTTTCCCTCCTGTTCTCCCCTATCTCACAGTCGAAGCGGGGCTCTTCGAACGAGTGCTGCACAGGCAGTCCGCAGTCTTTTATAGTCAAGCTATAGCCATTATAGTTGATATTTTGACTTTTTCATAGAGAAAATAAGAATTTTTTTACTTACTGCTTCCTGCCGGAGCCTCTGTCATTTGAAAAGTTGTCCGCTTTTCACAAAAAAATGCTTGCCATAACGCACAAATAGTGTTAATATATAGAAAATAACTTATGCGCATAAGTTACAACTAAAAAAGTAATAAAATTACATATTAACAGCAAAATTAATAATGGAGGGAAATTATGAAACGAAAGTTATTGGCTATGATGCTTATGGGAACCATGGTTATGACAGCTCTTACTGGCTGTAAGGGCAATGCAACCTCTGAAAGCGGAAAGGCAGAGACAAGTGCGGAGTCAAAAGCAGAATCAGAAACCGCAAAAAGCGGCGAAGCGATCCGTGTGGTCAACGGGAAAATTGAAATCGACGAACCCTTAAAGGCTTTTGCAAAGGCTTATCAGGAGAAGACAGGCCAGGAGGTCATTATCGAATCCCTGGGGGGCGGAGTTGATATTAACGGAACTTTAAAAGGATATCTGGCAGCAGGCAATATGCCTGATGTTTTCGTATTTGGCGGAGAAGGGGATTATCAGACATGGAAGGATTACATGGAAGATTTAAGCAGCGAGGAATGGGCCTCACAGACAGACTTCGGCTTTAAATCTGCGGACGGCAAGACCGTTGGCTTCCCTTACGCCGTGGAAGGCTATGGAATTACCTATAACAAGGACGTTCTGGAAGCGGCGGGAGTGGACCCGGCTTCTCTGACCAGCTATGACGCATTTAAAAAAGCATTTGAAATCATTGACAGCAAGAAAGCAGAGCTGGGACTTACGGCTGTATGTTCCGTGGCAGCAGAATCCGGCCAGATGTACTGGTCAACAGGAAACCACCTTTTTGGCTACTATTTATCAGGAGGCTTAAAAAGAGGCGATACCAAGTACATCGACATGTTAAAGGAAGGAACTGTGGATACAGACCGTCTGGGACAGTTTGCTGATTTTACAAAGCTGCTCTTTGATTACTCCGACCAGAACACCCTTATTTCCGGTACCTATGACGACCAGCTGGCTTTATGGGCTCAGGGAAAGACCGCTTTTGTCACTCAGGGAAACTGGATCGATCCCTCACTTCCTGATTACCAGGTAAAGTTTGACTGCGGAATCGCACCTCTGGCATTTACCAAGGAAGAGATGAAGGGCGTGCTGGCTGACTGTCCGTCCTGGTGGGCCGTATATAACCAGGGAAAAAATATTGATGCCAGCAAGGCATTCCTTAAGGAACTGGCAACCTCTCCGGAAGGACAGAAGTGTCTTGTAACAGACTGCGGCATGATTTCTCCTTATACCACCTGCACCATAAGCCCGGAAACTCCTCTTGCAAAAAGCTTGAAATCCTATGTGGATGCGGGTAATACCTATTCCTGGGAATGGACGAAGATGCCCGAAGGCCTTGCAATGAACGCTACGGGAGCCGTTTTTGAACTGTACGCAAAGGGCCAGATCGACAGAGACACCTTTGTCACCATGCTTGGGACAGCAATTGCCGATTACGTGAAGAAATAAGTAAACCAGGGGCGGCTCTTAAAGGCCGCCCTGAAACAAACCTGTGTTTTAGGGGAATAGGTTAAGGAGAATTGCACATGGATGGAAATATGAAAAAGGTTATGACCATTTTGCCCATATTGCTTGGCTCACTGCTCACTGCATACGCCCTGTATCTGGACATATTCTACAGGGAGGCGCAGCTTCGGGGGGTGTTCCTGGTGCTGGGGCTGTTTTTGATCGTTCTTGGAGTATATCTGCTTCCCGTGAAGCATCACAGGACCATTGTTTACGTCCTGTTTTTGCTGCCTTTGCTGGCAGCCTTTGGAATTACGGTTATTGTTCCTTTTATATTCGGTATTTTCTACTCGTTCACCAACTGGAACGGGATCAAATTCACGGAATTTGTGGGACTGTCCAATTATGTGGAAATGTTTAAGGCCCCAGATTATCTCTATTCTCTGGTAATCACCTTTATTTTTACGGTATTTAATATGATTTCTGTAAATTTAATGGCCTTTGTCCTGGCCCTTTTATGCACCTCAGGGGTGAAAGGAAGAAACGTTTACCGGGCCTCATTCTTTCTTCCCAACTTAATCGGAGGAATTGTTCTGGGATATGTGTGGCAGTTTATTTTCAACAAGGTCTTTCCATCCCTTGTGGCGGGAAGCGTTTCCATGCTGACTGATCCCAACCTGGCCCTTCTGGCGATTCTCACCGTCAGCACCTGGCAGTATGCCGGATACATCATGATGATTTATGTAACAGGGCTCCAGGGAGTTCCAAAGGATGTTTTAGAGGCTTCCTCCGTGGATGGGGCAAATATGTGGAAGACTCTGTTTCACATCAAGCTGCCCATGATCGCAAATACCTTTACCGTCTGCATCTTTCTGACTCTGGTCAATTCCTTCAAGCAGTTTGACTTGAACTTTGCCATTACAAACGGTGCGCCCAGCAGGATTTTAGGAGCAAAGGCCATCGCCTCCACGGAATTTCTCGCCCTCAATATTTACAACACGGCAATTGCCAAGAATCAGTATGCCCAGGGACAGACAAAGGCAGTCGTGTTCTTTGTCATTCTGGCAATCGTATCCCTCACACAGGTATCCATCAGCAAAAGGAAGGAGGTTGAGCTGTAATGAAAAGCAGGAAAATAAGCCGGTATCTTACGGAAGCCGTCTCGATTATCCTATCCCTTGTGGTTTTATCACCCTTTATTCTGGTATTGTTCAACGCCGGGAAAAAGAGCGCGGACATCGTAATCAATCCCATCGCTCCGCCGGAGAACTGGGGACAGCTGCTGACCAATCTGCAGAATGTTATTTATAACCAGAATTTCAGCTATTGGAAGTCCTTTGCCAGTTCCTTTTTCATAACCGTTGTCAGCCTTGTTCTGCTCACCGTCTTTTCCAGCATGGCTGCCTGGGTGCTGGTGCGCAATAAGACAAGGTGGTCCAATATTGTTTTTATGATTTTTGTGGCTGCCATGGTAATTCCCTTTCAGGTGGTTATGCTTCCCCTTTTATCCACTTTCCGGCAGATCTCTTCCTTTACGGGAATACGGATGCTGAGCAGTTATACGGGAATCATCATCGCTTATCTGGGATTTGGCGGCTCCATGTCGGTATTTATTCTCCACGGCTTCATAAAGGGAGTTCCCGCAGAGCTGGAAGAGGCGGCCTGGATCGACGGATGCAGCCCGGAAGGAACCTTTTTCCGTGTGGTATTTCCTTTGTTAAAGCCGGTTCAGATGACAGTCCTCATATTAAACGGAATCTGGATCTGGAACGATTATCTTCTTCCGTCCCTGATGCTGGGGCTCAACGGAAAGATTAAGACGCTCCCTGTAGCTGTGAGCAGCTTTGTGGGGTCTTACGTAAAGCAATGGGATCTGATTCTGGCAGCGGCATTCCTGGCCATGATCCCTATTGTCATTTTGTTCTTATGCGCCCAGAGACAGATCATTCAGGGTATGGTTGAGGGAGCAATAAAATAGGAAAGCAAAACAGAATACAAATCATCATCAGTCCCCGCCCGAAGAGCGCGGGCAGGAAAGAGGAAAAGGAAACGATATGGAAATGGAACGGAAATGGTGGAAAGAAGCGGTTGTTTATCAGATTTATCCGAGAAGCTTTATGGACAGCAATGGAGATGGAATAGGAGACTTAAACGGAATCAGGGAAAAGCTTGATTATTTAAAGCTGCTGGGAATTGACGTGATCTGGCTCTCCCCCATCTATAAATCCCCAAATGATGATAATGGATACGACATCAGTGATTACCAGAAGATTATGGATGAGTTCGGAACCATGGAAGATTTCGACCGTCTTCTGTCCGAAGCCCATAAGAGAAATATAAAAATCATCATGGATCTGGTGGTGAACCATACCTCCGATGAGCACCAGTGGTTTGTTGAGAGCAGGAAGAATAAGGATAATTCCTACCGGGATTACTATATATGGAAGGAAGGAAAAGAAGACGGCTCAAGACCCAATAACTGGGGCTCCTGCTTTGGCGGGTCGGCCTGGGAGTATGACGGGGAAACACAGATGTACTATCTTCACCTGTTTTCCAAAAAACAGCCTGATTTAAACTGGGATAATCCCAAGGTCCGGGACGAGGTATTCCAGATGATGGACTGGTGGTGCCGGAAAGGGATTGACGGGTTCCGGATGGATGTCATAAGCATGATATCAAAGGATGAAAGCTTTCATGACGGCGTGGTTAAGGACGGCCTTCATGGAGATCCTGCTCCCTATACGGTTCACGGCCCCCATGTCCATGAATATTTAAAAGAAATGAACCGGCGGGTTCTTTCCAGATACGATCTCATGACCGTAGGAGAAACTGTAGGCGCTACAGTGGAAGAAGCAAAGAAGTATGCCGGTGAAAAGGAAGAAGAGCTCAATATGATCTTTCATTTTGAGCATGTGTCAGGCGATGGGGAAATCGGAAAGTGGACGGATAAAAAGCCGGATCTGCTGCGGCTGAAGCAGATTTTTTCAAAATGGCAGACCGGGCTGGAAGGCCGCGCCTGGAACAGCCTGTATTGGGATAACCATGACCAGCCCCGGGCCGTTTCCCGTTTTGGAAACGACGGGGAACAATACCGGGTTTTATCCGCCAAAATGCTTGCCACCTGCCTGCATATGATGGCGGGAACTCCCTATATCTATCAGGGGGAGGAGCTGGGAATGACCAACTTCCCGTTTCAGGATATGAGCCAGTTCAAGGACATTGAAAGCCTGAACGCATATGAAGAGCTGGTGGGCGCCGGTCTGGTAAGCCATGAGAAGATGATGGCCTGCCTAAGGTGCAAAAGCCGGGACAACGCCAGAACTCCCATGCAGTGGAACGACAGCGCCCAGGCCGGGTTTACGTCAGGAACTCCCTGGATCGGGGTAAATCCCAATTATAAGGAGATCAATGCAGAGAAAGAAGTGTCCGATGAAAACTCCGTATTTTCCTATTATAAGAAGCTCATTGAGCTGCGGAAGAAATACCCTGTCATCGTATACGGAAGCTATGAGCTGATTCTGGCTGAGGACCCGGATGTATTTGCATACATAAGGAAGCTGGGCGATGAACGGCTGCTGGTGATGTGCAGCTTCTCCCAAAAGGAAGTAACGGTTCATATCCCCCGGGAATTCCAGTCAGAGGATGGGGAATGTATCATAGAAAATTACGTGAATTCTTCAGGGAAAAACAGAGAGAAGCTTCTTCCCTATGAAGCTTTTGCCATATATTTAAAAGAAAAAAATAACGCATGACAGGATGGAATATATCAATGAAAAAACAGTGGTGGCATGATAAAGTTGCATATCAGATTTATCCAAAAAGTTTTAAAGACACAAACGGAGATGGCATAGGAGATTTAAAGGGAATTATCGGAAAACTGGATTATTTAAAGGAGCTGGGCGTTGACATCCTGTGGCTCTCGCCCATTTACTGTTCCCCCCTTGCGGACCAGGGATACGATATTTCCGATTACTATAACATTGATCCCAGATTCGGCACCATGGAAGAAATGGATGAGCTGATCGCAGAAGCCAAAAAGAGAGAAATGTACATTGTGATGGACCTGGTGGTCAATCACTGTTCCGACGAGCATGAATGGTTCAAAAAGGCCATGGAAGACCCTGACGGCCAGTACGGAGACTATTTTTACATCAGGGAAGGCAAGGATGGAAAGGAACCCAGCAACATCAGGTCCTACTTCGGCGGCAGCGCATGGGAGAGGATCGGGGATACGGACAAATACTATCTTCATCTGTTCCACAAGAAGCAGCCGGATTTAAACTGGGAAAATACAGCCGTGAGAAAAGATATTTACACCATGATCAACTGGTGGCTGGAAAAGGGAATTGCAGGCTTCCGCATTGACGCAATTATCAACATCAAGAAAGCCCTTCCGTTTCACGATTATGAGCCTGACCGGGAAGACGGTCTTGCCACCTGCAAAAAGATGCTGGAAGAGGCCCAGGGAGTTATGGATTTCTTAATGGAAATGAGAGATGAAACCTTTAAGAATTACCACGCATTTACGGTGGGGGAGGTGTTCAACGAAAAGAAAGAGGACTTACCTGATTTTATCGGGGACGACGGATGCTTTTCTTCCATGTTTGATTTCAATGAAACCATATTCGGGGCCAGTGAAAAGGGCTGGTATGACAGCCAGAGAATCACGCCCGATGATTACAGGAACTGCTGCTTTGCCAGTCAGATGAGAGCTGAGGGAATCGGATTCTTATCAAACATCATTGAAAACCACGACGAGCCCAGAGGGGTGAGCCGGTACATCCCTGACGGGGAATGCTGCGACGCTTCGAAGAAGATGCTTGCTACCGTGTATTTTATGCTGAAGGGTCTGCCGTTTATCTATCAGGGTCAGGAAATCGGAATGGAAAATGTGCCTTTCCAGTCCATTGACGACATTGATGACATTTCCACCCTGGACGAGTACCAGGTAGCTCTGGACCATGGGCTTTCAGAGGAAGAAGCTTTCAAGGTGGCGTGCATGTACAGCCGGGACAATGCGAGAGTTCCTTTCCAGTGGGACAGCAGTAAAAATGCAGGATTTACGGAAGGAAAACCATGGCTCAAAGTAAACCCGGAATATGAAAGGATTAATCTGGAAATGCAGGAGAAAGACTCCTCTTCCGTATTCCACTATTATAAAAAGCTGGTTGCCTTAAGAAAAAGCGAAGAATATAAAGACACCTTTGTATACGGAACCTTTGAAGCAGCCTATGAGGATATGGAAAGAATCATGGCCTATTACCGCAGGGGAGAAAAGCGGGATATTCTTATTATCGGCAATTTCCAGGCGGAGGAGAGAATC
Organism: Bacillota bacterium; assembly: GCA_023437715.1. GTDB lineage: Bacteria > Bacillota > Clostridia > Lachnospirales > Lachnospiraceae > Lacrimispora. Next base: position 70,777 of record JAEZFK010000036.1, on the reverse strand, counting down.
ATTGAACTGCCCCAGGCCTGCAAAAATGTTTTATTAAATAACCTTGAGGAGGTTTCTTTTGACGGAAAGACTCTTCATCTGAAAGGATATCAGGCGTTGATTCTGGAAGTTTAAAAATGTGTTAAGGAATCCATGTTTTGCCGGAGCATCAGGCTTTTATGCGGATGCTCCGGAATTTTTCTGTATTTTCCGGTTTGTCCACGGATTTATCAAAATAATTCGCTTGATATTATCCTATAAACAAAATATAATGAAGCTATAATCCTTTGTACAATCAGATACAGGACATGAAAGAAACAAAAGAAAAAGCGGAAATGGAGGCGGATAGGATGAAACAGGAAATATACGGAGAAGAATACTGCCCGCACTGCAAAAGGCACTGTTCATTAAAAGCACCCCGCTGTGGAAAGGGAAGAGCATTGGCGGAGGAACGGCGGAAAGAGGAAAAGAAAGAGGCGAAAAAGGAAGCGAAAAAAGAAAAGGCAGCGATGGCGACGGAGGAGCCTGGGGAAGCCAAAGACGAATTCACGTCCCAGGCCGGATATAAGCTTGCGAATCTGTTAAAAAGCAGCGTTCGATTGATGAAATACGAAAAGAAAGGGGAAAAAAGAGATAAAGAGTTTAGGCTTTTCCTTTTATCCATGGCTGCGGAAGGGGAAGATATCCGCTTTGTGCTGCCGCAGGAGAATTTAGAGGAGACTCTGGAGAAGATGGAGAAAAAAGGATACATCCGCAGAGAGGGCGAAAGCGCCGGAATTTCCCTGACAGATAAGGGCAGGGAAAAAGTAAAGGAATTTGAGAAGGCCGGAAGCAAAGAAGAGGCCGGATTCTTTTCCGTGCTGGATGAGGAAGAAAAGGACAATTTAGAACGTATTTTAAAGAAGCTTTTATATCAAAAAGCGCTTTAAAACCGATACCGGTGCAATGCAGGCGGGAGAGCCCCTGGTTACACCGGATCTTTTTTGCATTGCGGATTTGTTATTTGTACTTTTTGGCAAAAATGACTGCTTCTGCTAAAAAGCAATGGTTGTGTTTCGGCCTTTTTTGTAGTACAATGCTACATGGTGTATCATTTCAGAAAAGGATAGAGGGATACCATTGAAATACTGGGTAAAAAGGATTAAAACAGTCCGCCGGACATTGGCTGTTCTATTTTGCACGGCCTTGCTGCTTTCCGGATTGAATATTTTTTGTGTTGATTTGAGCCGTGGGTCCTCCCAGCCGCAGAAGGCGGCGAAAGCAAAATCAATCGGAGAGATTCCCGGAATGCTTGGAGAAGAGGCTGGCGGGGAACTATTGACGGTTGCCGCAGCAGGAGCATCCTTTGGGGTTTCATCTTTAAGATATTTATTTGTCAGGACGGATCACCTGCTGGTGCCTCTGATCCTGTGGGCAGTGCTGACGGTGCTGCTGCAGGAAGGGTATACGGGCAGGATATTTTTGATCCGGTTTATTCATAATTCCGATGGGAAAAAAGAGAGAATGGCAGATTTTTAAGAGGGTACATTAAAAACAAACAGGAAAAGAGGAAGATTTATGAAGCAGGGAAAGCAAATGCTTGCTGTAATTCTCGTTGCCATGGCTGCGTTGATGTATATTGCCGTATTTGGACTTGGCAGCAGCGTAAAAGGCATCTTTGACATGCGTTACGGCATCGACATCCGCGGGGGAGTGGAAGCGATTTTCGAACCCCAGGGTCTGGACCGGAAGCCTACCGAACAGGAGCTTGAGTCGGCCAGAGAAATCATCGAAACCCGTATGGACAACCAGAACATTGCGGACCGCGAGGTGACGGTGGACAAGAACGCAGGCTATATCATCGTTCAGTTCCCATGGAAATCAGGGGAAACAAACTTTAACCCCGAGGATGCAATCGCAGAGCTGGGAGCCATGGCAGAGCTTACGTTCAGGGATCCTGACAACAATGTTCTGATCCAGGGTAAAAATGTAAAGAAAGCCACTCCGGAGGAGACTACAAATAACGGTATCAAGGCTTATCAGGTGGCTTTAAGCTTTGATAATGAAGGCGCAAAGCTCTTTGAGGACGCCACAGGAAAATTGATCGGAAAACGGATGAGCATCTACATGGATGAGGACCTGATTTCCAGCCCCACAGTACAGACAAAGATCTCAGGCGGACAGGCCGTGATTACCGGAATGGAAAGCTATGACGCTGCCAAGAATCTGGCAGAGAAGATCAATGCCGGTGCCCTTCCATTTTCTCTGGCTACCAGCAACTTCTCAACCATCAGCCCGTCCCTGGGCAATAATGCTTTAATGATCATGGTATATGCGGGAATCGTGGCATTTTTAGTCATCTGCGTATTTATGATCGGATTTTACAGACTGCCGGGTCTTGTTGCATGTATCACTCTGTTTATGCAGATGATTCTGCAGATGCTGGCCCTTTCTATCCCCCAGTATACTTTGACCCTTCCGGGTATTGCCGGTATCATCCTTACCCTGGGTATGACGGTGGATACCAATATCATCACCTCGGAGCGTATCTCCGATGAGCTGAAACACGGCTCTTCCATTCAGAAAGCAGTACAGTACGGATATAAGAACGCATTTTCCGCCGTATTTGACGGAAATATTACCGCAGCCATTATTGCTGTTATTTTGATGGTTTTAGGCTCCGGCACTATGCTGAGCTTTGGTTATACTCTTTTGATCGGTATGATCGTAAACCTTTTTGCAGGTATTACCGTATCAAGAAACCTTCTTTCCTCACTGATTAAGTTTGACAAATTTAATAATGAGAAGTTTTTCCGCAAGAGAAAAGATCCGAAGATCATACCGTTTTACCAGAAGAAGTATCTCTTTTTAATCATTTCAGGAGTTATTACCGTAGCCGGTATTATCGGATGCTTCTCCAGGGGCGTGGCTCTGGATATCCAGTTTACGGGCGGAGCTGTTTTAAGCTATTCCGTATCTGACGAAGCGGATACCGAGGCCATTCAGGCGGCGGTTGAAAAAGCAACCAACAGGCCGGTTACAGCTCAGATCAAGCAGGATAACATGACAGGTCTTCAGAGACTTTCCATCACTCTTGCAGGAAACGAGGGAATGTCACCGGAAGAGCAGAAGTCGGTAACCGATGCTGTCAACAGCACCTCGGAAAAGGTGGATGCAAAGCTGGCGGAAACCTATGTGGTTGAGCCTTATATCGGGGCAAAAGCATTGAGAAATGCAGCCCTTGCCATTATTCTTGCCCTTGTCTTTATCATTGTGTACGTATGGATCCGTTTCTCCGTCATGTCAGGCCTTTCGGCCGGCGTAACGGCAATGATCGCCCTGTTCCACGATACAATGGTGGTGTTCTTTGCCTTTGTACTGTTCGGAATACCGCTAAATGACGCCTTTGTGGCGGTTGTTCTCACGATCATCGGATATTCCATTAACGATACCATCGTTATTTACGACAGAATCCGTGAGAACAAAAAGAAAGACAAGAAGGAATCTGTGGTTGACTTAGTAAATGTCAGCACCAGCCAGACCCTTGGAAGATCCATCAATACCTCCGTTGCAACGGGTATCTGTGTATTGATCATCATGGTAGCTTCCATTTACTTCCAGATTGAATCCATTGTTGAATTCTCTCTGCCAATGTTCTTCGGTGTAGTGACCGGATGCTACTCCTCCATCTGCGTGGCAGGTACCCTGTGGGCCATGTGGGAGAAGAGAAAAGAAAAGTAACATGACAAAAGCCGCTGTAAGGCGCTGGATGACCGGCGCTTTATGGCGGCTTTTATGCTGCAACGGCTTGTCTATTATCAGACGTTATAGGGAATAAAATATTTTTATTACACCATTGAATAATCCTATAAAAGATGTTAGAATATAGTAAATACTTTTATGGAGGTGCTATATGCAGAAATACGAATGCCCATGTGGCTATATTTATGACCCGGAGATAGGTGACCCAGATAATGGTATTGCACCTGGTACAGCATGGGAAGATGTTCCCGATAGCTGGGTATGTCCAGTCTGCGGACTTGAAAAGGATGCCTTTACAGAGGTTTAAGCCGTAAAGTCTGAATTTTCCCGGGAGGTTTTCCCGGAAAAAAGGCAATTGAATCTGGTTGAAAAGGAGGACAAGGATTATGCTGAATAAAGAAATTGTGGATAAGATTAACAAACAGATAAATTTTGAACTGTATTCCGCTTATGTATATCTGGACATGTCTAATTACTATGCGGACAGCAATTTAAATGGCTTTGCCAACTGGTTTAAGATCCAGACCCAGGAAGAACGGGATCACGCCATGCTCTTTATGGATTATCTGCTGAATAACAGTGAAAAGATCGTATTAGAGGATATTAAGGCTCCAAATATTGTTTACACTGATTTCCGTCAACCCCCTGTAACCGCCTATGAGCATGAGTGTAAGGTGACGGCTGCGATTCATGATATTTACGCAGCAGCTTACGAGCTGAAAGATTTCCGTACCATGCAGTTCCTCGACTGGTTTGTAAAAGAGCAGATCGAAGAGGAGAAGAACACGGATGAGATTATAAAGAGATACGACCTGTTCGGTACAGATGCAAAAGGATTGTACTTACTGGATTCCGAATTGGGGGCCAGAGTTTATACGGCTCCATCACTTGTACTTTGATCCTGTAACAGGATTTAAATGATTTATAATATACCAAAAGAGCATTCTCTCCTGAGGGGGGATGCTCTTTTGCGTCTTCCATTTGGCGAAAAGGAGAAAAGGTTTCATGGCAAAACAAAGGGAAAGGGTGGAGTTCCGCTATTATGAGATTCCGGAAGATGAGGCGGTCCTGGCTCTTCTGGGAGAGGACTGGATCCGGGAGTATGGAAAGGGGATCGAATACCTTCATTTTCACAATCACATGGAAATCGGGTACTGCCGCTGGGGCAGGGGAGAAGTGGCGCTGGGACAGGAGTATATCCCTTTTTCTTCCGGCTCCGTCATGATCGTCCCCCCAAGGCTTCCCCACACCACCAACAGCGATCCGGGAACAAAAAGCTTTTGGGAGTGGATGTACATTGATCTGGAAAAAACGGTTTCCGAAGCCATAGAAAGCGGCCCATTGGTACAGAAAAATATATCGAAACGGCTCCACAGAACCGGATATCTTCTGAAAGGAGAAGAACATCCGGCCCTTTCCGGCCTGGTTAAGGGAATCATGGAAGAGGCCCGCTTAAAAAGGCCTTATTACAGGGAAAGCATCAAGGGGCTTCTAAAGGCCTGTATGGTGGAGTTTCTCCGCCTTTCCGACGATGAGGAGCGAATCATGCGGACCAGGACAAGCGCCGCCGTGATTGCCTCGGCCATGGATTACGTGGCCCTGCATTATGGGGAGGAAATAAAGATCAGCAGCCTGGCAGGGGCCTGCAGCATGAGCGAAAGCCATTTCCGCCGGGTGTTTCAGGAGGCCATGAATATGAGGCCTGTGGATTATATCAACATGATCCGGGTGCAGAATGCCTGTGAATTGATGAAAAAGACCAGCAAATCCATGGAGGAGGTGGCGTCAGCGGCAGGATTTGCTTCTATTTCTGCATTTAACCGGAATTTTAGAAAAATTTTAGATACTTCTCCCTATCAATGGAAGAAGTCTGCGGAAAATTATGAAGAAAAGCTTCAGCATTACAGGATCAGCGCTCAAAGGGGCTGGGAGTGAAAATGAGCGAATATGCGCGTTTTTTAATTGAATCTAAAAGCTTTCCGCCCATGAAATTGGTATAATATATCTTATCAGTAATCTTTCGAAAGATAAAGACGATCGTACAAGCCAATTTTAAATAGGAGGAGTTTATCTATGAAGAAAAAGATTGTATCTGTATTACTGGCCGCAGCCATGGCGGCTTCCCTGACTGCCTGTGGAACGAAAGGCGCCCCGGATGGCGGCGCCGCGGCAGGAGCAGGGGATAAAAAAGGGGAAGGCGCGGCAGCCAATGAGCTGACTGTCTGGTGCTGGGACCCGGCATTTAACATATATGCCATGGAAGAAGCGGCAAAGGTCTATCAGAAGGACCATCCGGATTTCAAGCTGAATGTGGTGGAGACTCCCTGGGCGGATGTCCAGACCAAGCTGACCACGGCAGCCACTTCCGGGAACTTAGGCTCCCTGCCTGATATCCTTTTAATGCAGGACAACGCATTTCAGAAAAACGTGCTCAGCTATCCTGACGCATTTAGAGATCTGACCGGAACAGGAATTGACTTTACCCAGTTTGCAAAAGCAAAAACCGCTTATTCCGTAGTCGAAGGGAAGAATTACGGCGTTCCGTTTGACAATGGCGCGGTTGTGGCGGCTTACCGCACGGACATTTTAGAGCAGGCCGGATATAAGGTCGATGATTTTACGGATATTACTTGGGACCAGTACTTAACCATGGGAAAAGACATCCTTGCAAAAACAGGAAAGCCCTTATTATCCTGTCAGGCAGGGGAGTCTGACGTTATCATGATGATGCTTCAATCTGCGGGAGCAAGCCTTTTCGATGAAAAGGGAGACCCCAGCATGGTTGGCAATGACAAGCTGAAAAAGGTGATGGAGACTTATGCTTCTCTCGTTAAGGAAGGGGTTCTCGTCGAAGTTAATGACTGGGATCAGTATGTGAGTACCTTGACCAACAGCACGGTGGCAGGCACCATCAACGGCTGCTGGATTCTTGCCAGCATTCAGACGGCAGAGGACCAGTCCGGCAAATGGGCTGTGACCGATATGCCGAAGCTGGTAGGGGTGGACGGAGCTACCAACTATTCCAACAACGGCGGTTCCAGCTGGGCGGTTACCTCCGCATGCAAAAATCCGGAGCTGGCGGCTGATTTCTTAAGCAAGACCTTTGGAGGAAGCACAGAGCTTTATGAGACGATTTTACCTAAGTCAGGCGCTTTAGCCACTTATCTGCCTGCAGCAAAAAGCACGGTTTACGGAGAGCCCCAGAAGTTCTTCGGCGATCAGGCCGTATATTCCCTGATTACGGATTTTGCATCAAAGGTTCCGTCCAATAACACAGGCGTTTATTATTATGAGGCCCGTGACGCTGTTGCCACCGCAATCACTCACGTGGTTGCCGGAGCGGATATTGACAGCGAAATAAAGACGGCAGAGGATACGGTCAATTTTGCAATGGGTAAATAATTATGGGTAATTCGAAGAAAAAGTTTTCCTTAAGCCAGAAACAGAGTATGGCGGGCTGGGCGTTTTTAACGCCCGCCGTCATTCTGATTGCTGTCATGAGCTTTCTGCCCATGCTTCAGGCTCTGTTTCTCTCCTTTAAATCAGGAGTCGGCGCCAATTTAAGATGGGCCGGCGCAGTCAACTACTTAAGAATGTTCAAGGACCCTGTTTTCATGCAGGCTTTGAGCAACAATTTTGTGTACCTGATCATACAGGTTCCCATCATGCTGGTGTCGGCTCTGGTTCTGGCTTCCCTGTTAAACAATAAGGACCTCCGTTTCAAGGGCCTTTTCCGCACAGCCATATTCCTGCCCTGCGCCACCTCCCTGGTATCCTATGCGGTCATATTCCGCTCCCTGTTTGCGGTGGACGGACTGGTCAATACGGTCTTAATCAAGCTGGGAATCCTGTCCACGGGATACAATTTCCTGGGCCATCCGGACAGCGCCAGAATCGTCATCATCCTGGCGCTCATATGGAGATGGACGGGCTATAACATGGTATTTTATCTTGCCGGCCTCCAAAATATCGAATATTCCATTTACGAGGCGGCAAAAATAGACGGAGCCTCTCCGTTCCAGTCCTTTTCCAGGATCACGGTTCCCCTTTTAAGGCCCACCATTCTTTTGACAGCCATCATGTCCACCAACGGCACCCTGCAGCTCTTTGACGAGTCGGTGAACTTGACAAACGGAGGTCCGGCCAACGCCACCATCACCATGTCCCACTACATTTACAACGTGTCCTTTAAATATGTGCCAAACTTCGGGTATGCGGCGGCCATGTCCTACTTGATCCTGATTTTGGTGGCAGTCCTGGCATTTATTCAGATGAAAGTAGGTGATAAGCGTGACTAAGGGGAAAAAGTTTTTGGCCTATGGGTTCCTGACCGTTGTTTCCGTGATTTCCGTGTTTCCGCTTTACTGGATGCTGGTTGCGGCCACCAACAAGAGTGTGGACGTGTCCAGAGGGACTCTGATGTTCGGCACGGCCCTGATCGACAATATGAAAAGGCTTTTCGCCTCCCAGAATGTGGCCGTTGCTCTGGGGAATTCCTTTAAATATGCGGTCATCATGACCCTGGTGTCGCTGTTTATCTGCTCTGTGGCAGGCTATGGCTTTGAGGTGTTCCATGACAAGGCAAAGGACAGGGTGATGAGTGTCATTCTGCTGGCAATGATGGTCCCCTTTGCGGCTACCATGATTCCGCTGTATCAGATGTTTTCAAAAGCGCAGCTGCTAAACAGCACCCTGGGATTCATCCTGCCCACCATCTCCACTCCGTTTTTAATCATGATGTTCCGCCAGAGCGCCAGGTCCTTTCCCTCTGATATTATGGAAGCGGCCAGGCTTGACGGGCTCAGTGAATTCCAGATTTTCTACCGGATGTTCCTGCCCACCATGCGTTCCACCTATGCGGCGGCCATGACCATCACGTTTATGAATGCCTGGAACAGCTACTTATGGCCTAAGGTTATCATGTCCAGTGCAGACAGCATAACCATGCCCATGCTTGTGGCAAACCTAACGGAGGGGTATGTGACTGATTACGGGATGCTGATGTTAGCCGTACTGATCTGTACCATTCCAACCGTAATCATTTTCTTCCTGTTGCAGAGAAGCTTTGCAGAGGGCATTACGGGAGCGGTAAAATAAATAACTGAATAAGCAGGCGCTGCGGCCGTGCTTCCGGATGAGGAAACGGCGGCAGCGCTTTTTAGAGGTGGAAATAAGAAGAAAGGGAAATAAGAAGATATGAAGAGCATTGGCATATGGCATGGAGGGGATTATTACCCGGAACAATGGCTGGATGAGCCGGATATATTAAAGCAGGATCTGGAATACATGAAACAGGCCGGCATCAATGTGGTGACCATGGGAATGTTTTCCTGGTCCTTTTTAGAGCCTGAGGAGGGAAGCTTCCGGCTGGAATGGCTTAGGGAGCAGGTGGACAGGCTGTATGAAAACGGCATTTTCACCATCCTTGGCACTCCCTCCGGCGCACGGCCCAAGTGGCTGTCCGACCGTTACCCGGAGGTGCTGCGGGTGGATGAAGCCAGAAGGCGGCAGCTTTTCGGAGGAAGGCAGAATCACTGTTATACCTCGGCCCTGTACCGGGAAAAGGTGAGGCGGATGGATGAAGCTCTGGGAAAGGAGTTTAAGGACCATCCGGGAGTTCTCATGTGGCATATTTCCAATGAGTTTGGAGGCGAGTGCCACTGTCCCCTGTGCCAGGAGGCTTTCCGGAAATGGCTGGAAAGGAAATACGGTTCCGTTGAAAGGTTAAACAGCAGCTGGTGCACCGCTTTCTGGAGCCATGTCTACCAGTCCTTTGACCAGGTGGAAGGTCCGTCTTCCATAGGAGAAAATATGGTCCACGGCTTAAATCTGGACTGGAAGCGTTTTGTCACGGAGCAGACCAGGGATTTCGCCCTGTGGGAGGTAAAGGCTTTAAGAGAGGCGGGAGCCCTGCAGCCCTCCACCACCAACCTTATGTATGATTATCAGGGCCTTAATTATCAGGAACTGTCTCAGGCGGTGGATGTGGTTTCCTGGGACTCTTATCCCCTGTGGCATAAGGAAGAAGAGATTCTTACGGCCAGGGATAACGGGATGCAGCACGATTTCATGAGAAGCCTAAAAAAACGCCCCTTTCTTCTCATGGAATCCAGCCCTACAAGCACCAACTGGCAGGGCGTCAGCAAGCTGAAACGGCCCGGCGTTTTAAATCTGGCCTCCTGGCAGGCGGTGGCCCACGGCTCAGACAGTGTAATGTATTTTCAGATACGCCAGAGCAGGGGAAGCTCGGAAAAGTTCCACGGAGCGGTAATTGACCACTACGGAGGGCGGGATACCAGGGTGTTTGAAGAGGTGGAAAGGACGGGGAAAGAGCTGGCCCTTTTGAAAGAGCTGGCGGGAACCTCTGTCAGGGCAAGGGCTGCGGTCATTTATGACGTGGAAAACCGCTGGGCCATGGAAGACGCCCAGGGGCCCAGAAATAAGGGGCTGTACTACCATGAAACCTGCGTAAAGGTTTACAGCGCCATAAAAAAGCTGGGGTATAATGTGGATGTGATCACCATGGACGGGGAGTTGGAAGATTATGAGCTTGTGGCAGCCCCCATGCTGTATTTATACCGCAGCGGCATACAGGAGAAGCTTAAGGTCTATGTAAAGGCCGGAGGACGGCTTGTTATGACCTACTGGTCCGGCATTGTGGATGAGGCGGATAAGTGCTTTCAGGGCGGTTCTCCTCACGGGCTTAGGGAGGTCCTGGGGCTTCGCAGCATGGAAATTGACGGCTTATATGACGGGGAAAGCAATTTTATGGTTTCCCCGGTGGAAAAGGGAGAAAAGGAACGGTATGAGTGCCGCAATCTCTGCGACCTGGTAAAGCTTCTGGGGGCCGAGCCCCTTCTCGTCTTTGAAAATGATTTTTACAAGGGATATCCGGCCCTTACAAGGAACCGTTTCGGAAAAGGAACGGCCTATTACGTGTGCGCCGACGGAGGACAGGATTTTTATGACAGCCTGTTTCAGAAAGTGACAACGGAAGCTGGGATGAAGCCTCTTGTGAAAGGCGGGATCCCGGAAGGGCTGGAGGTGACCTCCAGAAGCGGAGATGACTGTGAATATCTGTTTTTTCAGAATTTTTGCCGGGAGCCGGTGAGGCTGGGAAAAGAGGTTCTGTCCGGGCTGGAAGGCGGTAAGGTGCTGCTGGGAGAGCTTTCCGCAGAAGGGGAAATTCCCGGTTTTGGGACGGTGATCGTTAAAACAGAAAATTGAGTGTTGTCCGGTATCCTGTGTGCCATGGTATTTTGAACTCAATCTTTTTTTGGGTGTAAGAATATTTTTTTTATTTTGCTAAAATTTTGACAAAAGCTGTCGATATACACTATAAATAATATAAAAAACCAAATAAGGGGTGTAGCTCAAATGGAAAGACAGGAAAAACAGAATTCAATTGCTCTCGGTAAAAGGATGGCAATCGGATTCGGCATAGTGGACGCTATAACGGTTTTAATTTCTTTGGTAAGCCTTTTTACCGTTTACCGGGTATGTTCCACAAACAATGTTTCATCGAAAACTTTTGTACTTTTTTTTATTGCAATACTGCTGCTGACCGTCATATCTGTTGTTGCAAGTTTAATTATATGCAGGGTCTTAAATGGAAGTATTGTGCGTCCACTTAAAATTCTCAGCAATATTGCCCAGCAGATGTCTGTGGGAGATGCAAGCGCAAACGTCCTTGTCCTCACAAACGACGAGATTGGGGAATTGATGAAATCTTTCAAGGCGATGGTGGAAAACACCAGAAGCCAGGCTCAGACAGCCGAAGCAATAGCGGAAGGAGACTTAACCGTTCATGTAAAAATCAATTCGGAGAAAGATGTCCTGGGCATTGCCTTAAGCAGAATCGTGGAGAAAAACAACCAGGTACTGTCTCAGATATGCAGCACGTCAGGACAGGTTGTAAGCGGGGCCGGCCAGATATCGGAAGCGAGCATACGCCTTTCGGAAGGGGCAAGCCGTCAGGCAGGGTCTCTTCAGGAGCTGGCTGCAGCCGTGTCAGAGGTAAAAAACCGGATCAGCTTAAGCGCGGATCATGCGGAAATGGCAAGAACATGTGCAAATGATGTCAGGCACGGAGCCGTGGACGGCAACAGGCACATGGAGGAAATGCTCAGAGCCATGGATGAAATCAACATCTCCTCTTCCAATATTTCAAAGGTAATAAAGGCGATTGAAGATATCGCGTTCCAGACAAATATACTGTCATTAAACGCCTCCGTAGAGGCTGCAAGAGCGGGCCAGTACGGGAAAGGCTTTGCGGTTGTGGCAGATGAGGTGCGGAGCCTGGCGGCCCGTTCTGCAGAAGCCGTGAAGGAAACTGCAGACATGATCGAAAACTCCATACAGAGAGCCGAGTACGGAACCAGGATCGCAAAGACCACCGCAGATGCGTTTAACAAAATCGTGGGCGGGATAGAGCAGGTAGCCGGACTGGCGGAAAAAATCGCCGGTGCATCGTCAGAGCAGGCCTCCGGCATAGCCAGGATCAATGAGGAAATCAGCCAGGTATCCGCCGTGGTACAGGCAAATTCCGCAGCGTCTGAGGAAAGCACCGCTGCAACAGCCCAGCTGTACAAGCAGGCGGAAACACTGAAAGATATGGTGAATACTTTTAAACTGAAAAATCCCTGCTAAAGAGAATGGGCCGCTGGAAACGGGTGAGTGATCACCTTTTCCGGCGGCTTTTTTGCGTTAGAAAACTTTTTTGCGGGCGGCCGGGCTTGGGGCCGCCTTAAAGGTCTTCTTTCATTCAGATATGAAATCAGGAGTCGGGACGGTTCCGGACCTCATTGGATTTGATGCCCAGCTGGAGGGCGTGGACCTGGTGATTACGGGAGAGGGCGGAGGAGTTTTACAGGAGCGCGGCTGTGCGCATTTTCTGCATGCTTCGGGCAGGGAAGGGACTTGATTAATGCAAGAGCGGCGGGCGGATCACAAAGCAAGATGAAAATGAAAAGTAAAAATGCTGTCTGTAATATGGCGTAAATTGACATTTATCTACAAAGTAAACATAAAATTTTTCTGATCATCAAAAAAATATAGGTAAATTTATATAAAATAACTATGGTAATTTATGGATAAATGTGCTATTATACATAAGTGTAAAATAGCGAAAAATTTTTTTATTTCAAAGAAAGTAGGAGGTTAATGGTGTTATGGGTAGTTTGGGCTTATTTCTAATCATTTCCGTTCTTGTTTCTCTCTTTGCGTTCGCATTTGCGGTCTGGTTGTATCGCTGGGTTTCCGCTCAACCATCGTCTAACAAGCGGGTGCAGGAAGTCGGCGGTTATATCCGGAAGGGTGCAAACACATTTCTTCGAAAAGAATATCTTGTACTGACGAAGTTCTGCGCGGGAGCCGCTCTCTTGATTTTCTTGTTTCTTCCCTCTCCTATCTGGAAAGGCGGATCTGTTCTAAATAATCTCACAATCGTCCTCGCCTATATCTGCGGTACCGTATTTTCTGCCATTGCGGGAAAAATCGGTATTCAGGTGGCTACCATTGCCAACATTAAAACCGCTGAATCCGCACAGAACGGCGGTTTAAAGCCCTCATTTTTGTCGGCCTTCCGCGGAGGTGCGGTCATGGGCATGGCTGTGGTAGGAAGCTCTCTTCTTGGAGTGACCCTTGTCATGGCGATTACCGGAGATTCCACCGCTTTGCTGGGCTTCAGCTTCGGAGCCAGCTCCCTGGCCCTGTTTGCCAAGGCAGGAGGAGGAATCTTTACGAAAACCGCGGATATCAGCGCTGACCTTGTTGGTAAGGTAGAGCTGGGAATCCCGGAGGACGACCCCCGAAACCCTGCGGTTATTGCCGATAACGTAGGCGATAACGTGGGCGACGTAGCCGGTATGGGCGCCGATTTATTCGACTCCAATGTAGCTTCCATGGTATCGGCTCTGGTTATGGCCATTGCTTTAGGCACCAAGGTGGGAGAGAACTATTCGGCCATGGTATTCTGCTATGCGTCCCTGGGTCTCTTATCCTCCATCATCGGCGTTATGGCGGCGCGTATGGGCAAAAACGGGGATCCTACCACAGCACTGAATATGAGCACCTACATAACCACAGGTATTTTTGCAGTCCTGACCGCAGGCGCTACCATGATATTCCAGTTTGACTGGCGGATCTGGGGAGCGACGGCTGTTGGCCTGGTTGTGGGCGTTATCATCGGCATTACCAGCGATTATTTCACCAATGACAATAAAAAACCGGTTCGAAACGTTGCCAAGGCATCGGAATCCGGCCCGGCATTTACCATTCTTTCCGGCGTTTCCTATGGATTTTTAAGTGTTTTGCCGGCCATGATCGGCATTGGAATCGCCGCACTGATTTCCTACAATTTATGTGCTTCCATCGCTCCCAGTGATCCGACGGCAGGTATGTTCGGAATCTCCATGGCGGCTGTGGGAATGCTTTCCATCGTGGGAATGATTATTTCCAACGATGCTTACGGTCCCATTGCGGACAATGCCAGAGGCCTGGTAGAAATGGGGGACTTAGGGGATGATGCCCTTGAAATTACCGATTCCCTTGACAGCGCAGGCAACACGGTAAAGGCCGTAACCAAGGGCTTTGCCATTGCAGCCGCAGGCCTTACGATCATCTCCCTGCTGGGCGCCTTTATGAGTGAGGTAAACGACGCCGCAGGTACTACGGTTTTAACAGGCTTTGATATTATCAACCCCACTGTTTTCTTCGGTATGCTGGTAGGAGCCGCCATTCCGGCCATCTTCTCCGCAATGCTGATGCTGGGTGTTGACCGCAACGCACAGCGTATGGTTTCAGAGATCCACCGCCAGTTCCGGGAGATCAAGGGTCTTAAGGAAGGAAAGCCGGGCGTGATTCCTGAATACGACAAGTGCATTGATATTGCAACCCATGGAGCATTGAAGGAATTGGTTCCCGCAGGCCTTATGAGCATTATCGCCACGGTTGCCGTAGGCTTTGTCGGCGGCGTGGAGTCAATGGGAGGATACCTTGCCGGAAATATTATAAGCGGACTTCTTCTGGCTTTATTCATGAGTAATTCAGGCGGCTTGTGGGACAACGCAAAGAAGTATATTGAATCGGGCGAAAACGGCGGCAAAGGCAGCGATGCCCATAAGGCGGCTGTTGTCGGAGATACGGTGGGCGATCCCTTTAAGGATACGGCAGGCCCGTCTCTGAACACCCAGATTACAGTTGTTTCCCTGGTAGCTTCTCTGATGGCTTCCCTGTTCCTGTCATTTTCACTGTTTTAATCCGGGAGACAGAAGGTTTTTCATATAAAATTTTATTAAAAATATAAAAATTGCTTGTGTTTTAAAAAAACAAATGTTATAATTTTTCCGACATATAGAAACCAGAAACGAAGGGGCCTCAACTACAGGAAGTGCGGTTGCGGCTCTTTTGTTTTTCAAAACAGCGGCCCGAAGAGGGGCGGCTTGCGGAGAGAATTGGAGGAAACGCTTTGGCTATCTTAAATATGCGGTATGAAGGCGATGAAATATTGAGAAAGAAATGTAAGGAAGTAAAGGCTGTGGACGACCGTATCCGGGAAATCTTAAGGGACATGGCGGAAACCCTGCATAACACCCCTAACGGCGCAGCCGTAGCGGCAAACCAGCTGGGAATTTTAAAGCGGCTGGTGGTGATCGATATGGGCGAAGGGGTGATTAAGCTGGTAAACCCCGTAGTCGTGGAGGCGGAAGGAGAGCAGGAGGTAGTGGAGGGCTGCTTAAGCTTTCCTGATAAGGTTGGAAAGCTGACTCGTCCACAGACCGTGGTGGTGAAAGCACTTAATGAAAAGGGAGAGGCGATCACCCTTACGGGAACCGATGACATGGCAAAATGCCTTTGCCATGAAATTGACCATCTGGATGGAATCTGTTTTACGGATAAGGTAACGGAATGGCTTTAAGAAAAAAAGCCCCTGGAAAATGATTTTTTGAAATCATTTTCCAGGGGCCTTTGTTTTTGGGCTTTTGATTACTTTAAGGAGTCTGCAATTGCGTTAGCCAGAGCTCCGATATCCACCAGCTGATCCTCTTTCACAGAGGATTTGATGGTAACCATTCCTTCCAGAATGGTCATGTTCTTCATGTCGGAAAGAATCTCGGTCATTTTCTTGCCGGCCATAATGGCCCAGGAGCCGTTTTCCATGAGGGCCACTGTGCGGTTCTGCACATTGTGGGCTCTCATATCCGTAAGCAGGTGTTCCATATTGCTGAAAATGCCTCCGTTGTAGGTGGAGGAAGCAAAGACCAGATGGCTGCAGCGGAATGCTTCTGAGATGATGACGGAGGGATGGGTCACGGAAACGTCGTACATGACGATGTTGCGGATTCCCCGTTCCGCCAGGCGGCAGGCCAGGATGTTGGCTGCATTTTCCGTATTTCCGTAAATGGAGCCGTAAGCGATCATGACAGCTTTCTCTTCCGGTTCATAGGTGCTCCAGAGCTGGTACTTGTCCATATACCAGTCGATGTCGGAACGCCATATGGGCCCGTGAAGGGGACAGAGTATCTCAATTCCCAGACCGGAGATCTTCTTTAAAAGCGTCTGGGTGGACGGGCCGTATTTGCCCACGATGTTGGCATAATATCTTCTGGCATCGTCGAGCCAGTCCCGTTCAAAGTTTAATTCATCGGCGAACAGGTTTCCGTTCATGGCTCCGAAAGTGCCGAAAGCATCGGCAGAAAACAGGATTTTGTCCGTGGTGTCATAAGTCACCATGACCTCGGGCCAGTGGACCATGGGAGCCATGAAAAAGGTGAAAGTATGCTTTCCGGAACAGAATGTGTCCCCTTCCTTTATGATCACCGCCCTGGAATCAACGCCGAATTCGTAAAACTGATTGATGATAGGAACTGTTTTCACATTGCAGATCACCTTTACATTGGGATATCTTCTGACGATCTCTCCCAGGGTGGCGCAGTGATCCGGCTCCATGTGGTTGACGATGATGTAGTCTAAGTCGCGGCCTCCTAAAACTGATTCCACATTTTCCAGAAACAGCCCGGAGATGGCCCGGTCAACGGTATCAAAAAGAATGGTTTTCTCATCCAGCAGGACATAGGAGTTATAAGAAATTCCCCGCGGAATCGGGTAAGCGTTTTCAAACATGGCGAGACGACGGTCGCTTCCGCCAACCCAGAATAAGTCGTCTTTGATATTTTTTACACAATACATGATGCGGCTTTCCTTTCTTTTGTTCGATCTATTGAGTCATCTTGAAGTATACTATATTTTGAAGAAAATGTCATTGTCTTTTTATAGAAAAAGAGTAGGAATTAAAAAACCGGCTCAATATAAACCTCTACGACACCACCGCACACCATGCCTTCGTCCTCTGCATTGTCAATGGTCATGTCGACTTTTTTCAGCACCGGTGTTTTCTCCCTCGCTACTTCCCTTGCGATTGTGCAGACCTCTGATTCCACGCAGCCCCCTCCGATGGTTCCGACCGTGCTTCCGTCCAGCATCACAAGCATTTTTGTGCTGGCATCCCTGGGAGCCGGGCCCTTTTTTGAAACAATGGTGACCAGGGACATGGGCATGTCCGGCGATTTTTCAGCGGTGAGCACATCCAGAATATCCTTTGGAAATCCAAAGCCGATTTTTCCGTCATTTTTCACCTGGATGATCTCCGCCATAATGGCTACAGCGATTTCCTCCGGGGTCTGGGCATTTATCTTTAATCCGATAGGAGTATAGACCTTATCAAGCAGTTCCTTACTCACCCCGTGCTCCACCAGATATTCCTTGACCAGCTTCACCCTGGCCTTGCTTCCGATCATGCCGATGTAGGCATTTTTTTTGCCTGTAATCGCATACAGGCATTCCTGATCGTACCGGTGGCCTCTGGTGACGATGACGAAGTAATGGTTGGGGCTTCCCTTTATTTCCTGTAAGGCTTCCTGGAAAGGCTTGCACAGGACAACATCCGCCCCCGCCGCCTTTGCGTGATTGGTAAAGGACATCCGGTCGTCAATGACCGTAATATGAAAACCCAGCATTTTTCCTATCTTGATTATGGGGATTGAAATATGGCCTGCGCCGCAGACTACCATGCGCTTTTCGTTGGTTATAAATTCACAGAAGCACCGGCTGCCGCCTGCCGTAATGATCTGGGTCTTTTCTGCATTTTTTAAAGGCTCCAGGAAAATGTCGAAGGCTTTCCCGTCTCCCTCAGTATAAAGAAGTCCTCCGTCGTACCACAGGGCTTTTGAACCGGTGCCGGGTCCCTCGATGATGGTTAGGTTGGCCAGGTTTTTATCCTTGTCCGCCTTATTTAGCTTTTCGTAAAATTCCATAAAAATATTCCTTTCCACATGGTAAATTTATTTCAAATACTGCCGGATAATAAAATACTTTTCCAGACAGGAACTTTCCGTGTCTTTCCTATTATTCCCACCTGATATGCAAATATTTCTACAATATGACAAGTATACCATATTACCCGCCCGGTTTTCAAATGCTTGGAACAAATATTGGCATATTTGTTATTATTCATGTCGGGCGTTCCGCCCTATAGAAATATGTGTGGCAGAATAATTACGCATATTTCTTTAAAGGGATTGAAGCCGGCTGTATTTTTTGATACAGTAGAATTTATGGAAGGAGGCGGGAAATGAGCGGAGAAAAGGAAAACATTCTGGTAAGCGCCTGTCTGCTGGGAGTCAACTGCCGTTATGACGGCGGGAGCGGCGAAAGAAAAGAGGTTCTGGAGCTTATGGAAGAATACAATTTCATTCCTGTCTGCCCGGAGCAGCTGGGAGGGATGGAAACTCCCAGGGAGCCGTCGGAAATCATCCCCCAAAACGGGAAGGAAATCCGGGTGATGAACCGGCTGGGACAGGATGTGACAGATTATTTTAAGCTGGGCGCCCGGGAGGCATTAAGGCTTGGAAAGCTTTTGGGATGCAAAAAGGCCATATTAAAGGAACGGAGTCCCTCGTGCGGCCATGGAGTGATCTATGACGGGACATTTTCGGGAACCACGGCAGCAGGAAGCGGAGTGACTGCCATGCTTTTAGAGGAAAACGGAATCACGGTGACAGGGGAAAGCGATTTGAGGGCTCTGTCCGGAGAAAAGAGAAAACACCCTGAAGGTGAAGTTAAAGGAGAGAAGCAGAAATGAAAACAGCAGTATCAAGACAACAGGCATTGGAATTGCTCATGAAATACAATAAGGAACCCTTTCATCTTCTTCACGGCCTGACCGTGGAGGGGGTGATGCGCTGGTATGCAGGGGAAAGAGGATATGGGGATGAAGAGGACTTCTGGGGAATTGCCGGGCTTCTTCACGATGTGGATTTTGAGCGCTTTCCAGAGGAGCACTGTGTAAAGGCCCCGGAGCTTCTTGCGGAGGTTAAAGCAGAGGAGGAGCTGGTCCATGCCATATGCAGCCACGGGTACGGCATCTGTACCGAAGTGAAGCCGGAGCATGAAATGGAAAAGATTCTGTTTGCGGCGGATGAACTGACCGGCCTCATCGGAGCAGCGGCCCGGATGCGTCCGTCCAAAAGCGTCATGGATATGGAGGTTTCCAGCTTAAAGAAGAAGTACAAGGATAAAAAGTTTGCGGCAGGCTGTTCCAGAGACGTCATTGCCTCAGGCGCGGAAAATCTGGGCTGGACCCTGGATGAGCTTTTCGAAGGAACCATTTTAGCCATGCGTTCCTGCGAGGAATCGGTAAATCAGGAGATGGAAGCCCTGGAGGAAAAATAAGGGGTTTGTCTTTGTGGGGCGTACAAAAGTAAGGCTAAAGCAGACGAAAGAAAGTTTATACATGAAAATGGGAAAATATGCAAACCTCTGGGAAAATACTTGACAGCCGTCTGCAATTAGGATATTATTTCGGTTAAATATGGATAATAACCTGAATTCAGAGGAGGAAGAGGCTATGAAAAAAGTTGTGAAATTCGGAGGGAGCTCCTTAGCCAGCGCAAAGCAGTTTAAAAAGGTGGGCGACATCATCCGAGGGGATAAGAGCAGGCGGTTTGTAATCCCTTCTGCCCCGGGCAAGCGCAGTGACAAGGATGAAAAGGTCACGGATATGCTGTACCAGTGCTATGATGCGGCGGCAGAGGGAAAGAGCTACAAGAAGCTTCTGGAAAAAATTCAGGAACGGTATGAGGAGATTATCGATGGCCTTGGCTTAAATTTAAATCTGGATCATGAATTTGCGGTTATTGAGGAGAACTTTTTAAATAAGGCCGGACGTGACTATGCGGCTTCCAGAGGGGAGTACCTAAACGGCATGGTGATGGCGGAATATTTAGGCTATGAATTTATTGACGCGGCTGAGGTGATCTTCTTTGACGAGGACGGAAGCTTTGAGCCGGAGTCCACGGACAAGGAGCTGAGAGAGCGGCTGGAGCACGTGGAAAAGGCGGTCATTCCCGGTTTTTACGGATCAAAGAATGACGGATCCATCAAGACCTTTTCCAGAGGCGGCTCTGATGTGACCGGCTCCATTGTGGCAAAGGCCATCCATGCGGATATGTATGAAAACTGGACCGATGTTTCCGGCTTTTTAGTGGCGGACCCCAGAATCATCAAGAATCCGGAGGTCATCGAGACCATTACATACAGAGAGCTCCGGGAGCTGGCCTATATGGGAGCCAGCGTTCTTCATGAGGACGCCATTTTCCCTGTTAGAAAAGAGGGGATTCCCATCAACATCCGCAACACCAACAAGCCGGAGGACAAGGGAACCCTGATCGTGGAAAGCACCTGCCGCAAGCCTCATTATACCATTACGGGAATCGCCGGCAAAAAGGGCTTCTGCTCCATCAATATTGAAAAGGCCATGATGAACGCGGAGGTAGGCTTTGGGAGAAAGGTGCTGGAGGTGTTTGAACGGTACGGCATTTCCTTTGAGCATATGCCGTCGGGAATTGATACCATGACCATATTCGTCCACCAGTCGGAATTTGAAGAGTATGAGCAGTCCGTCATCGCAGGAATCCACCGTGCAGTGGAACCGGATTTTGTGGAGCTGGAATCAGACCTTGCCTTAGTCGCTGTCGTGGGACGGGGCATGAAAGCCACCAGAGGGACGGCGGGAAGAATATTCTCGGCCCTGGCCCATTCCAGAGTCAATGTAAAGATGATTGACCAGGGCTCCAGTGAGTTAAACATCATCATCGGCGTGAAAAATTCCGATTTTGAGGAAGCCATTAAGGCCATTTACGACATATTCATTACCACAGAGGTTTAAGAAAAAGACAGGATATCAGGCAGAAGCCGGATGTCCTGTCTTTGGTCCAGGCTTAAAAAAGTATTTGGTACAGAGTGGAAATGTGATATAATAAGGATAAACATATTAATATTATTAAATATTTCACCTATGTCTGTTTGTGCTGTGAAACATGTGCAGAATGGAGGAAATGCCCGGAATGAGTGGGCAGGAAGGAGAACATTATGCAGTATCGTGATTTTGGGAAAACAGGAGTAAGGGTCTCGGCCCTGGGGTTTGGGGCTATGAGGCTTCCTATTCTTCATGAGGACCAGGTGGATGAAAAACAGGCCATCGCCATGATCCGCCATGCCATCGATGAAGGCGTGAACTACGTGGATACGGCATATCCCTATCATCAGGGAGAGAGTGAGAAAATCGTAGGGAAGGCGCTGCAGGACGGCTACAGGGAAAAAACCTACTTAGCCACAAAATGTCCGGTGTGGAAGCTTGAAAAAAAGGAAGACTTTGAGGAAGTCCTTGACGAGCAGCTCCAAAAGCTTCAGACAGACCACATTGATTTTTACCTGCTTCATGCCTTAAGCCGGGAACGTTTTGAAGACAAGGTGAAAAAGCTTGATCTGGTAAAGTGCATGGAAAAGGCCAGAGAGGACGGAAAAATAAGATATCTTGGATTTTCCTTCCATGATTCCTGCGATGCTTTTATGGATATCCTAGATTATTATGATGGATGGGATTTCTGCCAGATTCAGTATAATTATGTGGACTTGGAGCACCAGGCCGGAGCACGGGGGCTAAAGGCCGCGGCAGCCAAAGGACTGGGCGTCATCGTTATGGAACCGCTTTTAGGCGGAAAGCTGGCAAATCCGGCAGCCCATGTAAAGGAAGCTTTTCCTGCGGGGAAATCGCCGGTGGAATATGCCCTTGATTTTGTCTGGAACCAGCCGGAGGTGAGTCTTCTTTTAAGCGGTATGAGCGATGAAACCCAGGTGGAGGAAAATTTAAGCTTTGCAGACCGCAGCTATGTGGGAATGGTAAAGCCTGAGGAAAGAGAAGCTTATAAGAAAGCAAAGGAAATTTTTGAATCCATGGCTCTGGTAGGCTGTACGGGATGCCGTTACTGCGTTCCCTGCCCCTTTGGCCTTGAAATACCGGATATTTTCTCCTATTACAACATGACAGCCGCCCACAGGGAAAAAGAGGCCAAGGATGGGTATACGGGCCTGGAAATTAAGGCGGACGGCTGCAAGGCGTGCCATCGCTGCGAAAAGGAATGTCCCCAGATGATAAAGATCAGCCAGGTCATGCCGGAGGTGGCAAAGGTGTTTGCCAGGATGGGAGCTTAATCCTTTGAGAAAATACTGTATACATCAGGGCAAAAGCGGGAAAATACTGTAATGTATGGATAAATGCTGTATCAGTGATTGGAGGGACGGTTTATGCTGGAAAAAATTGATTTATCTAAAAAGATAGATAAGGAAACCTACAAAAAAACCATAAAGGAACAGAGCGAAAAGCTGGGCCTTTTGCAGAGAGAGTGCAAGGAAGAGGGCATTCCCGTGATGATCGTGTTTGAAGGTATGGGAGCGGCGGGAAAAGGGACCCAGATCAACCGCCTGATACAGGCTCTGGACCCCAGAGGCTTTGATGTATATGCCAATGATAAGGCCACGGAGGAGGAGCATATGCGCCCGTTTCTGTGGCGCTTCTGGACCAAGCTCCCGGCCCATGGCCGGATCGCCATTTTTGACCGGAGCTGGTACCGCCAGGTCGCCATGGAGCGGTTTGACGGAAAGCTGCCGGAGGCCGACTTACCGGGAGCATTCCAGGATATCCAGTCCTTTGAACGGCAGCTGACCGACGACGGTATGGTTATCATAAAGCTTTTCCTCTACATTTCCAGGGAAGAGCAGAAAAAGCGCTTTAAAAAGCTTGACAGCTCTAAGGAGACAAGCTGGCGGGTGACAAAGGAGGACTGGAGCAGAAATAAGGAATATGACCGTTTCCTGGACATCTGTGAGGAAATGCTTGAAAAGACCGACACCGACTGCGCGCCCTGGACCATTATTGAAGCCATGGATAAGGATTATGCTTCGGCAAAAATCATAACTCAGGTGGCGGACTGTCTGGAGGATGCCTTAAGGCAGAGAGCACTCCGGGGAGAGCGGAAGGAAAAGGAAATCCCTGTGCGCTCCGAGAAATTTAAAAACGGCGTCTTATCAGGCGTGGACCTTACAAAGTCCCTGACAAAGGAAGAATACAAAAAGGAAATAGACCGGCTCCAGGAACGGCTGGAATTTCTTCACAGCCAGATCTACCGCCTGCGGATACCTGTGGTTCTGGGCTTTGAAGGCTGGGATGCAGCAGGAAAGGGCGGAGCCATCAAAAGGCTTACCAGCCATCTGGACCCGAGAGGATATAAGGTGTATCCCACCGCAGCGCCCAACGATATAGAAAAGGTCCACCATTACCTGTGGCGTTTCTGGAATCACGTGCCAAAGGCAGGCCATATCGCCATCTTTGACCGGACCTGGTACGGGCGCGTTTTAGTGGAGAGAATTGAAGGCTTCTGTACCGAAAGCCAGTGGAAGCAGGCCTATCAGGAAATCAATGAAATGGAAGACCACATGGCCAATGCAGGAGCCGTGGTCATAAAGTTCTGGCTTCACATTGATAAGGACGAGCAGGAGCGCCGCTTTAAGGAGCGTCAGGAGGACCCGGCAAAACAGTGGAAGATCACGGAGGAGGACTGGAGAAACAGGGAAAAATGGGACCAGTACGAATCTGCGGTCAATGAAATGCTGGTGCGCACCTCCACCACCTACGCCCCCTGGGTCGTGGTGGAAGGCAACTGCAAGTACTATGCCAGGGTAAAAATCCTAAGGACCGTGGTGGAGGCCCTGGAGGCGAAGGTAAGAGAAGTGAAAGCAAAGAAAAATCTGTGACCGCTTGTATTTTCCCTCTTTTTCGTGTAAAGTAAGGAAGAATGATCGAAAGAAAGAGGAAACAGTATGAATACGGTTTTGATCGTGGGCGGTGGCGCTGCAGGGATGCTGGCTGGAATAGCAGCAGCCATGAAGGGCAGTACCGTCCACATTTTTGAAAAAAATGAGAAGTTGGGAAAAAAGGTCTATATCACGGGAAAGGGCCGCTGCAATGTGACCAATGCCTGTGATATGGATGAGCTTTTAGGAAGTGTGGTGTCCAACTCCAAATTCCTTTACAGCAGCTTTTACGGCTTTACCAACTTTCAGATGATGGACCTTTTGGAGGAACTGGGCTGCCGCTTGAAGACAGAGCGGGGCAACCGGGTGTTCCCTGTATCCGACAAGGCGTCGGATGTAATTAAAGCCCTTACCGAAAAGCTTTCGGACCTTGGTGCGGTCATCCATTACCGCACGGAGGCAGAAGGGCTTCTGATAGAGGACGGCCGCCTTTTGGGCCTGGTTTTAAAGGACGGAAAAAAGGTGCTCGGCGATGCCGTTATCGTGGCCTGCGGAGGGCTTTCATATCCGGCTACCGGCTCTACAGGAGACGGATATGAGCTGGCAAGAGAGGCCGGGCATAAGATAACGGCCCTGTCCCCGGCCCTTGTGCCCTTTGTGGTGGAGGAGCCGGTGGTAAAGGAACTGCAGGGGCTTTCCCTGCGCAATGTAGAGGCCTCTGTGCTGAAAGGGAAAAAGGTGGTTTATAAGGAGTTCGGAGAAATGCTGTTCACCCATTACGGTGTCAGCGGCCCGGTCCTTTTAAGCGCCAGCAGCTACGCGTCCAGGGAACTGAAAAAGGGTCCTCTGACCCTTTCCATTGACCTAAAGCCCGCCCTGTCCGAGGAACAGCTTGACGCCAGGCTTTTACGGGATTTTGAAGAGGCCATAAACAAGCAGTTTAAAAATGCCCTGAATAACCTTTATCCCTCAAAGCTGGTTCCGGTCATGGTGGATCGGAGCGGCATTTCTCCGGAGAAAAAGGTCAATGAGATCACCAGGCAGGAGCGGCAGAACATTATCCGGGCCACCAAGGCATTTACCCTGACCCTGACGGGGCTGAGGGGATATAACGAGGCCATCATCACCCAGGGAGGCATTGACCTGAAGGAGATAAATCCCTCCACCATGGAATCCAAGCTGCTTCCCGGGCTCTATTTTGCAGGGGAGGTGCTGGATGTGGATGCAGTGACCGGAGGATTTAATTTACAGATCGCCTGGTCTACAGGCTGGGCGGCCGGAAGCGCAGCAGGAGAGGAGAACAAAGGATGAATAAGGTTTATAATATAGCTATTGACGGCCCGGCAGGGGCGGGAAAGAGCACCATCGCCAGGGCAGTTGCAGAAAGACTCCATTTCGTCTACGTGGACACAGGAGCCATGTACCGCGCCATGGCGCTGTATTTTTTAAGAAACGGAGTCTCCTCAGGGGATGAAGAAGCTGTTTCCAAGGCAGCCGGAGAGGTGAAGGTCACTATTTCCTACAAGGACGGAGAACAGCAGGTGCTTTTAAACGGGGAAAATGTCTCCGGCCTCATCCGCACCGGAGAGGTCAGCGCCATGGCTTCCGCCACCTCCGTTTATATGGCGGTCCGGGAAAAGCTGGTGGAGCTTCAAAAGGAGCTGGCTTTGAATGAAAACGTCATTATGGACGGACGGGACATCGGAACCTGCGTGCTTCCCAATGCAGACCTGAAAATATATTTAACAGCCAGCACAGAAGTCCGGGCGGACCGGAGATACAGGGAGCTTGAGGAAAAGGGAGTAGCCTGTGACAGGGAAGAGATCGAGAAAGAAATCATCGAGAGGGATTACCGGGATATGCACCGGGAAAATTCACCCTTAAAGCAGGCGGAGGATGCGGTTCTCGTAGACACCTCCTATATGACCATACAGGAGTCGGCCAGCCGGATTCTGGAATTGTTTGGGGAAAAGACGGGAAAGGACGGAAATCAGCCATGGAAGTAAAGGTTGCAAAATCCGCAGGCTTCTGCTTCGGCGTAAAGCGGGCGGTGGAACAGGCTTATCAGCAGCTTGAAAGAAGCGATAAGCCTATTTACACCTACGGTCCCATCATCCACAACGAGGAAGTGGTCCGGGACTTAGAGGAAAAGGGCGTGAAGGTCATCGGATCAGAGGAAGAGTTAAGGGCCATTCATGACGCGGTGGTGGTCATAAGATCCCACGGCGTGGGAAAGCACATTTATGAGATCATGGAGGAAAACGGCATTGAGATCATAGACGCTACCTGTCCCTTTGTGAAGAAAATCCATAGGATCGCCGTGGAGCAGAATGAGGCCGGAAGGCGTCTCATCATCATCGGCAATGAAACCCATCCGGAGGTAGAAGGTATTAAAGGCTGGGGAAATGAACATACTTTAGTGGTGGAAACACCCGAGCAAGTGGACACTTTGCCTATTTTAGAAGGGGAAAAGCTGTGTATTGTATCACAGACGACATTTAATTACAATAAATTTCAAGATTTAGTTGAAAAAATTTCGGAAACGCGGTATGATATACTTGTTTTAAATACGATTTGCAATGCAACACAGGAAAGACAGGTGGAAGCAAAGCGGATAGCTTCAGAAGTGGATGCCATGATCGTCATTGGCGGAAAAAGCAGTTCCAATACCCAGAAGCTGTACGATATATGCCGACGGGAGTGTAAGAACACTTACTATATCCAGACACTAGGTGATTTAGATCCTGATTGTGTAAATTCTGTGCGCAGCGTAGGTATTACAGCCGGGGCATCAACCCCGAATTATATTATCGAGGAGGTTCATACTAATGTCAGAATTAAGTTTTGAACAAATGTTAGAAGAATCATTAAAAACCATACGTACAGGAGAGATCGTCACTGGTAAAGTCATCGACGTAAAAGAAGATGAGATAGTCTTGAATATAGGTTACAAGTCTGACGGCATCATCCCCCGCAGCGAGTACACGGATGACCAGAATTTAGATCTTACCAAGGTTGTACAGGTTGGAGAAGAGATGGAAGCCAAGGTCATTAAGGTTAATGACGGCGAAGGCCAGGTTGCTCTTTCCTACAAGAGACTGGCAGCAGACAGAGGCAATAAGAGACTGGAAGAAGCATTTGAAAATCACGAAGTACTTACCGCAAAGGTTGCTCAGGTCCTTGACGGCGGTTTAAGCGTGATCGTAGAGGGTGCGAGAGTTTTCATTCCTGCAAGCCTTGTTTCCGATACTTATGAAAAAGATTTATCCAAATATGCAGATAAAGAGATTGAGTTCGTGATTACAGAGTTCAATCCAAAGAGAAGAAGAATCATCGGCGACAGAAAGCAGATTATGGTTGCTAAGAGAGCCGAGCTTCAGAAAGAATTATTCGGCAGAATCCATGCAGGGGATGTTGTGGAAGGAACCATCAAGAATGTGACCGATTTCGGTGCGTTCATCGACCTTGGCGGCGCTGACGGACTGCTTCATATCTCCGAGATGAGCTGGGGAAGAGTGGAGAGCCCGAAGAAGGCATTTAAGGCCGGCGAGAAGGTAAAAGTCCTGATTAAGGATATCAACGGTGACAAAATCGCTCTCAGCTTAAAGTTCCCGGAGACAAATCCATGGAAGGATGCTTCCGAGAAATATGCAGTAGGCAATGTGGTAAAAGGAAGAGTTGCACGTATGACAGACTTCGGCGCGTTTGTTGAGCTGGAGCCGGGCGTGGATGCTCTGCTTCATGTTTCCCAGATTTCCAAGGAGCATGTCGATAAGCCTGCTGATGTTTTAACAATCGGACAGGAAATCGAAGCAAGAGTTGTAGACTTCAATGAAGATGATAAGAAAATCAGCTTAAGCGTTAAGGCGCTTCAGTCTCAGGATGAGAATATGGGAGATGATTCTTCCGTATATTCTGACGAAGTTTAAACATAATAGAATAGACAGAACGAATGAGGAAGTGAAGAGATTCACTTCCTTTTATTATACATTAAGGAATTTCCCTGATGTGTAATAAACGCTCCTCCATGGATGCGCACTCCGCGCTGAGGAGGTCCGGCTGTTTCAGCAGCCGCGCTCCGGCGCAGGAGTCTGCCTGGCAGACTCTTTATTCCTGTCAGTAAGTGCGGAAGCAGAAGTGACCGCATGAAAGAGAGGGAAATGTTATGAAGAGAGGGATTCATTTTTTTCTGGCTATTATGATTGCTTTTTCTGCACTGTCGGGCTGCGCCCGGAATGCTCCCCGGCAGGAGCAGACAGTCCCGGAACAGACGGAGGCGGAGCAGACAGAAGCCCAGCCTGTCAATGTCCAGGGCAGGGCGGGCAGCGAAGGGGAAAAGGAAAACGAGGGTAAGGTCCGCCTGGAAGACGATTATTATGAATATATCAATCAGAAGCTTCTGGCGGAGACAGAGATTCCAAAGGATTCCGACAACTGGAGCTATTTTTACAAGCTGGACAGGGAATCTTACGATGTCCTTCAGGGAGTGCTGGAGGAGGCGGTGAAAAACAGAAAAGGGGCAAAGCAGGGCTCTCTGGAACAGAAAATCGGAGACATGTATTTAACCGCCATGGACATGGACGGGCGGAGAAAGGCCGGTTTTGGAGAATTACAGCCCTATATTGACGGGATAAAAAATGCTTCCAATATAAAGGAGTATTTAAAAAGCATTGGAAAGGTTTATTCTGACCTGGGAAACGGAAGTCTTATCATGCCCCAATGGTCTGAGGACATGACGGATTCCGGCCGGTATGCCCTGTATCTGGATGGAGCTGATTTAGGTCCCGGCAAGGAAACCCTGGAGGATGAGACCCAGGCGGCCATGGTCAGCCGGTACGAGACTTATATCGGAACGGTCATGGAAGCTGCCGGACTTGATAAAGAAGCCGCTGTCCAGGCGGCAGCCGGGATTCTGGCGCTTCAAAAGGACCTGGCGGCCAGCGCCCTTCCCCTCAGCAGCCAGGGCGATCCGGATGTTATTTATAATCCCTATACCCAGGAGGAACTAAAAGCCTTATTTCCCGATGGAGATATGGATGTTTTTCTTGAGGCAGCCGGTCTATCCCGGACAGGACCCTATGTGGTGCCCCAGAAAGAACTGATGAAAAAGATCGGCGGATATTTAACAGAGGAGAAGCTTCCTCTATTAAAGAACTATTCTGTTTTTGTCATGATTAAGGATTTTGCCCTTTTCCTGCCCCCTGAGATCCGGGATGAGTATCTGGAATGGAATAACGCCCAGAGGGGCATCAAAGAAAAAAAGACGGATGAAAATCTGGCAGGTGAGCTGGTCCAGGATTTAATGGGCTTTGAGTTCGGTAAGCTTTATGTGGAGAAATGCTTTGCAGAGGAGGACAAGCAGGCCGTTTATGATCTGGTCCTCCGGATTCTCGATACCTACAAAAAGCAGATCATGGCCCTTGACTGGATGGGAGAGGAGACGAAAGCGGCGGCAGTAAAGAAGCTGGACGCCATGAATTTAAAAATCGGATATCCCGACAAGTGGCCCGACGATTACCGGGAGGCGGAGGTTCTTCCGGCAGAGGCGGGAGGAAACCTCATTGATAACGCCATTTCCCTCATAAAGGCAAAAAGCCTGACGGACAGGGAGAAGGTGAAAAAGCCGGTGGACAAAGGGGAGTGGGGGATGACGCCTCAGACGGTGAACGCCTATTATAACCCTACGGGCAATGAGATTGTTTTTCCGGCAGCCATTCTCCAGCCGCCTTTCTTTGACGCCGGGGCGGACGATGCGGTCAATCTGGGAGGAATCGGAATGGTCATCGCTCATGAGGTGAGCCACGCCTTTGATTCCAGCGGTTCTCTTTACGATGAAAAAGGGAATTACCATGTGTGGTGGACCGATGAGGACAGGGCAAAGTTTAAGGCCCTGGCCGACCGGGTGGTCGCCTATTACGACGGCCAGGATGGCTATGAGGGCCGCCATGTAAACGGGGCCCAGACCCTGAATGAGAATATTGCGGATTTAGGCGCCTTAAATTGCATTACCGCCATTGCGGAGGAGGAAGGAGCGGATTTAAAGCTTCTCTTCGGCAGCTACGCCACCATATGGGCCTCTAAATACACCCCGGAGAGCATGATCCGCAGGCTGAATACGGACGTTCATTCTCCGGCCAGAGTGAGGGTCAATGGGGTCCTTGGCAGCACCGACGCCTTTTACAGGACTTATCCGGAAATAAAGGAAGGGGACGGCATGTATGTAGCCCCGGAAAAACGGGTGAAGATATGGTAAAAATCAACAAATAAAAATAGAGGGTGTTGCAAAATGTAAAATTTCAGCAAGATGCGGTATCTGGCCATTTGGCCAACGCCAATATCTTACGTGAAAAATTTATTTTGCAACCCCCTCTTATCTGTCTTTCATGTATCTTTTTATGGCTTCAAAGCTTTCCCTGCTGATTACATGCTCCATCCTGCATGCATCCTCATCGGCAGTTCCCTTTCCGACTCCCAGCTTTACCAGCCATTCCGACAGAAGCCTATGCCGTTCATAGATCATTTCTGCAATTTTTCTTCCTGCTTCGGTCAGATGGATATGACCTTCCTTTGTAACCGTAATATGCTCTTTTTCCCTGAGGTTTTTCATGGCCACGCTGACACTGGATTTTTTAAAGCCCAGCTCCTCCGCCACATCCACGGAACGGACCACAGGCATGGCTTTACTCAGGATCAGAATGGTTTCTAAGTAGTTCTCCGATGATTCATTGGTATTCATGGCAGGCATCACCTCGGTTTTATATTTATATGCAGTATATCATAGGGGCTGGGGAACATCAATGAAATCATTTATTGATAAAAAAAATCAATAAAGTTCTTGACAATTTTCGATAGTTAGATTATACTAACCTAAGGAATTGGGAATGATTATCAATAATATTATCCCGGAAAGAAGAGGATGAGCGATGCCTTTAACGATGGTAAGAGCAGGAGAGCCCAGCGTGATCCGCAAAATAGGCGGCAAGGAAGAAACCAGAAGATTTCTGGAGAATCTTGGCTTTGTGACCGGCGGAACCGTGGTCGTTATTTCTGAAATAGGCGGAAATATGATTGTCAACGTAAAAGATTCCAGAGTAGCCATAGGAAAAGACATGGCGAACAAGATTATAGTGGGATGAAGAAGGAGAAAAAGCAATGACATTAAAGGAAATTCCATGCGGAAAGACGGTTAAGGTGACAAAGCTGACCGGTGAGGGTCCTGTCAAGAGAAGAATCATGGATATGGGTATCACAAAAGGCGTAGACATTTTTGTGAGAAAGGTTGCTCCACTTGGCGACCCGGTTGAAGTTACCGTAAGAGGGTATGAGCTGTCCCTGCGGAAAGCGGATGCGGAAATGATTGTTGTGGAGTAATTTTTTTTGCAAATGAGTTAGGTATGACTAATACCAGACAAACAAAGTGCTTACAGGCAGAAAGAGGTAGAGTATGTCAATCAGGATTGCGTTAGCAGGAAATCCAAACTGTGGAAAGACAACGCTGTTTAATGCGCTTACGGGTTCCAACCAGTTCGTGGGGAACTGGCCCGGCGTTACGGTAGAGAAAAAGGAAGGAAAGCTGAAGGGACACAAGGATGTAATCATCATGGATCTTCCCGGCATATATTCTCTTTCCCCTTATACTCTGGAAGAGGTGGTGGCCAGAAATTATCTGATCGCTGAGCGCCCGGATGCTATTTTGAACATCGTGGACGGAACCAACATTGAAAGAAACTTATACTTGTCCACTCAGTTAATGGAACTGGGAATCCCGGTCATCATGGCAATCAACATGATGGATATTGTGGAGAAAAACGGAGACAAGATTTATATTGATAAATTAAGCCAGAAGCTGGGCTGCGAGGTGGTGGAGATTTCCGCATTAAAGGGAACCGGAATCCAGAAAGCAGCGGAAAAGGCAGTTGTCCTGGCAAATAAGAAGAGCAGTACGGCTCCTGTCCATACCTTTTCGCCGGAAGTAGAAAGCGTGCTGGAATCCGTTGAGGCAAAGCTGGGGGAGGACATTCCTCAGGAGCAGAAGCGTTTCTTTGCCATCAAGCTGCTGGAAAAGGATAATAAGATCCAGGGCCAGATGAAGAAAGTCCCGGATGTTACAGAGGAAATCAACCGAATTGAGAAAGAACTGGACGACGATACGGAAAGCATCATTACCAATGAACGCTACGTATACATATCCTCTATTATTGGAGAATGCTACACAAAGAATAAAAGGGAACAGCTGACCATCTCCGACCGGATCGACCGGATCGTGACAAACCGTTTCCTGGCGCTGCCTATTTTCGCGGCGGTTATGTTCCTGGTGTATTATGTATCCGTTACTACAGTGGGAACCTGGGCTACGGACTGGGCCAATGACGGCTTGTTCGGCGACGGCTTCAGCTTCTTCGGACTGGATGTTCCCGGCGTACCTGTTATTGTAGAAAGCGCTTTAACGGCAGTAGGCTGTGCAGCCTGGCTCCAGGGACTGATTCTTGACGGAATCGTAGCCGGTGTGGGCGCTGTTCTCGGCTTTGTGCCCCAGATGCTGGTGCTGTTTATTTTCCTGGCGTTTTTGGAGGCCTGCGGCTATATGGCCAGAGTTGCATTTATCATGGACCGTATTTTCCGCAAATTCGGCCTTTCCGGAAAGTCCTTTATTCCCATGCTGATTGGAAGCGGCTGCGGCGTTCCAGGCATCATGGCGTCCCGTACCATTGAAAATGACAGGGACCGGAAGATGACCATTATGACCACTACTTTTATTCCCTGTAGTGCCAAGCTTCCCATCATTGCCCTGATTTCAGGTGCATTGTTCGGCGGCGCACCCTGGGTGGCCCCAAGCGCTTACTTTGTAGGCATTGCAGCCATCATTTGTTCCGGTATCATTTTAAAGAAGACAAAGCTGTTTTCCGGTGATCCGGCTCCTTTCGTTATGGAGCTTCCGGCATACCATATGCCTACTGTGGGAAATATTCTCCGCAGCATGTGGGAGCGGGGCTGGTCCTTTATTAAGAAAGCAGGAACCGTTATTTTACTTGCTACCATATTCGTATGGTTTACCTCTTACTTCGGCTGGATAGACGGACAGTTCCGTCTGTTAGATGAGATGGAGCTTGACCACAGCATTCTGGCAGCAATGGGAAGTGCCATCAGCTGGCTTTTCGCTCCTCTGGGCTGGGGGAACTGGAAGTCTGCAGTAGCCGCCATTACAGGACTCGTTGCAAAGGAAAACGTGGTTGGAACCTTTGGTATTCTCTATGGCTTCGCGGAAGTGGCGGAAGATGGATCAGAAATCTGGGGCAGTCTTGCAGGAAGCATGACCGCTGTAGCCGCTTACTCTTTCCTGGTATTCAACCTTCTCTGTGCTCCCTGCTTTGCGGCTATGGGCGCCATTAAAAGAGAAATGAACAATGCCAGATGGTTCTGGATTGCTGTCGGATATCAGACAGGTCTCGCTTATGTGGTATCTCTCTGCATTTATCAGATCGGCACCCTGATTACCACAGGCAGCTTTGGAATTTTCACAGTTGTTGCATTCGCCATCATTGCCGGATTTATTTACCTGCTGGTAAGGCCTGCCGATGACGGAAAAAAATCTAAGATCAAAGTAAAAAGTGTGGCAGGCGCAAGATAGGCTGCGGCACACATCAGAAGAGCCTGCATGAAACGTGCAGGCTCTGATTATAAGGAGGAATATTTTATGGGAACACTGGTTTTATTGGCTGTTGTGGTCGGTTTGGTGACACTGGCTGTAAAAAGCATGATTCGCGATAAAAAGAACGGAAAATCCATTCAGTGCGGCGCAGACTGCAAAAGCTGCGGCGGTCACTGCTCCCACATAAGCGAGTGAGGAGTGAAACTCGCAGGGCGTGTTTCGCCTCGTGGGGAATGGCTGACAGAAAAATGACTGTAAACGGAGGTTCGAAAGTGGAGACACATAACACCATCAGTGAGAAAAGAAGAGTGCCTGATTCCAGAAGCTACCAGAGGACGAAAATGCAGAAGGACCTCATTATTGACCGGTTGAAAGAGAAGAAGTGCCGTATAACAAAGCAGCGTCTTACACTGCTGGATATCATACTGGAGAACGAATGCTCCAGCTGTAAGGAAATTTATTATAAAGCATCGAGAGTTGATGAAACCATCGGCGCGGCCACAGTCTACCGGATGGTCAATGTCCTGGAAGAGATTGGAGCCATCAGCCGTAAAAACATGTATAAGATCGCCTATTCGGAAACCTGCTCTATGGAGAATGCCTGTACGGTGGTTTTGGACGATGAGACCACTTACCACCTGTCTGCAAAGAACTGGAATTCCGTGGTGCGGGCCGGCCTTGCCGCCTGCGGCTACCTGGATGACCAGAAAATAATCTCCGTTACGGTAAAGCCCTGTGAGTGCGAAAATGCGGAATGCTCATAAGGCGGCAGGATCTTTTTACAGAGGAGGATACAAAGGATGCGGGATATTTTGAAGATGAAAAATGCAGGAATTTTTGCAGGCGGCGTTCTCTTTGGCACCGCAGGGGTGAAACTTCTTTCCAGTAAGGATGCAAAGAAAGCCTACACAAACTGTACTGCCGCTGTTCTGCGGGCAAAGGACTGCGTCATGAAGACGGTCACCAATGTCCAGGAAAACGCGGAGGATATTCTCGCTGAAGCAAAGCAGATCAATGAGGAACGGGCTGCAAAGGAAGCGGAGTGCGTGGAAGAGGCGGAGTGCGCCCAGACCGAAGATTTCCGGGAGAAATAGAAAACAAAAGAAAATGAGAGATGGGGCCGGAAGATCAGGGCCCCTTTTTCTATAGGGAGGGACAGAAGTGAAATTTATCATCAAACATGAAATGCCGGGCAGGCTCCGGGTTCATTTATCCCAGACCAGGATGACCTACCGGGAAGCCGATACCCTGCTGTATTATCTCCACTCCTTAAAGCATGTGACAGGCGTTAAGGTCTATGAGCGCACCGCCGATGCCTCTGTCTGCTATGTGGGGAACAGGGAGGAAATCATTGCCGCCCTGAAACGCTTCCGATATGAGGATGTGTCTGTACCGGAAGGACTTATCGAGCTTTCCGGCCGGGAACTCAATGCAGAATATCAGGAAAAGCTGGTATGCCGGGTGATGATGCGGGGAGTGCGCAAGCTGCTTCTGCCCGCTTCTCCGCGGACTCTTTATACTGTTTT
Organism: Bacillota bacterium; assembly: GCA_023437715.1. Taxonomy (GTDB): domain Bacteria; phylum Bacillota; class Clostridia; order Lachnospirales; family Lachnospiraceae; genus Lacrimispora. The sequence goes on along the minus strand of JAEZFK010000036.1, from coordinate 35,734 downwards.
CCGTTCCGTAAAATACATTTACCGCGGAGTGAAAAGCCTCTTGCAGAGAAAGATGGAGGTGTCTGTCCTGGATGCCGTTGCCATCGGCGTATCCATGGTCCGGGGAGAGATGGAGACCGCCGGCTCCGTTATGTTCTTACTGGGGATCGGGGAGCTTTTGGAGGAGTGGACCCATAAGAAATCCGTGGGAGATTTAGCCAGAAGCATGTCCTTAAACATCAGCCGGGTCTGGCTCTTAAGCGGGGGCCAGGAGGTATTGGTGGATGCGTCCTCCATTGGGCTGGGAGACAAAGTGGTGGTGCATATGGGAAATGTCATTCCCTTTGACGGAACCGTTGTTTCAGGAGAAGCCATGGTCAACCAGGCTTCCCTGACCGGGGAAAGTCTTCCGGTGAGAAAGGAAGCCGGCGGATACGTATATGCCGGAACTGTGGTGGAGGAAGGGGAACTGGTCATTGAAGTGAAAGAGGTTTCCGGCTCCGCCCGGTTTGAAAAGATCGTCGCCATGATCGAAGAGTCGGAGAAGCTGAAATCAAACCTGGAAAGCAAGGCCAGCCATCTGGCCGACAGGCTGGTACCTTATACCCTGGCCGGTACAGGCCTTACCTGGCTGCTTACGGGAAATGTGACAAAGGCCCTTTCTGTGCTCATGGTGGATTTCTCCTGCGCCTTAAAGCTGGCTATGCCTATTTCCGTCCTTTCCGCCATCCGGGAAGCCAGCATGTATCACATTACGGTTAAGGGAGGAAAGTATTTGGAATCCCTGGCAGAGGCCTCAACCATTGTCTTTGACAAGACAGGAACCCTTACAAAGGCGAGGCCCACAGTGAGGGAAGTAGTGACATTCGGGGAAGAAAGCCCGGCGGAAATGCTCCGGATCGCCGCCTGTCTGGAGGAGCATTTCCCCCATTCCATGGCAAAGGCTGTGGTAAAGGCGGCCAAGGACCAGGGCCTGGAGCACGAGGAAATGCACTCCCGTGTGGACTACATTGTGGCTCACGGCATTGCTTCGTCGATTGAGGGAAGAAAGGTGGTCATCGGAAGCCATCACTTCGTTTTTGAGGATGAGACATGCAGCGTTGAGGAAAAGGACCGTGAAAGGTTTAACAGCCTTCCGGAGGACTGCTCCCATCTTTACCTTGCCGTGGATCAGAAGCTGTCGGCAGTCATCTGCATTGAGGACCCCTTGAGGGAGGAAGCGGGTGCCGTGATAAATTCCTTAAAAAAGGCCGGTATCCCCAAGGTGGTCATGATGACCGGAGACAGTGAGCGGACTGCGGCGGCTGTTGCGTCAGCGGTGGGAGTGGATGAATATTACTCGGAGGTTCTGCCTGAGGATAAGGCCCGCTTTATTGAGAAAGAAAAGGCTGCAGGCCGGGTGGTCATTATGGTGGGAGACGGAATCAACGATTCTCCGGCCCTTTCGGCGGCTGATGTGGGAATCGCCATCAGCGACGGAGCGGAGATAGCAAGAGAAATTGCGGACATCACCATTGCGGCGGACAATCTCTATGAGATCGTCACCTTAAAGCTTTTAAGCGACAGCCTGATGAAACGGATACATAAAAATTACCGCCGGATTGTGGGAATCAATACGTGCCTGATTCTTCTGGGCGTGAGCGGAACAATTCTTCCTACCACTTCTGCCCTGCTTCACAATACCTCTACCCTGGGGATCAGCTTAGGCAGCATGCAGAATCTTCTGGCCTAGAAGAGACGTAGGAGAGAATAGAAAGAGGAGGAAATCCTGTCTGGGATTCCCTCCTCTTTTTATTTCTCTGCTTTATTCTTTGCATGGGTAATGTAGGGATAAAGATCCTCATATGCTTCCAGTTCAGCCTCGCTTTCCGGTAATGCTGGGATCAGCCCGGTGCAGTCTGTGGAGGAACATGTCTGAATATCCACGTCGTAATTATTTTTTGAAAGAGTTTTATCTTTTTTTTCTGGTCTTTTTTCTGGCTTTTCCGATTTCATTCCCATTCTCCTTCCGGTATTTGCTTTTAAAGCATTTTATTTTCTTAGTGTGGGGAAAAAATATGTAATTATGCGTTATAAATGAAATTTAAAAACGTTATAGAAATGCGGGCATTATTATACGCCAGTGAATGATGTGGTTAGGGGAGAAATAAGAGGATGAAAATAGCCTTTTTTGCAAATGACAGGCAGTTTCTGGAATCCAAAAAGGCCAATAGTAATTGCAGCGGTGTCAGAAAGCATTTTCCGAAGGCGGATTATTTTTTTGCGGAGGAAGGGCTTTTTAAGGCGCTGGAACGCACCGTCTATGATGTGATTGTGGTTTATCCGAGAGAAGAGGCAGCCTTTTGGGAAAAACTCGTCAGACAGGTGAACAGAAAAGGAAGAGACCGCATCGTAACTCTGGTCAATGGAAAAACGGCCGGATGGAACCAGACAAAATATACTGCATTTTTTAACGGACAGTCCTGCGTTTTAGATACGCAGGACATTCTTTTTTTAGAATCCTATTACAGGAAAGCCAGCGTGGTCGTGAAAAGGGGCAGGATCCGCATAAGGGCGAAGCTGGATGAAGAAGAGGGCAGGCTTCCCGGAAATCAGTTTATCAGAATCAACAGGCATAATATTATCAATATGCAATATATCAGAAACGTGAAAGGGGAGGCAGTCGAGATGCAGAATGGGGAAGTCCTCTATGTAAGCAGCGGGAGAAAAAAGAAGTTCCGGAAAGTATATGGGGATTTCCTGAAGGAAAATCATATGAATTTATAAAAAAATATCAAAAGGTGCAAACCTTGTTGCCATGAAAATGAGATGGTGATAAAGTGTAGTTATCTCATAGGATAAGTGGTATTTCTGAAACCGGCGCATTCTGTTCATATCTAAAAACATATCTTTTTATTTCTGTTCTTCAGGACAGGCAGCGAGAATCCAGCCGGTTTCGCCGCCTGTTTTTTGTTAGTGGCGAAAATATTTATCACAGGGAGCTTTAGTTTTTGGCATAATAATCGTCCATGATGCGGCATACTTTAACAACCTAATATATAACTGTTTACGACTGAAATTTCTGTTTTTATTCGCAGTTTACAGCCAGGAATGTGGAGGCTGTTCTAAGCAGCAATGATGAGATTGGAAACAACATCAGGAGAACAAATGTTCTAAAAATTGTTGAAATCTGAGATAGATTCATATATAATAAAAATGAGTGCAGAATAAAGACTGCTAATAAATTTGAGTAAAAATGATGTGGATTTATAGAATACAGATAATAAGTAAAATGGTATTTTTACTTATTTGAGGTCTGGGCGAGGCGAAAAGAATGATAAGTTGATGAAGCAGTCAAATATTACAACGTATACGACGGAGGACGGCATTACAAAAGTTGAGACATGTGAGGAACATCTTTAAAGATCAGGTTGATTATTATAATCTGGATGTAATTATTTCCGTAGGATATCGTGTAAAATCCCTTAGAGGAACCCAATTCAGGATTTGGGCAACGAATATTCTCAAAGAGTATATGAAAAAGGGATTTGCACTGGATGATGACCGCTTGAAAAATCTGGGCGGAGGAAATTATTTTGATGAATTGTTGGACCGCATCCGCGAAATCCGTTCTTCAGAGAAGGTATTTTGGAGAAAGGTTCTGGAAATTTATGCAACCAGCATTGACTATAATCCCCAAGCCGAAAGCTCAATTTTATTTTTTTAGCAGGTACAGAATAAAATGCACTGGGCAGCTCATAAACATACGGCGGCAGAATTGATTTATCAGCGGGTAGATGCAGATAAGGATAATATTGGACTGACTTCCTGGTCTGGAGGATCTATTAAGCGATCAGATGTTGAAATTGCGAAAAATTATCTGAATGAAAAAGTTAGATGCGTTAAATAAAATTGTAACTGCTTATTTGGATATTGCAGAGGTACATGCCCTTAACCAGGAGCCTATGTACATGAAAGATTGGCTGGAGACGATTGACGATTATTTAAAAATGACCAGACGAGATATATTGATGACCAAAGGTAATGTGACACACAAGCAGGCGTTGGAGAAAGCGCATATGGAATATGAGAAGTATAAGAAGAAGCAAGAATATATTCCATCTCCTGTGGAACATCATTTTCTGGAGAGAATAAATGAACTGGATAAGCTGAAAAAATAAAAGCAATTTTGAACTGAATACATGAGGATTTCCTGAAGGAAAATCATATGAATTTATAAAAAATATCAAAAAACGCAATAATATGACCAAAAGGTGCAAACCCCATTGTCATGGAAATGAGATGGTGATAAAGTGTACGTATCCCATAGGATAAATGGTATTTCTGAAACCGGCGCATCCCATTCATATCTGAAAACATATCTTTTTATTTTCTGTTCCTCAGGACAGGCAGCGAAAATCCAGCCGGTTTCGCCGCCTGTTTTTCTGTCTGCGAATTATCCTTAATCAGGGGGCGGGAGACCGGTCCTGAGGGGAAATAAAGTATTAAGTTTTCCTTAAGATTAAATTCTGTTTATTGACACATTTCCCCCTTTTCCTTATAGTAACCGCAAAAGCTGAAATTCATTTCAGGGGAAAGGAGCTTCGCAGACCAATGGGGGCAGGGGAGAAAATACTTGATTTCTGGTATCAGATGACGCTGAGAAGGAAGCTGTATGTCATCATCGGCAGCGTGGCGCTTATGATGGCAGCGTCTATCGGCATTAATTTACGGGTGGTTTATTATTTTATAGACAATGTGCAGCTGATCATGGATGACAACCTATCCTGCTATAAATTCCAGGATTCCATGGAAGAGGAATCCGGTTATTTCGCAAAGCTCATTACGGACAGGAGTCAGGAAAACGAAGAGGCCTATTTAAGATCCAGCAGGGAGACAAAGGCGTACCTGGAAAAGCTGCCCTATGATTACAATCAGATAGGAGAGGTCCGGTACGGGATTACCTGGAACATTCTCAACTGCTACGGCGTCTATGAAAAGCAGAAAGAAAAGGTATTTGCCATGGCGCCCCGGGATGACGGCTATATTAAGGAGCTGTACAAGGTATACCGCATGCAGGAGTATTTAGATACCTACGCCTCCCGCCTCACAAGGGCTGTCCTTACGGAAGGAAATGATTATTACGAATCACAGGTTCCGGGGCTGAAACGGATGCCCCTGGTGCTGGTTTTCATCAATGCAGGAGCGTTTCTGCTGCTGGTGATGGCCATGCGGTTTGTTACGGGAAACATCGCCAATGTGCTGGTGCAGCTTGCCGTATCCTCCCGCCGGATTGAAAAAAATGATTTTTCCGGCGATGATGTGAAGTGGGGCGGCAGGGATGAAATCGGACAGCTGGTCAGCGCGTTTAATAAGATGAAGCATTCTACGGAAAATTATCTTGCCGCCGCAGAGGAAAAGCGGGTCATGGAGGAACGGCTCCATAAGCAGGAGCTGGAACGGTCGGAGCTGGAACAGCAGTTTTCCTTTGCCCAGCTGCAGCTAATCAAGAGCCAGTTAAACCCTCATTTCCTCTTCAATACCCTAAATATGACCGCACGCATGGCCCAGGTAGAGGAGGCCCCTGTCACAGAGGAAATGCTGGTTGCAATGAGCAATCTTCTAAGATACAGCATCCGCACCTCCAATGCCTTTACCCCTTTGGGGCAGGAGCTTAAGGTGGTGGAGGATTATATGTACATCCAGCGGATGCGTTTCGGAAAACGGATACGCTGGCACATTGACTGTGAGCCGGACCTTGAACGGGAAGAGGTGCCGGTGTTTATTTTGCAGCCTCTGGTGGAGAATGCGGTCATTCATGGAATATCGGAGAAAGAAGAGGGAGGGGCCATTTACATACGGATCCGCAGAAAAAAGGAGAAAATGTGGATTTCCGTAGCAGATACGGGGAAGGGAATGAGCCCCGAACATTTAAAGGAAATACAGGAAGCTTTAACGGCCAGGGGAACGGGTCTTGGGATAGGGCTGGGGAATATTTACAGAAGGATCACCGCATATTATGAAAGCGGACAGGTATTGCTGGACAGCCGCCAGGGCCGGGGGACCGTGATTCAGATAGAGTTTGGGAAAAAGAAGGAGTAGGGTGCACCATGTTTGGTTTACTGATTGTGGAGGATGAATTAATTGAGCGTCAGGTTTTAAAAAAGACGCTTCAAAAAAAGTTTGGGGACCAGTGCCTGATATGGGAGGCGGAAAACGGGAAAGAAGCGGTGGAGATATTTTCCAGGGAGGAGATACAGGTAGCCATCCTGGACATCGGAATGCCGGGGATGAACGGGATACAGGCGGCGGAGATCATACGGAGAGAAGGGCCGGAGTGCTGTATCATTTTCCTGACGGCCTATGACCGCTTTGACTATGCCAGAAAAGCCATTTCCGTGGGAGCCATGGAATATCTTTTAAAGCCCTATTCCAGCAGAGAGATCATCAATGTGGTCGAGGAGGCCCTTCGGATTGCGGGGCAGCATGAGCAGTGGAGACAGGGAAAGACCGTGGCGTCAGAGCTCATAAAGAAAAATATCCGCCATTTTCTGGACAGTGATGAGGAAAAGGAGCAGGGGGGCCAGACAGAGGACCTTTCCTACACCAGGCTTTCGGTCATGGCTTCCATGGTTGAGGAGTATATACGGAGCCACTACATGAATGAGATTTCCATGAACGATGCAGCCAGGGCCGTCAATTATTCGGAGCCCTATTTCTGTAAAATGTTCAAGCTCCAGTACGGCCAGAACTTCACCTCCTATTTATCGGAGTACCGGATTAATGAGGCCAAGAAGCTTCTCTGCCAGCCCAATGTCAATGTAAAGGATGTGGGAGCAAGAGTCGGCTATCCGGATTCCAATTATTTCACCAAGGTCTTTCGCAGGCTTACAGGAATGAATCCTTCTGAGTACAGGATGGAGATACTGCAGAAGCTTTAAACAGGAGAAATCACAAAAACCACCTAATACGTGCAGGTATTGGGTGGTTTTTTGTTTATAGTAAACAGAAAAGCTAAGAAATTACTATGGATGATAAAAATTTACGATATAAATTCGTTTCCGGGACAGATATAATCAGACCGTAGAATAAAAGAGTGGTTTTAAGAGGGTATGCCCAAAAAGCATGGGCGGAAAAGAAGAAAGGAGGAGGGAGTATGGAACAGGAGCTGTTTCGCATGGAGGGAATCAGCAAAAGCTTCCCCGGAGTTAAGGCTCTTGATAAGGTCTCCCTTACGGTAAACAAGGGAGAGGTCCTGGGGCTTGTAGGTGAAAATGGCGCGGGAAAGTCCACGCTCATGAAGATCCTGTCAGGCGTACACCGTGCAGACGAGGGCGAAATATTTATTGAGGGAGAGAACGTTGTCATCGACTCCGTTGCAAAGGCCCATGAGCTGGGCGTAAGCATCATCATGCAGGAGCTGAACATGTGCGGCCATTTAAGCGTGGCTGACAATATATTTATCGGAAGAGCCCAGAAAAAAGGCATTTTCATAGATGACAAAGCAATGCACAGGGAAGCCCAGAAGATTCTGGATGACTTGGGCATCAAGCTGAACACCTATGCTCACGTAGGCAGCTTAAGCATTGCCCAGCAGCAGATGGTGGAGATCGCAAAGGCCATCAGCTTTAATTCCAAGATTCTGGTTTTGGACGAGCCTACGGCAACCCTGACGGAGCGGGAGATTGAACAGCTTTTTGATATCATCCGCAGGCTGAAAGCAAAGGGCGTGGGAATGGTATACATTTCCCACCGCATGGCGGAGTTAAACCAGATTTGTGAACGGGTGACCATCATCCGCGACGGCCAGTACATAGGAACCAGAAATTTATCCGAAATCACCATGGATGAGCTGGTAAACATGATCGTAGGCCGATCCCTGGAAGATAAATATCCAAAGCACAAGAGAACCATCGGAGAGGTGGTACTGGAGGCCAGAAACGTCCGGCGGGGGACAAAGGTCAATGCAGACCATTTCTTCGTAAGAAAGGGCGAGATCCTGGGAATCTCCGGTCTGGTAGGAGCAGGGCGGACCGAGCTGATGCGCTGCATCTTCGGTGCTGACCGGCCGGACACCATGGAGCTGTGGATCGAGGGAAAGCCGGTGAAGATCAACTCCGTGATTCAGGCCATTAAAAACGGCATCGGCTACGCCACAGAGGACCGGAAACGGGATGGACTGGCCCTGGGGCTGGATATCAAATACAACACCAACATGGCCCATTTGCCGGACTTAACCCACTTCGGCTTTTTGGATGATAAGGCAGGAGCGGAAAACGCGGAAAAATATGTAGAGCTTCTTCGCACAAAGACTCCAAGCATCCATCAGCTTTGCGGAAATTTATCAGGCGGAAACCAGCAGAAGGTGGTCCTTGCAAAATGGCTCTGCAATAATGTCAAGGTGCTGATCGTGGATGAACCCACGAGAGGAATTGACGTAGGAGCCAAATACGAGGTATACGAGCTGTTTAACCAGTTAAGCGATCAGGGTGTGGCTATTATCATGATTTCTTCGGAGCTGCCGGAGATACTGGGCATGAGCGACAGAATCCTGGTGATCCACCAGGGAGAAATCAACGGAGAACTGGATGCCAGTACAGCCACTCAGGAGCAGATTCTCTATCTGGCGGCAGGGTACAATAAATTAGAAGGAAAACCGGCCCCTTCCCTGGAAGCAGGGGCATGACGGAAAGGAAGAGGAAAATGGCGGACTTAAAAATAAAACAGGAAAATAAAGAACAAAGAGTAAAAGGCAGCAGCTCTTTCGGAAAATTAAATGCTGCTACCAGAAGAGCGATTTATTCCTTTGGAATTCTCGTAGGGCTGTTCCTACTGTTCTCCGTTCTGCAGGTGGATAAATTCCTGGCCCCGGCCAATTTACAGAATCTTTTGCAGCAGATTGTTACTTATACCATCATTGGCTGCGGCCTGACCTTTTGTCTGGTCTGCGGCGGAAATGATTTATCCGCCGGCGCTTCCATGGCCTTATCCGGCATCATCATGGTAAGCCTTCTGACCAAGGGGCTTCCCCTGGGAGTCTGCATCATATTGTGCCTTACCATGGGAATTGCAACAGGCATCATGAACGGATTTTTCATTGAGATCCTGGGAGTTGTCCCCTTTGTGGCGACCCTTGCCACCCAATGGGTATACCGGGGCATGGCAAACGTTCTGGTAAACGGCGCTCCCCTTTACACCACCAATATTCCGTCGGAAGCAGTACAGAAGCAGTTTTATGTGCTGGGCGGTGGGCGTATCGGAGGAAACGGACTTCCCTACAGCGTAATCATCACCCTGGTTTATGCGATAATTTTAGGTATTGTTCTTGCAAAAATGCGCATCGGACGCCAGATCTACGCCTGCGGCTCCAATTTAGAGGCGGCCAAGCTCTCCGGCATCAATGCGGTAAAGACCCGTATGTTTGCCTACTGCATTTCCGGCCTTTCTGCCGCGATCTGCGGAATCCTGGTAGCTTCCCGTCTTTCCAGCGCCCAGCCCACAGCAGGAAACGGCTATGAGATGGAAGCCATTGCAGCCTCTGTATTAGGCGGAATTTCCATTCTGGGAGGCGAAGGAACCATTTTAAATACGATCATCGGCGCATTGATGATGGGTGTTATCAGAAACGGATTAAACTTAAACGGAGTAAACTCTTTCTGGCAGCAGGTCATTGTAGGCTTTATCCTGCTGATCGCAGTTGCATCACAGACTGCAAATAAGGGTGGAAATTTAAATGCAATCAAGCGCTTTTTCGGTATGACAAAATAAACCGTAAGCAGATAAAAGGAGGAAAAAATGAGAAAACTAACAACAGTTTTATTAGCGGGGGCACTTTTAGCATCAACACTTACCGGTTGTGCAGGCAGCGCATCAAGCAACAAGACAGAGGCGGCAGCCACAACAGCGGCGCAGACCACGGCTTCTGCAGAGACTACAGCAGCAGCGGATGGGAAAGATGCAGGAGGCTCACCGGAGGATAACAGCAAGAAGACCATTTACGTAATCGTTAAGGTTTTAGGCAACCAGTACTGGAGCGTGCTTCAGGCAGGCGCTGAAAAGGCCGGAAAGGATTTAGGCTGTAACGTAGTAGTGGTAGGAACCGCTCTGGAATCCGACATCGAGGGACAGCTCACTCTGCTTCAGAATGCGGTATCAGCTCAGGCATCAGGAATCGTTATTGCACCTTTGGACAGCGTTTCCTTAGATGCTCCTATCACAGAGGCCAACAATTCCGGTATTCCGGTAGTTCTGGTGGATACGGTCATTAAGAGCGACAACTACAGCGCAGCTCTTCTCACCAACAACGTAGAGGCAGGAAAGACTGCAGCCAGCGAGATGATCCGCAGATTAAAGGAGAAGGGTGTTTCCGAGGATGAGACCGCTCAGATCGCCATTCAGGTAGGCTCCACCGGTTCCCAGACCATCAATGACAGAGTAAAAGGCTTCAACGAATACTGGAGTGAAAATGCTCCTGAAAAATGGGTGGTACTCAATGACGATATAAAGGTAAATGACGGCGATATCAGCAAGGCCGTTGGCTTCTGCCAGGATATTCTTACCACATACCCGGATTTAAAGGGTGTATTCGGACCGAACAACGGTTCTACCGTAGGCTTTGTAACCGGACTTATGGAATCAAAACGCACCGATATCACCATGGTAGGCTTTGATTTCTCTGCTGAAATTGAAAAAATGATCCGCAGCGGAGAATATGATGTTGCATCTGTGGTGCAACGCCAGTATTATATGGGATATGACGGTGTACGCACGGCGATTGCCCTTGCAAACGGTCATACAGTAAACAGTAAGACTGTGGATACGGGAGTTGTGCTGGTAGACAGCACCAATGTAGACTCTGACGAGGTTCAGGGCATTATCCATCCATAATCTGACCATAATGACGCTTCCCCTGTTTCAGGGGAGGCGTTTCGGAGGTTAAAAATGAAGAAGGCAGTTGGGTGTATCGGGCTATGTGCAGTGTTGGCGGCGGGGTGTATGAGCCTGGTTTTAATGAAAAACGGACTCCGTTTTCCTGCTATAAAGAATATGGGGGACGTAACTCCGGAATTTGTATTCACTTATGCGGAAAACCAGCCGGAGGGCTATCCCACCACCATGGGTGCGGAAAGGTTTGCGCAGCTGGTGGGCGAAAGGACACAGGGAAGAATCCGGATCAATGTGTTTTCCGGGGGGAAACTGGGGGATGAGGTTTCCGTCATGGATCAGCTCCAGTTCGGAGGCGTTGATTTTGCACGGGTTTCCGTCATGACCATGGGCGAGGTGGTTCCGAAGCTGAACGTGCTTCAGCTGCCCTATCTTTACAGGGACGGGGCCCATATGTGGAAGATGCTGGACGGAGAGATCGGCCAGGAATTTATGGATTCCCTAAATGGTCACGGGGTCGTGGGACTGTCCTGGTATGACGCCGGAGCCAGAAACTTTTATAATTCCGTCAAGCCCATTGAGCGGCTGGAGGATTTAAGGGGAATGCGGATACGGGTGGCGGAGTCGGAGCTGATGGAGGGAATGGTGGAAGCCCTTGGGGCAAAGCCTGTGCCAATGGCTTATTCCCAGGTTTATGCGGCTCTTGAGACAGGAACCATAGACGGAGCGGAAAACAACTGGCCTTCCTATGAGTCCATGGGGCATTATGAAGTGGCAAAATACATTACGGTTGACGGTCATAACCGGATTCCGGAGATGCAGATGGCTTCACAGGCCACCTGGGACAAGTTAAACGGAGAGGACCAGAAAATCGTCATGGACTGCGCAAGGGAATCCTCCCTTTATGAAAGGAAGCTTTGGGAGGAAAAGGAGAAAGAGGCGGAGGAAAGGCTGATAAAAGCGGGCTGCATCATAACCCGGCTCAGCCCGAAGGAACAGCTCCGGTTCAGGGCTTCCATGATGATTGTTTATCAGACCTATTGCAGCGATTATATCGATGTGGTGAACCGGATTCTGGAAATACAGTAAAGCAGGGAATGGATTTCCCTGCTTTTTTTTTGCGCAGACAAGCGTCTTGCTTCCTTATGCGAGCGGTTGTGCAGTTTGCTTAAAAAAAGTTAAAATAAAAGGAATAATTGTGCATGAATAAGAATATAGGCAATAATTGTTAATAAAATAACGAAAAATGCACAAAGGATAATGAGAAATATTAACATATATTGTTGCAAAACGACAATATATATGGTAAGCTTATACTACTGGGACACTTGCTAGAGAAGAAGAGAAAGCAAATGCCGTGTTTTGGTCATAGTACAGTGGCCGGAATACGCTGCTGCTTTCTTTTTTGTTGAATAAAAGGAGGAAATATTTGGATGAAGAAGAAAAGGTTCTTTCGGGTGTTGGAACCATACCTGTATCTGCTGCCGGCCATGTTTTTCTTTGGCGCCTTTCTGTTCTGGCCGTTTATCAAGACGATCCGGCTGAGTTTTGCCATGACGACGCCTTTGGGGCAGGTCGCATCCTTTGTAGGATTTAACAATTATGTATCCATTTTCACCTCGGAAGCATTCTTGAACAGCTTGATTGTATCATTGAATTATGCGGTTATGACGGTTGTATTTTCCATTCTCATCGGCTTCGTTCTTGCCATCGTCAGCAACGAGGATATTAAGGGCAAAAACTTTTTCCGTACCGTATACGCCCTGCCTATGGCCATCTCGGCTGCGGCTGCTTCCGTTGTGTTTATGTTTATTTTTCACAGCAGCCTCGGTATCTTGAATAAAGCCCTGGGAACACACATCGGCTGGCTGACTGATCCAAAGTACGCACTGATTGCGGTTACCATAGTGACGGTCTGGATGAATATCGGTCTGAATTTTATTTTCCTGACTGCGGCTCTCCAGAGTGTTCCTCTCGAATTATACGAATGTGCGGCAATCGAGGGCGCCGGATTTTTCGCCAAGCACCGTTATATTACGATTCCGTGTATTTCACCGACCCTGTTCTTTCTTCTGATTATTAACGTTATCAACGCCCTGCAGGCTTATGCGCAGGTAAAGATGATGACCCAGGGAGGGCCTGCCGGCAGCACCAATGTTATCGTTTACGAGATTTACCAGGAGGCATTTATGAACAGCCGGTTCGGCCTGGCCTGTGCGGAATCTATTGTGCTCTTCCTGATCCTGATGCTGCTCACCCTGGTTCAGTTCCGGTTAGAAAAGAAGGTGACCTATTAATGAAAAGTAAGATTGTGAAAATTCTGTTTTATGGGATTAACATTATTATGGTCATGATCATCATTTCACCGGTCATCTACTGCTTTAACGTAAGTATGATGTCCATGAAAGAAGTGTTTGCCGGAGGCTTCTGGCCAAAGCAGCTGATGCTGGATAACTACAAGAAAGCGCTGGTGCTGGCTCCTTTCTTCACTTTCATCAAGAATTCTCTCATTGTTTCCGGTACGGTCACCCTGGGACAGATTGTAACGGGAGCTCTGGCAGCCTACGCATTTTCCATGATGAAGTTTCGGGGAAGGAATGTGCTGTTTCTGGTTATGCTGGCTACCATGATGGTTCCCAGCCAGGCGGTTATTATTGCCAATTATTTAACAATCTGTGATCTGGGTCTGAAGAATACATATGCTGCACTGATTCTTCCCAACGTGGCTTCCGCTTTCGCTGTATTCAATATGAGGCAGGCATTCTTGCAGCTGCCGTCGGAGCTTAAAGAGGCGGCAGAGATTGACGGCTGCGGGAATTTCCGGTTCTTCTATACCGTTGCTCTTCCCTTGGTGAAGCCGTCTATGGGCGCCCTGGGAATCTACGTATTCTTGCAGAGCTGGAACCATTACTTATGGCCGCTGTTAATCACTGATACGGTCAATATGAGAACCGTGCAGATTGGTCTTGGCATGCTGCAGGGCGCCGAGTCTACGGACTTCCGCCCGGTTATGGCAGGTTCCATGATCATTCTGATTCCTTCCATACTGGCATTTGTTCTGGGGCAGAAGCAGCTGATATCCGGCCTGACTTCCGGTTCCGTAAAGGGGTAGTTTTATGCAGATGAGCTTGTCTGTATGAGATAGAAAAATATATGATAGGAGGATTATTTATGAGGAGAAGCAAAAAATGGATGGCAGTAAGTCTGGCGGCGGTCATGGCTTTATCACTGTCTGCATGCGGAGGGAGCGCCTCTGTGGGAGGAAGCACCGCAGCTGCGCCGGCGGGGGATACAACGGCAGCGGCAGCGGATACAACGGCGGCAGCAGGAAGTACTGCGTCTGAAAACGGCAAGGTTGAGATCACGTTCTGGCACGCCATGGGGGGTGTAAACGGTGAGGCTACCGAGGCTCTTGTTAAGGCGTTCAACGAATCCCAGGATGAGATCGTGGTAAAGAGCGAATATCAGGGTACCTACGATGACATGATTACAAAGCTGAAAGCAACCATGCAGAGCGGCAATATGCCGGATGTCTGCCAGATGTACGATATCGGTACGAAATTCATGACTGACAGCGGCTATGCGATTCCGGTCCAGGATATGTTTCAGACCACGAATTTTGATCCCGGCACCGTTATGAATATCATTACCAGCTACTACACGGTTGACGGAAAGCAGATGTCCATGCCTTTCAACGTTTCCACACCGATGCTGTATTACAACAAGGATGTATTCAAGGCAGCGGGACTGGATCCGAATACACCGCCCAAGACCTTTGACGAGGTGCTGGATTTCTCCAAGAAGATCGTGGAGAGCGGTGCGGCTCCGGTGGGATACGCACAGGCTATTTACGGCTGGTTCTTTGAGCAGCAGATTGCCGGACAGGGCAAATACTATGCGGACAATGAGAACGGAAGAAAGGCAGCTGCCACAGCCGTTGAATTTGATAAAAACGGCGCAGGCTTAAAGATTTTTGAAACCTGGAAGAAATTAATGGATTCCGGTTATGCGGCTAACTACGGAAGCACGACAGCTGATACCCAGACCGCATTCTTTGCCGGCCAGACCGCTATGATTATTGAGTCCACCGCAATTTTAAGAAATGCGACCAACAGCAGTGATTTCGAAATCGGCACCGGTTACCTGCCGAGGATCGAAGAGAATAAGGACGGCGGCGTTATCATCGGCGGCGCATCCTTATGGATGATGGATAACAAGGATGAGGCAAGAAAGAACGCAGCCTGGAAGTTTATCGAATACACCACAACTCCAGAAGCTCAGGCAAAATGGAGTATGGCAACCGGTTACTTTGCGATTAATCCGGCCGCTTATGAAGTGCCGGAGATGAAGACATTTATCGGAGAGAACCCGAACTTCTTAACGGCGATCAACCAGCTGAAGGAAAATCCCGTTAACGGCTACACCGCAGGCGTACTTTCCGGCGTTGCCACAGAGGCCAGAACCATCTTCAACGAAGCAATGGAGAAAACATATGACGGAACCTACACCCCCCAGCAGGCGGTAGATTACCTGGCTGGAAAGGTCAATTCCGCTATCCAGAATTACAACGCATCTACCAAATAAACAGGCAGTAAACCTTTCTTACGGCGGACGGAAAAGGAGGCCGGAGACCCTGCTCATGAGAGCGGCCGGCAAAACGTCAGCAGATTGACGAGGAGGCTTTATAATGAAGAATTTTGCACACCGCGGTTTCAGCGGAGAGTATCCGGAGAATACCCTGCTGGCCTTTCAGAAGGCGCTTTTTGAGGGCGTGGATGGAATCGAGCTGGATGTCCAGCTGACCGGCGACGGAGAGGTTGTGATTATCCACGACGAGACAGTGGACCGGACGACAGACGGGGAGGGGCCGGTAGTATCCTATAGGCTGGAAGAGCTGAAGAAGCTGGATGCGTCCTATATCTATACCGGGAAAATGGGCTTTAATCCCATTCCCACGCTGAGAGAGTATTTTGAGCTGGTAAAGGATTCCCCCATCGTCACCAATATCGAGCTGAAGACGGGAATCAACGAGTATCCGGGGCTGGAGGAAAAGGTATATGAGCTGATTAAGGAATATCATCTGGAAGACCGGATTATTATTTCCAGCTTCAATCACTACAGCGTGCTGCGGATGAAAGCCATTGGGCCGGAGCTGGTCTTCGGCTTCTTAAGCGATACCTGGATTTACAATCCGGGTGAGTACACGAAGGCCCGCGGAGTTGCCTGCTACCATCCGCCCTATGTACAGCTGAAGCAGGAGATTGTGGATGAGATTAAGGCAGCCGGAATCGTGATTAATACCTGGACCGTCAATACGGAAGAACAAATCCGGGATCTGTACGCCAAGGGCATTGATACGGTAATCGGAAACTATCCGGATCTGACGGCGCGGGTGTTAAAAGAGCTGGAAAATCAGTGAGTGCTGTCCGGTGAAGATGGCTTAGAGAGGTGCCGCGAAGAGGGTACTGGAAAATGTAAAATTTCAGCAGGATGTGGCCTCTGGCCGTCAATGTCCTGTATGAAAAGTTCATTTTGCAGTACCCTCTTATTTTTATTCCCCGAGAATGCGGATGGAAAGGCCGTAGCTTCCGGCATCTCCGGGGCTTAAGGTCTGAACATGATTTTTATGGATGAATTCGTCATCCTCTGTGGTATAAACCGCGGAGCCGTTCCAGGGCTCGACGCAGACAAAAGGCGCTTCTGCCGGATAGGGAGTCCAGAAAGCCACGGTCTCAAAGCCGGGGAAAGCTACTTCCACGCCCTTTGCCGTATTCTTATTTACGATGGAAACCTTTCTGGATTCCAGATCGTCAAAGTAGAACGCATCGTCCTTAAATAAATCCCGGGTCAGAGGAAGAACCCGGCTTTTATTTAAGCGGAGGGTTCTGTCCTCCGGGTTAAATGCCAGTCTCCTGACATCATATTTCATGCTGGAAACAGTCTCTTCTTTTTCGAATACCAGTTCATAATCTTCAAAAGCTTCTCCATCCTCCAGGGGACAGTTAAAGCCCGGATGGGCTCCAAGGCAGTAATACATGGTTCTGGAATCCGTGTTAAGGACTTTATAATCCATAAACAGTACTCCGTCCTGAAGCTTATAGGTAAGGCTTAAGCAAAAGGAGTAGGGGTAAAGCTTTTTCGTCTCTTCTGTATCACGGATTTCAAAGGAAGCCCCGGCTTCCTCCTGATTAGTAACAGTAAAATCCGCATCCCGGCAGAAGCCGTGTTTTGGAATCTCCCAGACTTCCCCTTCCAGAACGGTCCTGTTATTCCGGCAGTTTCCGACAATGGGGAAGAGGAGAGGAGAGCATTTGTTCCAGAATTCAGGGTCCCTCTGCCAGATGTATTCTGTATTTTCGGAGCTTTTTAATGAAATAAGCTGAGCGCCGACGGAATCAATGACGGCGGTTGTTTTACCATCCTTTAATGTAATGAGCATTTGAACTACCTCGTTTTTCTTAGTTGTTTTTCTATACATTTCATATAAAATTAATTAAAGTATACTAGATATTGGGCGAAAATTCCATAGGAGAATTGGCAAACCTTTGCTCATTTGAAAAAATGCTTATCTTTTCAGGAGATAAAATATTTGCTATAATAAAAATTGACATGTTTTTAGAAAAATCAAATCAGAAAGAGGAACAGGGATGAAAAAGCCTTCTAAGTTATCAGTCCGGATGTTTTTACTGCTTCTGCTGTGCGTGGTCATGCCTCTGACAGGGGTCTGCATTTATGTGAGAGTCAGCATGGAACAGTTCATCCAGGAAAAGCTGAGTGAAAAGGTCATCCAGAACATTTCAAGGGGAGAAAGGAATATCTGCGATAATCTGCAAAACATAGCTGCTTTGACTAATGTCTTTGTATATGACGAGGAGCTGCAAAAGCGCATAACAGACCCTGCCACCTCCGAATACGACAATACCAAGTACTTTGACCAGATGATACATAAGCTCAGCATTGGCAGCGGGTTTGATTTCGTCCAGGATATGAAGATCATTCTCTTTGACGATTACGGCAGAATCTATTCCAACTGGAGCATGAATTACCAGGATTACCAGTTTCTCCTGGACCAGGACTGGGTGAAGAAAAGCAGGGAGAATAACGGGCATATTGTGTGGTCCATGTTTAATCCGGCCTATATTATTGGGGAAGAGAAGGACCAGACTTATATTTCCCTGGCAAAGTCTCTTCTTAAGGATTATACGACGGGAAATGTCATAGGCACTCTCATCATCAGCATTGACCAGAAAAAATTCAGCGATCTTTTAATGGAATACGCCTATGCAGACGATATGGCCTATGTCTGTGTGGGGGAAGGAACCGTGCTTTTGCAAAATGATATACAGGGGATCATCCACGAAGAGGATTTAAAGCGCCTGTACCGGGAGACGGAGGAGAAAAAAAGCGGGAGTCTGCGGTATCAGACAACGGGAGGAAATTATCTCATAAGCTATTACACCATACCAAAGCCCTGGGTGTTTAACGGGCAGCAGATGAAGGTCTTTCATTTTACCAATTATCAGGAAGTGACCAACCAGATGGAAATGATCGGACGCAGGATGAACCTGATCCTCTTAATCGTCATATGCGCCCTGATCCTGATCCTGTATCTTTCCATCCGGATGCTGGTAAAGCCCATTGTCAAGCTCAGCGGCCAGATGGAAAATTATACCCTGGATATGGATTTAAAGGATATTGATATGGAACGGTCCGATGAGATCGGCCGCTTAAACCGGTCTTTCCGTCAAATGTCCGGAAACATCCGCCATCTGTTTGAAGAGCTGGAAACCGAGCATGAGGTAAAGGAAAAATACCGATATGAATCCCTGCGGGCCCAGCTGAATCCTCATTTTCTGTTTAATACCCTGTCAACCATCCGCTGGATGGCGATCATAAGGGGAGCGGATAACATTGTGGACGGAATCGACGCCCTGGCCCATATATTGAAATACAGCATGAGCAGGGAAAATTGTCTTGTAACAGTGGCGGAGGAGATGGAGAACATCAGGAATTATCTTTACATCCAAAACTGCCGCTACGGGAACCACTGCAGGCTGGAAATTGATCTTGAGGAAGATCTTATGAATTTGAAAACAGCGAAATTCATCTTTCAGCCCATTGTGGAAAATGCCATTATCCATGGATATGACAAGGACAGGGAGGAAATCCTCATACGGATTTACGGTTTCACGGAGGAGGAAAGCCTTAAAATATATGTGGAGGATGACGGGGTGGGCATTTCCCCCAATGTCATCCGGCAGTTTGAGGCTTCCCGAAAGGACCGGGTAAAGGAAAGCAAGCTGACAGGAATCGGGATCAAAAATGTGGATGAGTATATCCGCATTACCTTTGGCAATGAATACGGGCTGACCATAGAAAGCCTTAAGACCCGGGGGACGGCGGTGTTGTTCACACTTCCGGTAATCAGAGAGGAGAAATCAGGGGATGAAAAAGGTAATGATTGTGGATGATGAGGTCCTGGTGCGCCTGGGAATCCAGTCATTGATCAAATGGGAAAACTACGGATACCGGATCGTCTGCGATGCGTCGGACGGGGAAGAGGCGCTTCAGAAGATCAGGCAGTACCAGCCGGATATCGTCCTCACGGATTTAAAGATGAGCCCGGTGGATGGCTTTGAACTGATTGCGGAGTGCAGGGAAAAATATCCCCACATCCAGTTTATTGTCTTAAGCAGCTACAATGATTTTGACAACGTAAGAAGCGCCATGAAAATGGGGGCCTTTGATTACGTTTTTAAACTGACGGTAAAGCCGGAGGAGCTGTTAAAAATCATGGATGAGGCCGTTTCTGCCGGCAAAGGGACGGAGACGTCCCAGGAAACCTCCGGACTGACGGAAAGAAATCTGGATGTCATAAAAAAGGGACTGTTTAAAAGGATTTTAAACTCAGAAACCTTTCTGAGTAAAAATCTTGAGGAGCTGACAAAGCTGCCCCTTGCCGTAAACTTTGATTATCCCTTCTGCATTCTTTCCATTACCATTGATGATTTTAAGGTGGTGAGAAAAAAAGGGGATTTTATGGATCTGGAGCTTCTGATCTTTACCATGGAAAATATCCTCAGTGAGCTGTTAGGGCGTCATCACCGGGCGGAGGTGTTCCAATATGGGGAATACGATTTTGCCGTAGCGGTAAACCGGGAGGAAAATCAGGACCATAAGGCCTTTTTTACTTCAATGGAAAAGGAGTTCGGTATCTTTGCCAATTGCGCCAGACAGTATTACGGCCTGGAGGTGAGCGGGGCACTGAGCGGGGAATTTACGGGAATCAAAGGGGTAAAGGATGCCATTATACAGAACCGGGACACCCTGAAAATGCGCTTTTTTTCAGAGCCGGGAAAGCTTCATCCATATGAGGGGGCTGCCAGGGAAAGCACTGTCCTGCCGCCCGAATTTCACAGCTCTGTCTTAGAGCGGCTGGCGGCGGACCATGATTTTTATGGGATCAGAAAATTTCTGGAAGAACTTTTTGACTTCTTAAAAGAGAAGAACCACTGGGAACCGGAGGAAATCCGGTATCTGCTGAGAAAGGCCTACGGGGCCCTGGCTGCCTCCTTTGCCCGCAGCAGAGCTGATATCGACTTATTCCTGGATAAAAACGGAATAAACATGGAAGCTTCCATCAGTGATTATACATATCTGGAAAAAATCAGGCAGTCCGTATTGGAGCTGGTGGAGCAGTATAAAAAGGAGTATGAGTCAAACAGCGGCAGGATATTGAGAAAAGAGGTTGCCGAGGCAAAGAGCTTTGTCCGGAATCATATGAAGGAAGAGCTGCAGGTTGCAGACATTGCGACCATGGTGAACATGAGCGGCAGCTACTTTTCCCATGTATTTAAAAAGGAGGAAGGAGTCAGCTTTGTGGAATATGTGTACCGGGTGAGGATGGAGCACGCCAGGTACTTACTGGAAAGCAGCGATTTGAAAGTAAATGAGATTGCAGACGAGGTTGGAATCTTTAATCCCAATTATTTCAGCACCCAGTTTAAAAAGAGCATGGGACAGTCTCCTCTGGAATACCGCCAGGCACATCTGAAAAAGGCAGAGGAAAATAGCAGAATATGAAAGAAAATCAGCAGGATTTTAAAGTGCCGGCAAAAAAGGAAAGCCGCAGAAGCAGGAAATTGAAAAAAGTGGAAGAAAGACAGCAGGCAGAGGGATATCTCTTGCCTGCCGTTTTTGCTATAGTATAGACAGCAGTTCAGGTTCAGGTGTGCAGGGCGTCCGCCCTATAGAAACATATAAGCGATTTGCTCTTAGTGAGCGAGCTCACACGTGCAAATTGCCCATATGTTTCTGCACGTCTGAACTAAAATCAAAATTATTGGAGGAAGGTACAATGAGAAAGTGGAAAAAGTTAGGGGCACTTGGTATGGCTTCTTTGATGGCAATGTCCATGATGGCCGGCTGCCAGAGCGGCCAGAAAGCGGAGCAGGGGGCTTCGCCGGCGGCGGAGACGGCAAAAACGGAGGCGGCTAAGGCAGAGGAATCTAAAACAGAGGCGCCCAAAACAGCAAACGGGGAACCCGTTGTTTTACGGATGTGGGGAGGCGTTCCTGCGGAAGCCGGGCCTCAGGCGGTTTGCGATAACTTCAACCAGCTGTACAAGGACAAGGGAATCCAGGTAGAGTATGAGCGGTTTGTAAACGATGATACGGGAAATTTAAAGCTGGAAACAAACCTTCTGTCTGGAGACGGGGTGGACCTTTATATGACCTACACCACCGACGCTTTGGCAAAGCGGGCGGAGGGAAACATGGCGCTGGATCTTTCAGAGCTGATTGCCCGGGATGATTTTCAGCTGACAAAATATTTCGGAAACCTGGCAGAAGCGTATTACATTAACGGAAAGCCTTATTCCATTCCCACAAAGCTGGACCAGTATGGAATCGTGTTAAATGAAGACATGTTTGAAGCGGCCGGGATTGAGGTCCCCACGGACTGGACCTATGATGAATTCCGGGAAATCGCCAAAAAGCTCACTCATGGAGAAGGCCAGGATAAGGTTTACGGCATGTTCTGGAATTCCCAGCAGGATCTGACTTATCTCTTTTCCTATCTGGCGGCCCAGACCAACGGCGGAGATCCTATGTATAAAAGTGATAAGGAATCCAGCTTTGACGATCCTGTAGTGTTAAAATCTGTTGAGCTGATCAATAACATGATGAATGTGGATAAGACAGCTCCCACCCATACGGATTCCGTAACCCAGAAGCTGTCTCAGGAAAGCATGTTCCTGACAGGAAAATCTGCCATGACCGTAGGCCCCTGGATGGTAAGAAGTATTAAGGACCAGGCCAGCTATCCTCATGACTTTAAGACGGCTTTCGCTCCCTATCCAGTAGTGGAAAAAGGCCAGAGAAATTACACCCAGGGCGGATATGGAGATCATCTGTGCATTAATCCAAAGTCCCAGAACATTGATGCTGCATGGGAATTTGCAAAATGGTATGCCACTGAGGGAATGCTTCCTGTAGTGGAAGGCGGCCGGGTGCCTGCTTCCAATACCTATAATGCCATGGAAGTAACAGAAGCCTTTGTCATGGGCGCCGAGGATTACCTGGATACAGATACCACCCAGAAAATACTCATAACACCTGCCGACAATTATGCAGTTCCTTCCATTACCAACCATATTGCAGAGGTAAAGAAAATCGCAGTCGAAGAGCTGGAAGGAATCTTTATCGGAAAGCAGACCGTGGAGGAAGGCATGAAAAAGGCCAAAGCCAGAGCGGATGAACTATTGCAGAAATAATCAGAGAGACAATTTCCGGGGCTTCCTTTGGGGGAAGCCCCGGGACAGTAAGAAAGGATTCCGCTTGCGGGATTCTCCGCTCGGGTGAGCAAAAAAAGAAGAAAGGAGGGAACCGCTGCTCATGAAGAAAATCAGGCTTAGCAAACAGTTAAAAATAGATTTGACAGGCTATGCGTTTATCCTGCCCAACATCATTGGTGTATGCCTTTTCACCTTGTTTCCCATGATCTTTTCCCTGATCATCAGCTTTACGGATTGGGATTATACTAAGGGGATCGGCAACTGGAGCTTTATCGGTTTTGAAAATTTTATTGAAATGTGGCAGGATGAATGGTTTACCAGTTCCCTGATTAACACCATAATTTTTGCGGTGGGAGTGGTGCCGGTGACAGTTTTCCTGGCTCTGGTGCTGGCGGTCATCATCGATAAATACTGCGTTGCCAGACTTCCCATGAGGCTGGCGCTTTTTATGCCCTACATATCCAACATTGTGGCGGTGGCCATTGTGTGGGTGATGATGTATTCTCCCTGGGGGCCCTTTACCCAGATGGTGAAGTTCTTTGGAGTGAAGAATCCGCCCCAGTGGCTTGGAGATACTACATGGGCCCTGCCGGCTCTGATGCTAATGACCGTATGGTCAGGAGTGGGATATGCCAACATGATCTATACGTCGGCGCTTCAGGGGCTTCCTCAGGACGTTTACGAGGCCGCGGACATTGACGGAGCGGGTGAGGTTCAGAAGTTTTTTAAGCTTACAATCCCGTTTTTGTCGCCTACCACCTTTTTCCTGGTCATTACCACCTTTATCACCTCATTCCAGGTGTTTGCGCCCATACAGATTATGACAAGAGGCGGCCCCGGAACAGCGACTAATGTGCTGGTTTACTATATTTACACTTCCGCCTTTACCTTTTACAAGATGGGGTATGCCTCCGCCATGTCGTGGATATTGTTTTTGATTCTCTTTGGCATAACCATGTTCCAGTGGGCAGGACAAAAGAAGTGGGTCAGCTACTAAGGAGGTAGATAAAATGAAGAATCATCAACGGATCATTTTCAGGGTCCTGTTTACCGTGGTCATAGGTGCTCTGGCTGTTTCCATGATCACCCCGTTTTTATGGATGCTCTCGGCGTCAATGAAGCTTCCCCTGGATGTCATGAAGCTGCCGATTGAATGGATACCGAAATACTTTTATCCCGATAACTACAAAAAGGTGTGGAATGTGGGAGGGCTGGCAGCAAGGGATTACCATTTTGGCCTGGCATACTGGAACTCCTTAAAGATTGCTTTCATAAATCTGACGGGATCGGTGCTTACCAGCACACTGGCAGGCTATGCCTTTGCCAAAATAAAGTTCAGGGGACGGAACATTCTGTTTTTGATCTATCTGGCTACCATGATGATCCCCAGCCAGGTGACTTTGATCCCCAAGTTTGTCATGTTCAATAAAATGGGACTGACCGGAACTCACTTGACCCTGATCCTGCCGGGACTTATTACCATTACAGGCACATTTCTCATGCGCCAGTATTTCATGCAGATCCCCGAAGAACTGCGGGAGTCGGCAAGGGTGGATGGAGCCCACGAGTTTCTCATATGGGCAAGGATCATGGTGCCAATTGCCAAGCCAAATATGGCGTCTCTGGCAATGGTGGTGTTCCTCTGGAACTGGAACAGCTATCTGGAGCCTCTGGTATTTTTAAGCGATTGGAGATTGTATACAATTCCTATTGCCCTTACGAATTTTATCGAAGAAAGCGTGACGGAATACAATCTGGTCATGGCGGCGGCAGCCTCTGCCCTGATTCCGGCTTTCCTCGTATTTCTGCTGGGGCAGAAGTTTCTTGTCAAGGGCCTGGTGGCCGGCGCGGTGAAAGGATAAGGTTGAAACGATGAAATATATAACAGAAAATGAGCGAGAAATAGCCGTAATCCAGGAGGTGGATGTGCTGGTGCTGGGCGCAGGGCCGGCAGGAATCGGAGCGGCGGTTGCTGCGGCAAGAGAGGGCGCCGTGACCATGCTGGCGGAACAGACGGGAGATGCAGGCGGAATTGCTACGGCAGGGCTCATGAGCCACTGGACCGGAAATACGGAAGGCGGATTTTACGAAGAAATTTTAAACCGTTCCTCAGAGCTTACGGGAGAAGGACGGCAGATCATCAATCCGGAGCGGTTAAAAACGGTTTTTCTACGCATGCTTATGGAGGCGGGAGTGAACCTCAGGCTGTATTCCTTTGCAAGCGATGCCATTATGGAGGGAAATGTGATCCGGGGAGTGATTCTGGAGAGCAAATCTGGCCGGGAGGCGGTTCTTGCCAAGATCGTCATTGACGCCACAGGAGACGGAGACATAGCGGCAAAGGCCGGAGCCCCTTATTTTAAGGGAAGAGAAGGCGACGGGCTCATGCAGCCGGCGACCATCATGTTTAAGGTTGCAGGCGTGGATGAGGAGAGAGGAGTTTTCCCAGGCGGCTTTGAGGAAAGCTTTGCCCTGCCTGACGGGGATTTGCAGGAGTTAGGAAAGAAACATTTACCGGGCCCGGCAGGGCATGTGCTCCTGTACAGGACCACCCTTCCCGGAGTTGTCACCTGCAACATGACAAACTGCACCGGAGTGGACGGCACAAGGGCCGAGGATCTTACAAAGGCAACCGTGGTATGCAGGGAACAGATGAATGAGATCACGGCCTTTCTCAGAAGATATGTTCCAGGCTTTGAAAACTGCTATATCATCAGCTCCGCCTCTCTGGTAGGAATCAGGGAAACCAGGCATTTTAAGGGAGAAGAGTCCATTACAGAGCAGGATATTCTGGAGTCCCGGGTATTTGACAACTGGGTGGTGGCAAAGGCCAGCTTTAATTTTGATGTGCACAATCTGACCGGCAATGGCCTGGATGAAACCGGCTGTCAAAAGCATTTCCCACAGATCAAGGGGTATACCATTCCCTACGGCTGTTTCGTGCCTTTGGAAATTGATAACCTGTATCTGGCGGGAAGAGATATTTCAGGGACCCACATGGCCCATTCCAATTACCGCGTCATGCCCATCTGTGCCAATATGGGCCAGGCGGTGGGCATTGCCGCAGCCATGTGCGCCGCTTCCGGAGCGGTGCCAAGAGCACTTGAAGTGAAAAAAGTCCAGAACCGTCTGATGGAGCTTGGAGTGAGGCCCTAAAGGCTTTCTGCCCAAAAGTTGCAGGCAGAAGAGAGGAGGAGAAAGGATGACTGAGTGCCAGAAATATCATTATGACTTTGTTGTGGTGGGAGGCGGTATGTCCGGCGTCTGCGGGGCCATTGCCGCAGCCAGAAGAGGAGTGAAAACAGCCCTGATTCATGACCGGCCGGTTTTGGGCGGCAATGCCAGCTCTGAAATCAGGATGCATATCTGCGGGGCGGACCATCACATGTCGGTTCCCAACGCCCGGGAAACCGGAATTTTAGAAGAAATACTTCTGGAAAACAAACGGAGAAACCCGGAGATGGTGTATCCCATTTTTGATTCTGTTCTATGGGAAAAGGTACATTACCAGGAAAATCTCACCCTTTATTTAAACACCCATATGACAGAGGTTTTATGTGACGGTGACAGAATTGATGCGGTACGGGCCATTCAGCTGACAACGGAAAAAACCTTCCGGATTTCCGGAGACCTGTTTTTAGATGCCACAGGAGACGGCGTGCTGGGGGCCAAGGCAGGAGCGGAGTACCGGATCGGAAGAGAGAGCAGCTCCCGGTATGGAGAGTCTCTGGCCCCGGAAGAGGAGGACCCCTATACCATGGGAAATTCCCTGATGTTTAAGGCCAGGGACATGGGCCATGAGGTACCCTTTATAAAGCCTTTCTGGGCCAATACCTATACGGAGGAGCAGCTCAGGCTGCGGGACCACAGCGACGTCACCTCCGGTTACTGGTGGATTGAGCTTGGAGGCGGGGAACGGGATGTGATTTCCCATGGAGAAGAGCTTCGGGATGAGCTGTTAAAGGCCGTATTCGGGGTCTGGGACCACATTAAAAACGGCGGAGAACACGGAGCCGGGCAGATGGAGCTGGAATGGGTGGGCTTTCTTCCCGGAAAAAGGGAAAGCCGCCGGCTCATAGGCGATTATGTGCTGACAGAAAAGGACTGTCTGGAGAATACTCCCTTTGAGGATGCCGTAGCCTATGGGGGCTGGCCCATGGATATCCATACAGTAGAGAGCTTTTTAAATGAGGATGAGGTTCCCACGGTCTGGAATAAAGTAAACGGCATATACTCCATTCCCTACCGCTGCCTGTATTCAAGAAACATCCGGAACCTGTTTTTAGGAGGCAGGGCCATCAGCTGTTCCCATGTGGCATTTTCTTCCACAAGGGTTATGGGAACCTGCGGGGTTGTGGGGCAGGCTGTGGGTACGGCAGCTTCCATGGCGGTAAAGAAGGCGCTTTCTCCCAGAGAGCTTCTCGGCTGTGTGGGAGAGCTTCAGCAGGAGCTTTTAAAGGATGACTGCTATATCCCCTTTGCTGTTAACCGGGATCCCGCTGATTACGGCAGGCAGGCGTCGGTGTCGGCCACTCACCATATCCCGGGATGTGAACCGGAAAAGGCGGTAAACGGTGTGGCAAGAGGGGAGGAGGGAGAGTCAAACTGCTGGCGCGCGCCCATAGAGGACAGTCCGTCTCTTCTCCTTACCTTATCAGGGAAGACCCTTATCCGGGAAATACGCCTGACCCTGGATTCCAATTTAAGCCGGGAAATCACCCCGTCCATAAATGAAACCGTGCTGTCCAGACAGAAGTCCGGGCCGCCGCCGGAGCTGTTAAAGGAATATGAAGTGGATATCCTGCGGGAAGGAAAGGTTGTGGAGCATATTGGAGCACACTCCCAGGGCCAGCGGCTTCAGAGGCTTTTCCTTGACGGAACAGAAGGAGATGCCGTCCGCATCAGGGCCATTTCCACCTACGGCAGCAGGGAAGCCGCAATTTTTGAAGTTCGTATTTATTGATTTCTCCTCCGCCTATTGACAATTGCAGAAAAATTTGAGTTAATTAATACAAAAGGTCGGGGAGGCGGATAATGGCAACAATAAAAGAACTGGCAAAAAGCTGCGGCGTTTCAGTTGCCACAGTATCAAATATATTAAATAATAAGCCCGGAGCCAGTGACAAAACCAGAAAGATGGTTTTGGAAATGGCCGAAAGGCTCAACTATACCCCCAATGTGGTCGCAAAAAATTTAAAGATGCAGAAGACCAGAAGCATAGGGGTCATTGCAGAGGATATGACCATATTCAGCATCCCCGATATCATCGACGGCATAACGGACTATTGTCAGGAACAGGATTACCAGGTGCTTTTAACGAATTTAAGGCTCTTTAAAAAATATAATGACACCTATTATAACCGGGATGATTATTATGGGCTTGTCGGGCTTGAAATCAAGAAGCTGGTGGAAAAGCAGGTAGAGGGAATTATCTACGTTGCGGCCCATGAGCGGGTCATCCGCTGCATTCCGGATACCCTGTCCATTCCGGCGGTCATGGCATACGGGTATTCAAAAAGCAGGAAAGTGCCCTCTGTGGTGGTAGATGATGTTCACGGCGCTTCGGAAATCATGCAGCATCTGGTGGACCACGGCCATAAGCGGGTTGGCGTCATAACCGGAAAGCCGGACAGCCTTCATGCCCAGGCAAGGCTGGTGGGATACCAGCAGGTGCTTTTTCAAAACGGAATCTTATACGATCCCAGCCTGGTGGTGGAAGGGGACTGGACCAGAGGCTCCGGCTATGACTGCACCGATCAGCTTCTGGAAAAGAAGGTGACCGCCATTTTCTGCATGAACGACTTGATGGCCGGCGGAGTCTATGACCGTATGGATGAGCTGGGACTTATTGTGGGAAGCGATTTGTCTGTGGCGGGGTACGATGACAGAGAGCTGTCGGGATATTACCATCCGCCCCTCACCACCATAAGCCTGCCTCTTCACGATATCGGGCACAAGGCCAGCGAGCTGGTTATTGATCTTTTAAACGGGCGGGAGCTGGAAGTGGATTCGGAAAATGTCTGTTCCGTGGGCTGTAAGCTGCTGGTCAGAAAGTCGATAAATAATATTTCGGCTATAATCAATTAATGCAGGAAAAAGACTTTGGCTTCAAAGAAATCCTGATCGCAAAATTAGTAAGCTTCGATTCATGTTTTTCCTGAATCGAAGCTGTTTTTTTATGAATGGACCTATGTAAAATAATAAATCATTCGCTATGCAGGTCATCATAAGCCGCTATTTGCTTCTTAAAAACGGGATTTTACAAAAAGCAGAGAAAATATTCACAACTGAATTACAAATGAAGGCAGAACCCCATTTCCTGTGCTATACTGATTCCTATATTACAATCTTACGAAAGGGGAATTTTCCATGGAAAATAATTTGATTCCAATCAGTGAAATGGCAAAGATGCACCATCTGACACGTCAGACCCTTATCTATTACGATCATATCAATATATTAAAGCCGGTATATATTAATGAAAGCGGGTACCGTTATTACAGCATATATCAGATTCCGATTTTAAGAGAAATCTGTCTTTTGAAAAAGTTGGGAATCAGGCTGGAACACATAAAAGAGAATATAGGAAACAGAAGTCCGGATACGGTCATTCAGCTGCTGGAAAATCAAAAAAAGGAAATTGATGCGCAGATATGTGAGTTGAACAGGGTAAGAATGTATGTACAGCAGCGGATAAACTTTTATGAAGATTCTCATGAACCCCATCAGTTAAATACACCTGTTCTGAGGCAGATTGCGCCAAGAAAGCTTTTATTTGTCCCATACCCGTCCGGGCTGAGTAAGGATGTTCTTCACCTGACGTTCATAAAAGCCTGGAATATTCTTTTTGAATATGGCATGGTGCCCTCTAACGGTTTCGGAACCCTTATCCGGCGTTCCAGGTTTGAAACGGATGATATATATAAGGACTCCGGTCTTTTTATTGTGCTTCCACAGCTGCAGCAGATTCCGGATGTGATGGAGATTCCCGGAGGAACTTTCGTTTGTATGTATAAATACTCTTATCCCTATTATGAGGAAGATCTGCGCTTTCTCCTCCGCTGGGTAAGGGAGCACGATTATACCATAACCGGTGACGCCCTGGATGTCTGTCTGCTGGACACAACCTTTTATAATTCGGAGCAGGATGTGGATTTCTGCTGTCTGCAGATTCCTGTTGTCAAAAAGTAAAGTATTTTGGTAAATTTTTAAAAATCCTCTTGACTGTATAGCTACAATATAGTGCATAGTAGCTTTAAATACATAACAAAGGAGGATTTTTTTATGTCAAAAATTAAGGTTAATGACTTACGTTCATCCTTAGAGCTTCTGGCTTCTATACCGGGTGAACTGATTGAGACAGACGTGCCGGTAAATCCCCATGCAGAATTATCCGGAGTTTACCGTCACGTAGGTGCAGGGGGCACTGTGATGCGTCCTACCAAGGAAGGGCCGGCCATGATATTTAACCAGGTAATCGGCCATGAGGGCGCCAGGGTAGCTATCGGAGTCCTTGCCAGCCGCACAAGAGTGGGACATCTGCTGGATACCGCGCCTGACCGTTTGGGCCACTTATTAAAGGATGCCGTTGCAAGTCCTGTCAAACCCGTTGTCATAGACAATAAGGATGCAAGGTGCCAGGAGGTTGTACATTATGCGACCGATCCTGATTTTGATATAAGAAAGCTGGTTCCTGCCCCTACAAAC
Organism: Bacillota bacterium; assembly: GCA_023437715.1. Lineage (GTDB taxonomy): Bacteria > Bacillota > Clostridia > Lachnospirales > Lachnospiraceae > Lacrimispora. The sequence goes on along the minus strand of JAEZFK010000036.1, from coordinate 5,391 downwards.
ACGGAAGAGGATGCAGGACCATACATAACTCTTGGCATGTGCTATGCTTCAGATCCGGAAACGAAGATTTCCGATGTCACCATCCATCGCCTGTGTCTGCAGAGTAAGGATGAGATTTCCATGTATTTTGTACCGGGAGCCAGACATTTAAGTGTATTTCGTGAAAAGGCAGAACAGGCCGGACAGCCTCTGCCCATTTCCATCAGTATCGGTGTGGATCCGGCCATTGAGATTGCTTCCTGCTTTGAGCCGCCCACAACTCCCTTAGGCTTCAACGAGCTGGAAATCGCGGGAGCCATTCGCAAAGAGGCCGTAGAGCTGACACAATGCCTCACCATCAATGAAAAATGTATCGCAAATGCGGAATATGTAATTGAAGGAGAACTGCTTCCTGCAGTTCGGGTGAGAGAAGACCAGAACACCAATACAGGAAAGGCCATGCCGGAATTCCCGGGCTATACGGGACCTGCCAATCCGGAGCTCCCCGTCATTAAAGTAAAGGCAGTCACCCACAGAAACAATCCCATCATGCAGACCTGTATCGGGCCCAGCGAAGAGCATGTCAGCATGGCCGGAATACCTACGGAGGCCAGCATTTTGCAGATGGTGGAGAAGGCCATGCCTGGAAAGCTGTTAAATGTGTATTGCGCTTCCAGCGGAGGCGGAAAATATGCAGCAGTTTTACAGTTCTGCAAAAAGATCCCCAGCGACGAGGGAAGACAGCGCCAGGCCGCTCTGCTGGCTTTTTCCGCTTTCAGCGAATTGAAGCATATTTTCCTTGTGGATGAGGATGTTGATCCATTTGATATCAAGGACGTGATTTGGGCTATGACAACCCGTATGCAGGGAGATGCGGATATCATCTGCATTCCGGGTGTGCGCTGCCATCCTTTGGATCCTTCCAATGATCCAACCGTTTCCCCTTCCATCCGCGACCATGGAATCGCCTGCAAGACGATCTTTGACTGTACGGTGCCTTTCAGTGAGAAGCATCGTTTCAATCGCTGCAAATTCATGGATGTTGACCCTGCTCATTGGGTTCCCGACATGTTTCAAAAATAAGAATACGAGGTAAATACAAATGCCGATTGGTGTAATCGTAAACAGCCTGGCAGTTCTTTTTGGCGGTGCCGCCGGAGCTTTGCTGGGAAATAAGCTGAAAGATAATTTTAAAAATAACCTTACCTTAATTTTCGGAGTTTCTTCCATGTCCATGGGAGTTTTCTCCATTGTGAAGCTGACTTACCTTCCTGCGGTCATATTCGCAGTTATTATCGGGACAGCCATCGGGGAGCTGGTCCATTTGGAATATGGAATTTCCGTTGCTGCAACAAAGGTTCAGGCTCCCATTTCCAGGATTTTTGCTTCCAGAGAAAGCAGCATGAGTCAGGAAGAGTTCATGCAGAAGCTTGTCAGCATTGTGGTGCTGTTCTGTGCCAGCGGAACGGGAATTTTCGGAGCGCTCCAGTCCGGAATGACCGGGGACCATACAATCCTGTTTTCCAAATCAATTCTGGACTTTTTTACGGCGGGAATTTTCGCCGCCAGTCTGGGTTATATCGTATGTACGGTCTGCGTTCCTCAATTTGTAGTGCTGATTCTGCTTTTTTTCGGCGCCACCTTTATCATGCCTATGACAACGCCTGAGATGCTTGCTGATTTTACCGCCTGCGGGGGGATTCTGATGCTGGCAACAGGCTTCCGCATTGCTGGAATTAAAACCTTTCCCATTGCAAATATGCTGCCGGCCATGGTTCTGGTCATGCCATTTTCTTACTTTTGGTCCCATGTCATTCTGACCTTATTGTAAGCGTATGGAGAAGAAAAGAATTGTACTGGGAGTCAGCGGCGCCAGCGGGGCGCCGCTGGCAATCGCCTGTTTAAAGCTTCTGAAAGCTTTTCCGGATTATGAAGTTCATCTGGTCATCAGCCGGGGAGGAGAGGAGACTCTTCTCCTGGAGACAGATATGGAACTGGAAGAAGTAAAGAGCCTGGCCCATGTCTGCCATGACAATAAAAATATCGGTGCCAGCATTGCCAGCGGAACCTTCAAAACAGAGGCAATGATCATTGTGCCCTGCAGCATGAAGACAGCGGCGGGAATATACAGCGGCTACTCCGACAACCTTCTTCTCCGGGCCGCCGATGTCACCGTAAAGGAGAAGAGGAAGCTGATTCTCGTGGCCAGAGAGACGCCCTTAAGTCCCATACATCTGAGGAATCTGGGATATTTGGCAGCTCTTCAGAATGTGGTGGTGCTCCCCCCTGTGGTTTCTTACTACAGCAGGCCGAAATCCCTGGAAGATGTTAATTTTCATATAGCGGGAAAAATCCTGGATGCCGCAGGGATTGGGGTTGAAGGCTTTAAGCGGTGGAGTTAAGCCTGTCAGAAAGGAAATCTATGAAGTCATTTGAAAAAATAATTGACGGGGTAAAAGTACGCTGTGATATGATTCCCATGGGTGATGATATAACGGTCCTCATGTACGGAGGAGACTTTCCTCATATTGGAAGTACCGCTCTTTCCATTCCGCGTCCCAGTCTGACCGGAAAAGGAAGAAGCGCAACGACCTCCATCTTAAATTGCCTGGGACACAAGGATGATGCTCTGGCAAAATTATTCGCAGAGAAAATAGCAGTTAAAAGCAATCATACTGCCGTATGCGTCTGTGGAATCCACGTAGATAATTTATCACCGGAACACCTGAAGATTTTATATGATGGCTGTTTGGAATTCCTGGAAGAAGTACTGGCGGATATCCCATCCCAGACCGGAATCGTGTTTCCGGCAAAATGAAACAGAATAAGGATATAAATAAGGAACACGGCTGAATGTAAAAGTTCGGCCGTGTTTTCTTTTTATGGGTAATTCATATCAGAAAGGCCCTTATCCCTTATTTGTTTCACATTGCACTATATCCTGTATGAGTGGCTGGAGGAATTGAAACGCTGGAGACATCCATTTACGATAAAGCTCATTATTCATCGGCTGTTTCTACATAAAAAACAGGAGAAAAAACACCTTACGACACATTATATCAAAAATGAAGTAAATATTACATGATTAAACGATTAAATATTTTAATAAATTGTGCAAAAGTACTTTACAGAATGATTGGTATGTGTTAGTATGCAGTTATAAGGATTAAGAACGGTTATTAAAGCAGCAAAAACGGCATAAATTTCATGAAATTTGAAAAAAAGTAATTTTTTGTATTAAACGTTTAATATAAAGGCCTGCAATGACCAAAGAATGAGGTGTATGTAATGAAAGAAAAACTGCGCAGTATCCCATTGAAAAAAATAGAAATCAACGATAGGTCCTGGAACAAATACATTGATCTTGTAAAAGAGGTCATCATTCCTTACCAGTGGAGCATATTAAACGATTTAATAGAGGACGCGGAGCCAAGCCATTGCATCCACAATTTTAAGGTAGCCGCCGGAGAAGAAGACGGAGAGTTTCAGGGAGCCGTATTTCAGGATACGGATGTGGCCAAATGGCTGGAGGCGGTTGCCTATTCCCTGGCATGCCATCCCGATGAGGAGCTGGAAAGGCTTGCGGATTCCACCATTGACTTGATCGGCAGAGCCCAGCAGGAGGACGGATACCTGGATACATATTTTATCATCAGGGAGCCCGGTTCCAGGTGGCAGAACCTGATGGAAGGCCATGAGCTTTATACGGCAGGCCATATGATCGAGGCGGCGGTAGCCTATTATGAGGCCACGGGCAAGGATAAGTTTTTAAATATCGTATCAAGGCTTGCGGATCTGATCTGCAAGGTGTTCGGTCCTGGAAAAGAGCAGTGCCACGGCTATCCGGGGCATCAGGAGATTGAGCTGGCCCTGGTCAAGCTGTACCGGGTGACAGGGAAGAAGAAATATCTGGACCTGGCAAAGTATTTTATTGATCGCCGGGGCGTGGGGGAAAATTATTTCCTTTCTGAGGTGGAAAGAAGAAATCACCAGTACATTTTCCAGGAGTTTAAGAATTATGACCCCAGGTACTCCCAGTCCCATATTCCCGTCAGACAGCAGAAGACGGCAGAAGGACATGCAGTAAGGGCTGTTTACATGTACAGCGCCATGGCGGATCTGGCTTATGAATATGAGGACGGGGAACTCCTTGAAGTATGCAGAGGACTGTGGCAGAACATTGTGTCAAAGAGAATGTATTTAACCGGCGGAATCGGGTCTTCCGGACTTCTGGAGCGTTTTACGGCGGATTATGATCTGCCCAATGACTGCAATTATTCAGAAACCTGCGCTTCCATCGGCCTGGCCCTCTTTGGAAAACGGATGGCGGAAATCACAGGGGACGGTTCCTATATGGATGCTGTGGAGCGTTCCCTGTATAACACCCTGCTGTCAGGAATTGCCCTGGACGGGAAAAGCTTCTTTTATGTCAACCCTTTGGAGGTCTGGCCGGACAACTGCATTCCAAGAACCTCGAAGGAGCATGTAAAGCCCAGACGGCAGAAATGGTTTGGAGTGGCCTGCTGCCCGCCCAACATCGCAAGGACCCTGGCCTCCTTTGGTCAGTACATCTATTTCCAGGATGATTCTACTCTTTATGTAAACTTATACGTCAGCAGTCATGTGGAGACAGAGCTTTGCAAAGAGGAGCTCAGTTTCCGGATGAACACGGAGCTTCCCCAAAACGGAAAATGTACCGTGGAAATCAGAAGCAGGGGAATGGAGGAGAAGACAGTGGCTTTCCGGGTTCCCTCCTGGGCTCAGGATTTTAAGATTCAGGATTCTGAGGGGCAATGTCTGAATGCAGAAATCATAAAGGGATACGCCTATATATCCGGCAGGTTTGAGGATGCGGTCCTGACAGTCACTTTCCGGCAAAAGGCAGCCTTTGTCCGGGCAAATCCCGGGGTGAGAGCGGATGCAGGAAAAATCGCCATCGTAAAGGGACCGGTGGTTTACTGCCTGGAAGAAACCGATAACGGGGACAATCTGGCCTCCATTTATGTAGACGGCGATCAGGAGCTGACCGAGGTGTTCGAGCCGGAGCTCATGGGCGGGACCTTAACCGTACATCTGAAAGGAAAAAAGATAAGCACAGAGGGCTGGAAAGAAAACCAGCTTTACGGAGACAGGAAAGTGAAATTCATTGATCTGGATTTAAAAGCAGTTCCCTACAGCAGCTGGGCAAACCGGAAACCGGGTGAGATGATAGTGTGGATGAAGGAGCTTATCCAATAGGATCATACAGATGGTATCATCTGATTTGATAGAGCATGAAACGTAAAGGTAGTGTAAAGTAACGTATGAAAACCCCGAGCCTAAAAAATGGCTCATTCAGAACCTTGAAAATTGCTAGATATAGTTCTTGGCAGGCTACCGCCGCCCTTGACAGCATGACAAAACAATGCTCCG
>JAEZFK010000060.1 GCA_023437715.1 Bacillota bacterium | reverse complement strand
GAATTAGCTGATTATGTAAACTGGTTCAATAACCACAGGATTCATTCTTCACTGGGATATTTATCACCGGTGAAGTATAGAATGACTACCCTTAAAAAAATTGTATAGAAAACTGTTGACAATCCATAACGTTGAAAAGTTGGAAAAGGATATGTTATGCTTTTTATCTATGGTAGTAGCATTTGTATCATTACAAGCAGTATCCCCGCGGGTTGTTTATGCAGAAAAAGAGAAAGAAATAGTAATGGTAAAACATCTATTGAAAAAGGGACAAAGACTACTCCTGTAAAGACCGGAGATGCAACAGATGTTATAATTCAGTAATACTTATGATACGTTCCGTAGTGCTTGGTGTAAGATATAGTGCTATCAGAAAGAAAAGAAGGTCTTTGAAAAAAGATAGACAATAGCATTGAGGTCATAATAAAACAAAATATTTAATAAATGAGAATCTCCTGTGTCCAAGTTGATATGGGGGATTTTCGTTTGTTTCTATATAGTTATGACGAGTGACGATGACACTCCAATAAATACTTGTTACTAAATCAATAAATTACCTGTTTCAGTCAAGACAAAGTAGTTACAAAGTTAAAGCTTCAATATATAATTTAAGGCATAGATAATAGTTTATATAAAGAAGCGGTAAATTATTATACAGTCAGGAAAGATTATTATTGTGCATATGGCAGATGGAGGAAAGATGTTAAGAGAAGAGATAATAGAGAAATATGTAGAAAAGTTTAATGGACAGGATCAAGAACTGATTATACAGCATATAAGCAATGCGGAATCGTCCCTCTGGATGAAAGATAATATTCCGATTTTTGAGTGTGCTGATATGAGCATTGAGGAAACATATTATTTTAGATGGTGGATTTACCGAAAACATATTAAGTCTACACCAGAAGGATATATTATAACAGAATTCCTTCCAGACGTGTATTGGGCTGGAAAATTCAACTCAATCAATTGTGCGGCAGGACATCACCTGAATGAGGGAAGATGGTTGAAGAATGGTGCAGAATATCTTGAAGATTACATTTATTTTTGGCTTCGGGGAAGTGGAGATATCCGATCTTACAGTACGTGGATTGCGGAGGCAGTATATCAATACTGTCTTGTGAAAGGAGATTTTACGGTTGCTATTTCAGTATTTCCTGAACTGATTGAAAACTATCGGCAGTGGGAAAAGAGTAACCGAAATGAAAGTGGGCTTTTTTGGTCAATTGATGATAGGGACGCCATGGAATGCTCTATTAGCGGAAATGGATTACGTCCTACATTGAATTCTTACATGTATGCAGATGCACGCGCAATCTCTAAAATAGCGAAAATGACAGGAGATAAAGTGCATGAAAAAGAGTTTAGTAAAAAGCGGAGGAAATAAAGCAACTTGTGCAGGAAAGGCTTTGGGATACGGAGGCAGCCTTCTTTAAAGTGTATCCATTGGAGTCAAAGGATAAAACGGTAAAAAACTGGAGTTTTTCTGGTGTGTCGAGTGAGAAAAATGTCCGGGAAGAAATTGGATTCATTCCATGGTATTTTGAACTGCCGGATGAAGGGTATGAGAAAGCCTGGATGCAGATAAAAGACTGTCAGGGGTTTATGGCTCCGTATGGTCCGACAACAGCAGAACAAAGACATCCACAGTTTATGGCACAGCATGAGCACGAATGTCTATGGAATGGACCGTCTTGGCCGTTTGCTACAACTCAGACACTTACGGCAATGGCAAATGTCCTGAAAGACTATAAGCGGGATTATATATCCAAAGAACATTTCTTTGAACTATTTAGTATATATACGAAATCACATTATAGAACCCTTGAATCAGGAAAGACGATTAATTGGGTGGATGAAGACCTAGATCCGTTTACAGGGGAATGGTTGTCACGGAATATCCTTGAAAAATGGGGGTGGTTGAAAGATAAGGGAGGATATGAAAGGGGAAAAGATTACAATCATTCGACATATTGTGACTTGATTATTAATAAGATCTGCGGAATAGAACCACAGGAAAATGGGGAGTTGAAAATCAGACCCATGATTCCCGGCAGCTGGGAGTATTGGCGGCTGGAAAGGGTAGTATGTCAGGGAAAGGAGATTACGGTTTCCTTTGACAGGGCAGGAATAAGGTGTCACGAAGGAAAAGGATTCAGGGTATGGTGCGATGGTATTTGCATCCATGAATCAGAAGAAATACAAGAGGTAACCTGTAAGTACACATCTATTTAGGAAGTACATATGATAAGTTCATAAATTATCGATTTTTGGGGAGGATGAATAGTCGTTTGAGTTCCGGTGCGATGAATGGGCAAAGAGGTACGCGCCATTCGGTGAGGTGTCGATGTGATCCGCACCTCCCATTAATTTATCAATTCTTAAAAATCCTACGGTTTCGGCAAGAGAGCAGGCATTTGCCTGCTCTCTTCATGCCGTGGACAAAATACTTCTTTTGTTTCTAAAAGACTCTTCTAAAAACTGCATCAGCATACAAAAAATTTAATTCCATTTCCTTGGAAATTCCTGAAAGACTATACCAGATACATCCACACGGATGCCTATAAAGGGTACGAGAAAATGTCTGGCGTCACCCGTTATTTTAGCTGGAGCCGTTTAAGAAGGTATTTCGTAAAGGTCTTTCCCAAAGCTGTGAACAGCCCGGAGTCAGCCATACCTGCACCAGCAATCTAAACATTAGAAAGCATTTCAAACAGTCTATTGACATTTACCTGGCCATAACCCCATGTGTTATTCGGATAAGTGATTGTATTGCTTCGCAGTGCACCCCGTATCAGCAGTCGATTGATATCGTTACCAGTCATTCGCGCATAATTTTCTCTGACGATTGCCCATTCAAGGACCATTGCTATGATACCTGCTGTATGAGCTGCGGCGGCTCCTGTTCCTGTAATTGTTCCATATTGGTTATTAGGCAGTGCGCAGGCAATCTGGTAACCTGGTGCAGCAAGATCTGGTTTGATTTGGCCGTTTCTTGTGTAACCTCTGCTTGATTCTGTCATAATACTGTCGTTGAGCTGATTATAAGCGGTAACAGTCAGGATGTGTGGGGCATTTCCTGGAGAGGTTATGGTAGTATTCGGATTCGAGTTTAAAAAGTATGTTTCGTTTGAGATTAAATCTCCCGCCGGCAGCCAGGAATGAAAGGAAAATGAGCCATTATCCATGTTTTCAACATGCATACGCCAGACTCCCGGGAGGGCATTATTAAAACGTATTAGTATTAGCTGATCCCCGGTATCTTCCTCAAAAATAATGTTGTTAACTAAAATAACCGTTTGATTAAATATGAAATTAAATCTTCTGCATTGATTAATGGCAGGAAAAACCAACTGAGTAGACTCCCGGTTAGGTGAGGAAATATCAATGGAAAGTCTTGTTGGAGAATGTGACCATATTTCCATGGAAAACAGACTATCGTTACTTCCTACTCTTAATTCGAAATTGTTATAGTAAGGTTCGGCAGTAGTAGAATTAAAATAATGTCTCTGATCGTTGCCCTCGTTTCCCGCAGAAACGGAAACTCCGATTCCAGGCAGCAGCGCTAAATCATCGAAGTAGCGGCTTCCGGCCCCGCGCCCGTCATGGCCGCCTTGGCTTGTTCCAAAGGCAACACAAATGGCAATAGGTTTTCCAAGCCTTTGGGAAACAGTGAACAGATAACGTGCGGCCAGCAGAACATCAGATTCCTGAAAGCACAGAATGTCTTCTGGGATAAAAAAAATCTCCTTTAGATTTTTCTTGGCATCTTTTACTTTTACGATCACTAAATCAGCTTGGGAAGCGCCGCCGCTGAAGCTTTGATCCTGGCTTGGAGTGCCTGCTGCAATGCTGGCAATCGCTGTTCCATGGCCGTTGGTATCCACGGATGGTACAACGGACAGAGGATCTTCCGACTGTAGTGCGGCATTGATCTGGTCTCTGCCGTATTCGGAACCAAACGTAAAATTTTCCGGGCGTTCTCCGCTTTGTTCGGTCTGGTCCCATATTGAAAGAATACGGGTGGTCCCATCGCTGTTTTTAAATGCAGGATGCTGATAATCAATACCGGTATCAATAATTCCAATAAGTACATTTTTTCCAAATAGATTTAAGTATGGATTGTTCTGAACTGCATTGATACCGGATTTCTCAATGCTGACAGTAGAAGCCAGGGAGTAGATGGAAGGAAAGAAACTATAAGGATGCTGGCCTAAAATGCATCCCTGTGTGCTGCTTACCTGGATATGAAGCAAAGAAAGCCTTTCGTTTAAATATGTAATGTTTTCGCCGGTATCATACGTTGGAGCGAGAGAGTTGCTTATGATTAAATCATAATAGTTATTATCAAGTATTTTCTCCATGGCCTCCCCCAGTGGTTTCTATTATTTTGCATGATATATTTTATGCAGTGGAATCCCTGTTATGAGAGTGGATAATTACGAAAGCCATGGCAGTGGAAACAGCAGCATATGCGGTAACGCACACTCCGGATCAGCATGGAGCGCTGCGGCGGCCAGGATGCGCAATGCAGCATGCCTTATGCTTACTCCAATTACAGGATTCCGATGGACAGGTTCCCAATATTGCCGCCAATAGCGCTGATTTTCCTTGCCTTTGCGTTACAGTCATTGTAAAGATGAAACTTGCTTATAACGGTTCAATACGAAAGGCGGTACCTGCCAAATAAAAAAACGTGAGTTTGGCAGGTCTCTTTCCATGCCTGACTAATGTGAAAGCCCGCTGAACGTGGGAGTTTGGAGAGCATATCGTAAGAAATGATAAGCACAAATTGCCAGGATTAAAGAAGTGATAAAAGAGATAGTTAAATTATTTTACAAAATTATTGACTAAATCAGTCAAAAGTGCTATTCTTGTAATTGACTCAATCAGTCAATAATTTATTCTTTTTATTTTAGAAGGAAGGTGAACGGTATATTTACAAAATTTTTAAGTTTAAAACCCGAAAAGCAAGAACGTATTATTAATGCTGCGATAAAAGAATTCGCAAAAAAAGGCTATAAAAATGCAACAACGGATGAGATTGTCAAAGAAGCGAATATATCCAAAGGAGCATTATTCCACTATTTTAATAATAAAAAGGATTTGTTCTTATTTTTATATGACTATACTTTAAAAATTCTTATGAATGAGTTTTTCGGCAAAATAGATTTGGATGAAAAAGATATATTAAAAAGACTACGTCAGGTTTTATCTGTAGAATTTATACTTGTTAATAAATTTCCTGATATGTTGGACTTTATTAAGACGGCTAATTTTGAAGACTGCGATGAAGTAAAAGCTGAATTGGAGGCCAGAAATAAAGGATACTTTACAGATAGCTACAGTAAAGTATTGAATAATTTTGATACCTGCAAATTTAAAGAGGGTACGGACATTGAAAGAGCCTTAAATGTTATTCTTTGGACCATGGAAGGCTTGGCTGCCAGGGAAAAGGAAATGCTAAGGGAAAAGGAAATCTCTTTAACCGAACTTGATGTAGATGAAATATTAGCGGAAGCAGATATTTATTTTGAAATGATGAAAAAATGCTTCTATAAATGAAAGGCGTGAATTATATGTCGAATATGGTCAAATGTTTTAAAGAAATAACCCCGGAACTTCAAGCATCTGCAGGCGGAAAAGGCGGTATGCTGTCCAGAATGTTTCAGGACGGATTTCCGGTACCGGAAGGTTTTGTAGTATTACCGTCGGCTTTTCAGGGAGAAAAGTTAAACAGCAAAGCCTGGGATGAGATAAAAGCTTTGTTGGGGGAGCTGCGAAAGAGAAATGAAGGAGCCTTATTTGCAGTAAGGTCCTCTGCTTTGAGTGAAGATTCAGCACAGGCTTCCTTTGCAGGAGAGTTTGAAACTGTTCTTAATGTTAAAACAGATAAAGAAATACTGGAAGCGATCAATACGGTCTTTCGGTCAAGAGAGTCAGAGAGGGTAAAGACATACAGTTCTGTTCAAGGGATGGAACAGTCTCATCAAATTGCGGTAGTGATTATGTTGATGGTACAGTCTGAAATATCAGGGGTATTGTTTACTGCCGATCCAATTACAGGCAGCCACACAAGTATGACAGGCAATTTTGTCTACGGACTTGGCGAACAACTTGTATCCGGGGAAGCCAATGCATATCCATTTAAACTTATGAGACCAAAAGGGAAATATGAGGGCCCAAATGATTTTAAGAAGTACGCCTCAGAACTTTTTAAATATGCTTCAAAGCTCGTAAAAGAATTGGGAAGCCAACAGGATATTGAGTGGGCTGTTGCGAAAGGCAAATTGTATATTCTTCAGGCAAGGCCTATTACAACGCTGAAAACAGGTAATCCGGATACCTATGAATTGAATGATACATTGGATGGGGATTTTCTATGGACCAATACCAATGTTGGCGAGGCTATGTCAGATGTTTTTACACCCCTTAGCTGGTCTGTAATAAGAGCGCTTGACGAGGAACAAATGGTAGTTCCGGGATATTATTTATTCTCCGGCAATATCTGCGGAAGAATGTACTCCAATATAAATATGGCATTATCAATGTATCCGGCTTTCGGCAAAGACTATAAGCCGATGCTGAAGAAAATGAATGATATATTTGGAAAAATGACTGAAGAAGCAAGCATTCCTATTTACCCATTTTCAGGGTTGGGGTTAATTAAGGCAATGAAACCGGGTTTAATCCATACCTTAAAAAAATCCAGGGAAGCTGCCAAGGCAATGCCTCATTATCTTGAGGATACACCCAAATGGTGCAGCAGAATGAAAGAACGCATTAAAAGAGCAAAATCAAATAAAGAATTGCTGGACTTGTGGGAGAAAGAAATATGGAATTACAACTGTAAAGCATTTTGGGTCGGCCGTTTTGCTCCCCGTAAAAAATTGGGGGTACTTTTTAAGCTGAATGAGGAACTTCCGAGGCTTTTAGGAACGGAAGATGCAAATACACTGCTGTCGAATTTAAGGGGAAGCTCTGAACTTGAAAGCCTTGGACCGGTTATGGGGATAACTAAGATTATCAAAGGGGAAATGAGCCGTGAAGAATACTTAAAGAAGTATGGCCACCGGGGCCCCCATGAGTTTGAGATATCCATACCGGATCCCTCTGAGGATAAAACATGGCTTGAAAAGCAGATCGAAGAATTTAAAAGGTCGGATGTGGATGCAGAAGGGCTTCTGAAGAAGCAGCATACCCAATATGAAAGGGTCTTAAAGAAGCTTGAAGAACGTTTTCCAGAAAAAGCAAAAAGGATAGCAAAGCAAATTGCAGATGCTTCGGAAGGAAGCTATATCAGAGAAGCAGTCCGGTCAGAATGGACCAGAGTATTCCGAGTTAACCGCGCTTTTGCGCTTAAAGCGGGAGAGTTGACAGGAATTGGAGATAATGTGTTTTTTCTCTACCTGGATGAAGTTCTAAAGCTGCTTTCCGGCGAAGATAAATCAGTGTTGAATTATATTCCTGCCAGACGCGAAACTTTTGAGAAATATAAAGAACTGCCGCCGCTTCCATCAATGATCAGGGGACGTTTTGATCCTTTTAAATGGGTGAAGGATCCGAATAAAAGGGTTGATTACTATGATGCTGCGATACCGGATAAAAAAATTACAACCGACTCTGAAACACTGAGAGGTTTTGCCGGTGCAGCAGGCAGGATTGAAGGAATTGTACGCATTCTGGCAAACCCGGAGGATGGAGAAAAGTTCCAGTCAGGTGAAATTCTGGTCGCATCAACTACAAATGTTGGATGGACACCCATATTTCCTAAAGCCGCCGCGATCATTACCGATATAGGAGCGCCTTTATCCCATGCCGCCATTGTGGCAAGAGAGCTTGGTATTCCTGCCGTTGTAGGATGCGGAAACGCTACCACACGACTTAAGACAGGGGATAGAGTACTTGTTGATGGTGGTCAAGGGGTTGTGTATATTAAATAAGATACAAAAAGCCATTGAGCTTACCGATGGCGCTATGGAACGTGATGCCATTGCATAACGGAGATATTTGCTGCAGAGTTTATTGTTCACTAATCGGAAAAGAACCAGAGTTACGATTAATGATTTGAGCCCTGCAGCAAAACCATATTTTCTATTGATGGCAAGAATCGGCTCGGCCATATTGAGTGGATCAATATTATTCTGACAACCGGGTCGAAATCCGGTTCCGCTCCTGTTTCCATGCACCATTGCCCACCGTGCTGGGGCTGCGGTTGACTTAACCGGTACGCTTAGCCGCCCGCCTCTTGATTGGTAAACTGACAGATAAATTAGGCGGGCCGTTTTCTTTCGTCTCGATTTTCTTTCTCAATCATCTCCTGTCTTGACAATCAGACTCAATATACATACAATGGTCTAAACGAATGAACGGTTAAACCGACAAACGAGGTAACACTATGAATGACAAAGTAACGTTAGACCAATTCACCGCCTGCCGCAAGCTGCTGATTGCCCTCGGCGATGAAACGCGGCAGGCCATAATCGCCGCGCTGACTTGCGCTGACTGCGAAGTGGGGATGCGCGTGGGCGAGATTACCGAAAGAACACACTTATCCCGCCCTGCCGTGTCACATCACATCAAAATTCTGCTTGATGCGGAAGTCATCGGGCTGCGGCGGCAAGCCACCATGAATTTTTATTATCTGAAACTGGGCGGGGCATGGGGAGAGCTTGTAACTCTTGTGAACCATATTGAGGAAGTGCGTAAAACCTGTGAATGTGAGGAGGAAGAATAGTATGCAATACCGGGTTGACCCGAAATCGGGAAATAAACTGTCTGCTTTAGGGTTTGGTTGTATGCGTTTCCCCCGTGGAATCAGCATTGACTTTGCCAAAAGCGAAAGGCTGGTGCTTGATGCAATCGAAAGAGGCGTGAATTATTTCGACACCGCCTATATTTACCCCGGGAGCGAGGACACTCTCGGTGAAATTCTGCACAAGAATCATGTGCGTGAGAAGATTTTTCTGGCGACAAAACTGCCCCACGGAAGATGCAAAACCTATGAAGAGTTCGACCGTTTGTTCAATGAGCAGCTCCGGCGGCTGAAAACGGACTATATCGACTATTATCTGATTCATAACGTCCCCGATATGGCGGCTTGGAATGCGGTATCCGCAGTTGGTTTGGAGAAATGGCTGGCCGAAAAGAAAGCAAGCGGACAAATCCGTTCCGTCGGATTTTCGTTCCACGGCACACAATCGGCGTTTTTGGAATTGCTTGACGTATACCCTTGGGAGTTTTGCCAAATCCAGTACAACTACATGAACGAAAACTATCAGGCGGGCCGGCTCGGACTGGAAAAGGCTCACGAAAAGGGCTTGCCTGTGATTATTATGGAGCCTTTGCTGGGAGGCCGGCTTGCAAACGGTGTCCCGAAAAAGGCGGTTAAGCTGTTTGGCGAAGCCAATCCCCGCATTACGCCTGCCGCCTGGGCTATGAAATGGCTGTGGAATCAGCCGGAAGTAACGGTAGTGCTGTCGGGAATGAACGCTCCCGAGCAGCTTGACGATAATATCAGAACCGCCGAACACACGGCTGTTGGCTCCCTTACGGACAGCGAACTTGCGGTATTTAACAAAGTCAAGGCAGTATTTGAGGAGAGCTACAAAGTGCCTTGCACGGGCTGCAACTACTGTATGCCCTGCCCCAAAAACGTCAATATCCCCGGATGCTTCGCGGCGTACAATGCGAGCTACGCAAACGGCTTTGTCACGGGCATGACGCAGTACATCACAAGCACAAACGCCCTTCATTCATCGGGCGGTATGCGGGTGGCAAACTGCGTAAAATGCGGTGTCTGTGAGAAAAAATGTCCCCAGCATATCAAAATCCCGTCAGAACTCGGCAACGTGAAAAAGCGGCTGGAGCCCCTTGGGTTCAGTGCCGGACTGAAAATTATAGGACAGATAACAGGAGGTAAAAAATGACTATTTTCTACTTTACATCCACGGGGAACTGCCTTTCCGTTGCAAAGAAAATAGGCAGCGGCAACGCGAAGCTCATATCCATTCCGCAGGTCATCGGCAAACCCGGCTTGTCTTTCTCGGACGACGTGATCGGCGTAGTCTTCCCGATTTATGGCTTCGGACTGCCGAAAATGGTGAAAAAATTCCTTGAAACAGGGAAGCTTCAAGGATCGTATATGTTCGCCATCGGTACATACGGCAATCTTCCCGGCGCGTGTATGATGAACGTTCAGAAGCTCGCCAGGCAGCACGGTTACAAATTTGACTATGCCGTAAGTCTGCTGATGGTTGACAATTATCTGCCCGGCTTTGATATCAATGACCAGGCTGCCAAGCTGCCGGAGAAACGGGTTGACGAAAACCTTGCCCGGATCATCACGGATATTCAAAACCGAAAAACCCTTGAGGTCAAGGCCGGATTCGGCTGGAGAATCGCGACTGCAATGTTAAAAGGCGGTGAGAAGCTCTTGCTGAACGGCAAGCAGGGGCAGCGTTATGAAATCAACCAGGATTGCAATAAATGCGGCACCTGCGCAAAGGTCTGCCCTGCCGGAAACATTTCCGTTATCGATAAGGTGATATTCGCAGATCAGTGTGAGGGCTGCTTAGGATGCGTCCACCTCTGTCCTAAAAATGCGATCCATATGAAAAATGAGAAGAACGCAGTAAGATGGCTCAACCCCGATGTTTCGCTGATTGAGATGATTACCGCCAACAATAGAAAATAAATACCTACTTGGAGCTGCCGCAAAAATGCAAAGATTCAACAAGATATTAGATAAACTGCAATCATAAAATAACAAATACTATTTCAGCAGTATAATTTAGCCAATACTTTGACTGGGTACGCCAGCGCCGATGTCAATACTTAAAAGTCCTACCTATATTTTCCCTTTTTTATTTGTTATAATTAATCATATCAGAATTTGTAGTCGTTTAAGATTAAATATATTTATAATTGGTGGAGGTGAAATCCATTAAAAATATTCCTAATTGCATTACAGCCGTTAGAATAGCTGCATCTTTCGGTTTGCTGCTTATAAGACCATTTTCAGCTCTTTTCTTTTTCTTTTATCTTATATGTGGAGTCAGTGATGTTTTAGACGGATATATTGCAAGAAAAATGGGGGCTTCCAGCAAATTTGGACAGGTGTTTGACAGCATTTCTGATTTAATATTTATTGGTGTTGTGTTATTGATTTTTATACCGTTTATGAATTTCCCCCTTGGAATTATCTGGTGGATAGCTGTTATTGCGGTAATACGCTTGACATCAATAATTCTTGGCCTTGCAAAGTACCGGCAGCTTGCTTTTTTGCATACCTATGCCAACAAAGCGACAGGTATCGTCTTATTTTTCTTCCCTTTTCTATTTTCTGCTTTCGGAAAAGAAATAACAGCGGCCATTATTTGTTGTATAGCGAGTATTTCAGCAGTTGAAGAATTATTGATTAACCTGACTTCAAAAATATTACACAGGGACAGAAGCTCAATTTTCAGTAAATAAGCGCATTTTAATTATACAAACCAATTGTTCCTTAAAACACGATTTCCATTAACCTTTAACAGTTATTGCATGACTGGGAAAATGGACTCTGTTTGAGTAAAGACAGTAAGGATAGAGATTGCCGTGAAAATACTTATATTCGGTATTGTTGCAAGTGGAAAAACGACTTTAGCAAGAAAGCTATCAAAAGAATTAAGCATCCCCTATTATGAGGGGGATTGTATTGCCTGGGGATTTCCAGGTGAAAAAAGATACAAGCGTTCTAATGAAGAGCAAAAAGAAGTTATTTACAAAATAAATGAAAATAACGATTGGATCGCAGAGGGAACATATAGAGAAAGCCAAGAAATGCTGTATAATTTAGCAGATAAAATTATTTTTTTAGATACACCTTTACATGTTAGAAGATTTAGGATTGTTTCCAGGTTTATCAAGCAAATTACAAGCCTACCTTTGATATGTTAAAACAAATGTTTCTATGGACAAATGATTTTGAAAAAAGTCGGGATATTTACGAAAACAGGCTCATGGATTACAAAAGCAAGCTTATTTGGATAAAGTCCGTAAGGGAATTAAAGGGAAAATTATAAATCTGTTGATTTGCTTATATTTTGTAAGATAAATGAAGTCGTGAACAATTTAGTAAAATTTGTTTCTGCATTGAAAAGCAGTTATACAGACGTCATAAAACAAATCCCTAAGGCCGGCTTGTAAATGCACAACATAAAGACTTAGTTTTCCCACAGTCTGAAGAGTCTGAAAAGAGCAGGTATCCGCCTGCATAAGGCAAAACATTGATAAATTACTTAAAAAGTAATATAATAACAGGAAAAATATAATTAATTGTGAATCATATAATCAGATTGAAATTATACCTGCCGCATCCATGCTGCATCAAAAACGAAAAGTCGAAAGCCGGTAGATACAAAGAAAAAATAAATGATTCTGTTCAAACTGATACATACGTTTTATATTATTATATCAGAAGATTAAAGCAACTATTATCCTGAGAATTTAATGCGTTTACAGAAAAATATAAATAGTTCTGTAAAGATGGAAAATATAAAGAAAAAGGATGGCCCTTATGAAAAAAGGTGAAGATTTAATTAATGAAATCAATGGATGTGTGCCGGAGCATGGTACAACAGCATTCTGGTGGCTGGGGCAGATGGGATTTGCCGTAAAGCTTGGAA
This sequence comes from Bacillota bacterium, assembly GCA_023437715.1. Lineage (GTDB taxonomy): Bacteria > Bacillota > Clostridia > Lachnospirales > Lachnospiraceae > Lacrimispora. The sequence goes on along the minus strand of JAEZFK010000060.1, from coordinate 86,255 downwards.
ATAAAACAATTTATCTGGATCTTTTTTTATCAGAGTATGGAGGCAGGAATATCCCGCCCCTGCTAAAGCCCGATGAAATCACCAATGCGGATTATATTATGGGAACTCATGACCATGTGGATCATATTGACAGGGATATCTGGAAGCAGCTGTCCATCAGTTCTCCCGGGGCAAAGTTCATTGTTTCAAAGCTGCTGGTCCCGTCTCTCTCCAAGGACCTGGGTATCCCCCAGGAACGGTTTATGGGACTTGACGATGGGACCGACATTCATCTGCCGGACGGCATAAAAGTCTCAGGAATCGCTTCTGCCCACGAATTTTTCGACCAGGACCCTGACACAGATGCTTATCCCTATCTGGGATATGTGATAGAGGGCAATGGATGCACTCTGTATCATTCGGGAGACACCTGCATCTACGAAGGAATGTACCAAAAGCTCCGGGCCCTTGGGAAAATCGATATAATGTTTCTGCCCATTAACGGACGGGATGGAAGACGGTACAGGGACAATATCATCGGAAACATGACATATCAGGAAGCCGTTGACCTGGCAGGAACCTTAAAGCCTGGCCTGGCAGTCCCGGCGCACTACGAAATGTTTGATGGCAACAAAGAAGATCCTTCCCTTTTTGCGGATTACATATCGGCAAAATACCCCGGAGTCGGCTACTGGATCGGAGGACACGGGGAGAAGGTTCTGTATATGCAATTATAAAGGGGACAGTCATCATGAAACGTGAAGATTTTTCAACCCGCCGGCCCGGGATGATCGGAGAAGAAAAATTCAGACAATACGCCGTATTGATTCCTCTGATCAATATTTCAGGTGTTACGCATTTGATATTTGAAAAGCGGTCTAATAAATTAAAACGTCAGCCGGGAGAAATCTGTTTTCCCGGAGGGAAGCTTGAAGAGAATGAAACCCTGCAGGAGTGCGCCGTGCGTGAAACAGAGGAGGAGCTGCTGATCTCTAAAAATAAGATCCAAGTGATCGGTCCAGGCGACATTTACATTTCTCCTTTTAATTTAATGGTCCATCCCTTTATCGCCGTAATAAGAGATTATGAGAATACTTTCAGCACGGATGAAGTGGAGGAGATCATAACGGTTCCCATAGATTTTTTCCGCAGCCAGCAGCCGGAAAGATTTGAAAGTAAGCTGGTCAATGAGCCACCCGAAGATTTTCCTTATGAATGGATTCCGGGAGGGGTAAAATATCCATGGGCAAAAGGCACCCATGACATCCTGTTTTACCAGTATGAGGACATTATTATCTGGGGCATGACCGCACAAATGGCAAAATCAGCAGTAGACTTAATCGATGAGTATGGCATTATAACCCGTAAACCCATTCTAAATGATGGAGATTTTTAAGAGAGGTGATTTTTATGAAAAAAGAGATTTATCTGGCAGGCGGCTGCTTCTGGGGTACAGAAAAGTATTTAGGCAACATTCCCGGCATTTTGTCCACAGAGGTGGGGTATGCCAACGGCAATACGGAAAATCCGACCTACAAAGAGGTGTGTTACAATAATACAGGCCATGCGGAAACCGTCAAGGTGGAATATGATGATTCCGTCATCGGCTTGCCCTATATTCTGCAGCTTTATTACGATGTCATCAATCCGGTGAGCGTCAACCGCCAGGGCGGCGATGTGGGCTCCCAGTACAGGACCGGAATTTATTTTACGGATGAAAAGGATGAACCCTTGATTGAGGATTCCATAAGTGAACTGCAGAAAAAGTACAAGGAAAAGATCGCTATTGAGGTAAAGCCCCTTATCAATTACTATAAGGCGGAAGAGTACCATCAAAAATATTTGGACAAGAATCCCGACGGCTATTGCCATATCGGAGCCGACAAATTTGAAAAGGCGAAAAAAGCGTCGGATGCGAGCAAAAAATTTGTGAAGAAACCTATGGAAGAGCTGAAAAGGGATTTAACGGAAATGCAGTTTGAAGTAACACAGAACAGCGCAACAGAGCCTCCGTTTCAAAATGAATATTTTGATAAATTCGAAGAAGGGATTTATGTAGATATCACCACAGGCGAGCCCCTGTTTCTGTCGGATGATAAATTTGAGTCCGGCTGCGGCTGGCCCAGCTTTTCCAGACCAATTGACTCCAGTCTGATTAAAAATGTTGAAGACAGAAGCTTTGGCAGGATTCGCACAGAGGTGAGAAGCAAAAACGGCGACGCTCATCTGGGACATGTGTTTGAGGATGGCCCGGCTGATTTAGGAGGACTGCGGTACTGCATTAACAGCGCCTCCTTAAGGTTTATACCGAAGGAGAAGATGGAACAGGAAGGGTATGGGGAGTATTTAAAGCTGCTGTGACCGGCAGCAGGGACATGCTCCGGTGTACAAAAGCCAGAAGGAGATAAGGGCGTGAAAGCATTGGAAAACACCTTTGAAACAGAAATACAGGGAACCAGATATACCTTTTCAAATAAAATCGAAACCAGCGAGAGACTGTTTGACAGCTTTAACCGGCTGGCCGACAAAACATTCGGCTTATCAGATCCCCTTTTATTCGGAAAACCTGATGTTTCCGGTGATTTCCCATGCCTAGAACCGGAAAAGCCGATAAAAATAAAAATCTGTACAGAGCTCAAATTTTAATTGACAACAACCCTTGTCTGTGATATCATTTCCAGAAATAGTGAAAAGGCAATGAAGAGAAATAGTAAATATACAATAAATTTCAGAGAGAAGATGGCTGGTGTGAATCTTCATTTTAGTATATCGAAGCAGTCTCGGAGCTTTGAACCCAACGGGCAGGACCCTAGTAGGCTTCAACGTATTCCCGCGTTACAGGGACACGATATGCTGGTATCGTATGAGAGTGCAGAGATTTTCTCTGAATTTAGGTGGTAACACGGATTGTATATTCGCCCTAAACGTTTCGACGTTTAGGGCTTTTTTTATTACTTTCACTTATTAAATCATTTGAAAAGAGGGTAAATAATTATGAAAAATTATGAAAAATCAAGCAGGCTGGACAATGTATGCTATGATATCCGGGGACCGGTCATGGATGAGGCAAACCGTATGATCAGCCGGGGGATTGATATCCTTAAGCTGAATATCGGCAATCCCGCGCCATTTGGCTTCCGGGCTCCGGAAGCCCTGCTTCAGCGGATGAATGAAAACCTATCCCATACAGAGGGCTATTCAGATTCTAAGGGTCTGCTTTCCGCAAGAAAGGCCATTGTAAAATACTGCAGGAAAAAAGGGATACAGAATGTGACAGAGGACGATGTGTACACAGGAAACGGCGTAAGCGAGCTTATCACCATGTCCATGCAGGGGCTTTTGAATTATGGGGATGAAATTCTGGTTCCCTCCCCGGATTATCCCTTGTGGACCGCTTCCGTGACCCTTTCGGGAGGCACAGCCGTCCATTATGTATGCGACGAAAGCGCGGACTGGTATCCTGATATTCAGGATATAAAGAGCAAAATAACGGGCAGGACAAAAGGAATCGTCATCATCAATCCCAACAATCCTACAGGCACCCTGTATCCGAAAGAGATATTGGAGGAAATCGTAGCCCTTGCCCGCAGGCACGGATTGATCCTCTTTGCCGATGAAATTTATGACAGACTGGTCTTTGACGGCCTGGAGCACGTGTCAATCGCTTCCCTTGCGCCGGATCTTTTAACCATTACATACAACGGCCTGTCAAAATCCCATTTAATTGCAGGATACCGCTGCGGCTGGATGAGCCTTTGCGGGGATAAATCCTTTGCCAAGGGCTATGTGGAGGGAATCAATCTGCTGTCCTCCATGAGGCTCTGCTCCAATGTTCCGGCCCAGTCCCTCATCGACATGGCCCTTGAAATGGAAGAGGAAACAAAGGAGCTCTTGCTGCCCGGCGGACGGATCTACGAGCAGCGGGAATATATTTACAGTGCCTTAAATGAAATCCCGGGAATTTCCGCTACAAAGCCCAAGGCAGCCTTTTATGTGTTCCCTAAAATGGACATCAATAAATTCCATATATCTGACGATGAAAAGTTTGTTCTGGACTTTTTAACGGATAAGAAAATTCTCCTGACACACGGCGGAGGCTTTCACTGGGAAAAGCCGGATCATTTCCGGGTTGTTTATCTGCCGGAGCTGGAACAGCTAAAAACTGCCTGCGGCAAGCTGGCGGATTTCATGTCCTATTACAGGCAGAAATAATCACCTTTGGGCGTTGTAAGCCATGCCCATATAGGCGTCCCCGGAACGAAGCTCATCAAGCATCTGGTTTATTCTCTTTTCACGGGTTTCCGGCCGCTTGGCCCGCGTGATCCAGCCGATATAATCATTCTGCTGGTATGGAGGGCGGGCCTCGTAGGGTCCGGTCAGATTTTCCTGGTTAAGGGCCGCCGCCACATCTTCAGGCATGGGATAACGGGGACGTAAGGTTTTTTCTGCTTTCAGCCCCTCTTTTTTCGCTTTTGCCAGGGCTTCCTGTTCCTTTACCCGGAACCGGACAATCCTGTCTATGAGATCAAGGGGAAGCGGTTCCTGGTAAGGAAGCCGGATGGTGCCCTTAGAGCAGCTATAGCCTGTCAGATCCTCCTGAAAGGCTTCAACACCGCTTGATCCCGGATGAAAGCCAATGTGGTTCTTTTCGGCTGAAAAGTGCACCAGATTACCGTAATAGGCAAAGGTTGCCATTCCCCAGCTGATCTTTTCCTCTGCTACCGGTGCGGCCTCTCTGATCGTTCGGCGCAGCTCCTGTAAAACAGGCTGGATTTCAGGCTTGCATCGTGCAATATATTCCTCAATGGTGGCAGGCAGTTCCTGTGTCATAAAGTACCTCCTTTTTTTCTTTTCCATTTTCCTAAAGGGCAAATCCCTTTTTTCAGTGTACCACAAAAACGGCGTTTCATCAGCAAAAAGGTGAAATGCCCTTTTAAATTCTGGAAAAATGATATATGATTTGTTTATAAAATGGATTGCAAGGAGATGCCATGTCCGATCATTCACTGGAGATATTTCATAAATCAACAGAACAGTGGTTTACCAATGCCCTTGGTTTGCCCACAGAGGTCCAGAGGCAGGCCTGGCCGGAGATTGCCGCAGGCCGTCACACCCTGGTTTCTGCGCCCACCGGTACAGGAAAGACACTCACCGCGTTTTTAATATTCATCGACCGGCTTCTGGAAGAAGCTGTAAGCGGCGCTTTAAAACAGGAGCTGCGGCTGATCTATATTTCTCCTTTAAAATCCCTTGCAGGGGATATACGTGAGAACCTAAACCGTCCGCTTGAGGGGATTCTGGAAGAGAAACGGAAAACGGGTGCTTCAATTGGTGGCCTTGAGCTTCAAATCGCCATCCGCACCGGCGATACCAGCCAGAAAGAGCGGAACAGGATGATTAAAAAGCCTCCCCATATTCTGATCACAACTCCGGAGTCCCTTTATCTCATGCTGACCAGCCAGTCCGGACGAAAAATTTTAAAAACCGCCGGGGCAATTATCATCGACGAGCTTCACGCCATGATTGATTCCAAGAGAGGGGCTCATCTGATGCTTTCCGTCGCAAGGCTGGACAAGCTGTGCGGGCGGCCTCTTCAGCGTATCGGGCTGTCGGCCACTATCGAACCCTTAGACATTGCCGCCCGGTATCTGTCTCCGGCCCCTGTTGCAGTCATTGCTCCCGGCATGCACAAAGAGATTCAGATTTCAGTGACCAGTCCCCTGTCTGATTTTAAGGCCGTGCGAAAGGACCCCATATGGCAGGAGCTTGCCGGAATCGTATATTCTTATTGCAGCGGAAAGGGCAGCGCCATCGCCTTTGTGGAAGGGCGGGCCTATGCGGAAAAGCTGGCCTACTATATAAACCAGTTAGGCGGGGACGGGTTTGCAAGGACTCATCACGGCAGCCTGTCAAAGGAACAGCGCTTTGAGGTGGAGCAGGATCTCCGCAGCGGGAATTTAAGGCTTTTATGCGCCACCTCCTCCATGGAGCTGGGAATCGACGTAGGGGATATTGATCAGGTATTCCAGGTAGGCTGCCCCCGTTCCATTTCCAGCACCATGCAGCGGCTGGGCCGGGCCGGACACAACCCAAACCGAACCAGCATCATGTACATGTTTCCCAGAGAAACCGTAGAGGCGCTGTACTGCGGGCTGACCTCAGAGGTTGCCAGGAAAGGCGGAATTGAGCATTCCAATCCTCCGGACCTGTGCTTTGATATTCTTGCCCAGCACCTGGTCTCCATGGCCTGCGGCGGAGAATATGAGGTCCGGGAGGTCATGGAGCTCCTTCCCGGAGCCTATCCTTTCCGAAACGTGACGGCAGAGGATGTACAGGAAATTCTCTGCATGCTGGCAGGGGATTTCGAGCATGAAAGGGACATTCCCGTACGGCCCAGAATTATTTATGACCGAATTCATCAGACAGTAAAAGGCGACGCATACAGCCGCATGCTGGCAGTCAGCGCGGGAGGGACAATTCCGGACAGAGGCCTGTATATGGTTAAAACAGAAAACGGCGTCAGACTCGGAGAGCTGGATGAAGAATTTGTCTTTGAATCCAGAATCGGAGACCGTTTTTTGCTTGGAACCTTTGCCTGGAAGATCATCAGCATATTGAAGGATACGGTTGTCGTCACCCAGGCCGGTACGGCAGGCGCCAGGCCGCCTTTCTGGCACGGCGATATCAAGGGCAGAAGGCTGCGTACCGGAATCGCTTTCGGGGAGATATTCGGCAGGCTTAACCGGGCGGCTGAAACGGATTCCATGTGGAAGGAGCTGAAGGCTATGGGCCTTGATGACCCGGCTGCCCGGGGCGCTCTGGATTTCTTAAAGCGTCAGCAAAAGAGCACCGGAACTCTGCCCGATGACAGGACCGTGATTGTGGAACATTTCATGGATGAAAACAGCAACCATCAGATGATGGTACACTCCGTATTCGGCCGTTCCGTAAATGAACCCCTGTCCCTTCTGGTGAGGGAAGCGGCAAAGCTTCATAGGGATACGGCGGTTAACTCCGTGGCCGATGACGACGGCTTTCTTCTGTTTCCCTTTGACGGAAAACCGCTGCCGGAAGGACTGCTTAGGGAAATACGGGTTTCAACTGCCAGGCAGACCCTTGAGGCATTGCTTCCTGCCACGCCCCTGTATAACATGAATTTCCGCTATAATACGGCCCGCGCCCTGATGATGGGAGTCAGGGGAAATAAACGCCAGCCTCTGTGGATTCAGCGCATGAAAAGTGCGGAGATGCTGTCCTCCCTGATGGACCGGAAGGCTCATCCCATTCTCAGAGAAACCATGAGGGAATGCCTGGAGGACTATTGGGATCTGGAAGGAGTGGAATACGTCTTAAATGGTATCCGGTCCGGCAATATCCGGCTTTTGGAAATGTACCTGGATACGGCTTCTCCCATGTCCCTGCCTCTGCGCCACCGGACGGAAGCGTCCATGATGTATGACTATGCGCCCACAACAGAGAACATCCAAAATGCCGCGGCAGAAGCCTTAAAGCAGGTGTCCCTTGTGCCCCCTGACCCGGAACAGCTGGACCTGGCAGCCCGGAGGACAAAGCTGCCGGAGAATGAACAGCAGCTTCATTCTCTGCTGATGATCGAGGGAGATCTGGCAGCAGGAGAGCTTGATATACCGGTTCAGTGGCTGGAATCCCTTGCCGCCTCCGGGCACGTCAGGTATATTGAACCAGGCCTTTGGATTGCCGCCGAACATGAAAAAGAATATTCCGACGCCCTGGAAGGAGCGGCATCAGGCCCAAGAAAACGCCTTGTCCAAAGGTTATTAAGATACCGGGGTGCAAAGTCATTGGAACAGGTGGCGGAGCGGTACTTATGGACCGATGAGACCGCCCTTGAGATTTTGTCCCTGCTCTGTGAACAGGGCGATGCCGTCCGGCAGGACGGAGTTTATTACCATTCCAGGCTTTATGACCGGGCGAGAGAAGCTACCATCAAAAACCGCCGCAGGCAGGTGACGACCCAGCCTGCAGAGCGGTATGCCGCCCTTCTTGCCTCCCGGATGCGGACGGCAGCCCCTTCCAGCCATCAGCTGGAAGAGGCGATTGGCCTGCTAAACGGCCTGCCTTATCCGGCGGAAGCCTGGGAAAACATCATTTTGTCCGCCCGTGTGGCCAATTACCGGCCCGAGCTTATGGATGCCATGCTGTCCGGCGGGGCTGTATTCTGGCAGCTGGGTCCCGGTTCAGAGCTTTGCTTCCACCGGTCGGGAGATATTGACTGGGAGGCGGATTTATCAGAAATACGGGACGGACTGGAAGGAAGCGAAAAGATTCTTTATGAAGCACTGCTAAAATACGGGGCCAGCTTCATGCAAAGGTTAGAGGGACTGACCGAGGGCTCCCCCTATGACCCGCTTCTGAATCTTGCTTCAAAAGGCCTTGTGACTGCAGACAGCTTTGCCCCTGTCAGACAATGGCTGAACCGGGCAAGAATTCAAAAAAGCCCGGCTCGTCAGCGGGTAAATATCCGTACCAAAAGCCTTTCCACCGGACGGTGGGAGGTGGTCCGGCCTTTGAAAGCCCTGACAGTGGAAGAGCTGCTTAACCGCAGCTTTGACCGCTCGGTAATTTTATGCCGGGAAACCATTCAGGATATGGCCTGGAGCACGGCTCTGGAGACTCTGCGCATCTGGGAATATACCGGCAGGGTGCGCCGCGGCTACTTTATAGAGGGGATGTCGGGCATCCAGTTCGTCCGGGAAAATGATTACCCGGGCTCCATGGCGGCCTTAGAGCAGCCCCGGGAAGAGACCCTTTGGCTGAATGCAGTTGATCCGTCCCAGCCCTGGGGAAAGAGCATAAAACATAAAGAGGGCAGAAGCTTTCTTAATGTTGCAGGAACGGCAGTGGCGCTTTATGCCGGGATACCGGCAGCCGTCCTGGAACGTCAGGGCAGGTGCTTACGGGTATTTGAACAGGAGCGCCTTAAGGAGGTATTGGGCGGGTTTGCAGAGGATTACGCCAGACGCCGCATATTCGCCTCCCAGAACCGCATCGTGGTGAAAGAATACCCGGAAGAGGCGGCCGGGAGCCTTCGAAGCGCAGGCTTCATCCATGAGCTTCAGGACTATGTGCTCTACCGGTAAAATCTGCAGGAATCCGGCGAGCTTGCCGTAATGGGTGCAGATTATGTGACGGATGATGTGGACCGGGATGGCCTGTGGAAAGCATTTGTGAAGCTCGGCCTTGTATCCCTGAAAGTAAAAGGCTGAAGAAACGAGAACTTTCCTTATATTATTCATTTCTGATTTCAGGATTTATAAGCGTACTTTGAACATGAATCAATAAAAATATATCTGTTGGGTTGTTTTCGCCAGAGCGTCTGCCTCAAGGAAGAAAGACCTGCATGATTTCCGATTCTCCCCGGAACTTATTATTCAAAAAAACAATATAACCGGGGAAATACCCCTCTCCCCCGGAGATGTTAACAATCCGCAAATTTTACCCCCGGGAACGTTAAGAAAGTGTGTTTTTTCAGAAACAATCCGATGGCGCCGGTATGACTGCAGAAAATCCCATTTTTGTGAAAATCCCTCATATACTTAATGAAAATTATACTTTTATCTCTAAATCAGCCCTTGAAATGCAGCTTTTTGGTCTCGGCGTTGTGTAAATTGTATGCAAATTAATACATTGACAACCTTTTTTAGTGTGATATAATGAGCACAATTAATCAATAATGCGATGAGACATTTCTCTAAAATTAATCGCTTTATTGATTTATTGATTTTTAATGTTCTATTCAGAACAGATTTAAAAAAGAAAAATAATAAGGGGATAAAAGTATGGGCGCGATTACGGTATTGATTTTCTTTCCATTGTTGGCAGCGTTTGTAATCTTCCTGGTGAAAGACGATGTGCTAAGGAACATGATTGTCAGAATAAGTGCTGTTGCGACCGCTGTATTGACGCTGGTGGTCGTAGGCTTATATTTCAGAAATGGAATTGCTTTTTCAACCCAATGGGAAGCAGCGATTGATCTGATTATGGCAGTTGTGGAGACAGCGGTGGCGGTGTATGTAATTACGATTGGTATCCGGTATAAAAAGTATGCCGTTTCAGTTCTCTCGTTTGTACAGACCACAGCCATCCTCCTCTTCGAGTTCAAGGCAAAGCACGGAATCGAAGTGGAGAAAGCAATTGTTTTTGACAAGCTGACAGCAATTCTGGTAATGGTAGTTGGACTGGTCGGAAGCCTGATCTGCATTTATGCAGTGGGATATATGAAGACTTACCACCACCATCATACGGAGTACAAGGAACGTAAAAGCTTCTTTTTCTCCGTTCTGTTTTTATTCCTTTCCGCAATGTTCGGAATCGTTTTAAGCAATAATCTCACATGGATGTATTTTAGCTGGGAGTTGACAACCCTTTGTTCATTCCTGCTGATCGGATATACACAGACCGAAGAAGCCAGAGCGAATTCTTTCCGTGCCCTGGTGATCAACCTGGGAGGCGGAGTTGCATTTGCGGCGGGAATCATCATCATCGGCCTGGTTTATAAAACCCTGGAGCTGTCCGTGTTTACCTCCATGAAGCCGGATGCTGTAATTCTGATTCCTGTATTCTTACTGGCATTAGCGGCTCTGACCAAATCCGCACAACTGCCGTTTTCTTCCTGGCTTCTGGGAGCCATGGTTGCTCCTACGCCTACTTCGGCTCTGCTGCATTCAGCTACCATGGTAAAGGCGGGTGTCTACTTAATCATCCGGCTTGCACCGCTGTTAGGTGCTAATCCGGTAGGAAAGGCTGTAACCTATGTGGGAGCCGTTACTTTCCTGGCCTGCTCCTTAATGGCTATTTCCCAGAGCGATGCCAAGAAGATCCTGGCCTATTCCACACTGGCAAATTTAGGCCTTATCGTAATCTGTGCCAGCATCGGCACACAGGGCTCCCTGTGGGCGGCAATTTTACTCATCATTTTCCATGCGGTATCAAAATCCCTGCTTTTCATATCCGTTGGTTCCGCCGAGCATCAGATCGGAAACCGGGATGTGGAAAATATGGATGTGCTGATGGGTATGTCGAGAAAACTGGCCCTCTACATGATGATCGGTATTGCGGGAATGTTCCTTGCGCCCTTTGGAATGCTGATATCAAAATGGGTTGCCATGAAGGCGTTTATTGATTCCAACAATGTTATCGTTACCATTGGCCTGGCCTACGGAAGTGCGGCAACGCTGTTTTACTGGACCAAGTGGATGGGCAAGCTGGTATCAAAGGTTAATATGAAACATCAGCATGGAAATGAATTCCCTCTGGATGAAGAGGCGCCTATCAGCATCCTGGCTGTCCTGGTAATTATTTCCTGCTTCACATTCCCTATGGTATCCAAGTATGCGCTGATTCCTTACTTAACCGATACATTTGGAAAACAGGCCTATACGCCTATCGGGGACGGGGATATAAAACTGATGCTTTTCATGCTGAGCATGCTCATCGTGCTTCCCATCAGCTTTATTCCGGTTTATAAAAATAACAAGCGGAGAAAAGTTCCGATTTATATGGCGGGAGAAAACACCGGGGATAATGAATCATTCTATGGAGCAACCGGGGCAAAGTATAAGATGGAGCTGCGCAACTGGTACATGGAAGATTATTTTGGACCGAAGAGATTATCTTTCTGGAGTGATGTTTTATCTGCCGCGATTCTGGTCGTCGGAGTTATACTGCTGATAGGAGGAATGGCCTAATATGAATATTGTAATCATTATCGGAATAATCATTCTTGCCCCTGTTGCAGGAGGCCTGCTGACCGGAATTGACCGCATCATATCGGCCCGGCTTCAGGGAAGACAGGGACCGCCGCTTTTACAGCCCTTTTACGACGTGTTGAAGCTGATGCAGAAGGAATCCATAGAAGTGAATTCCATGCACCGTTTCTTCGTCTATGTTTCCATGGTATTTGCCGTATTTACCACTGTGATCCTGCTTTCCGGCGGAGATATTCTCCTTGCCATATTTGCTTTGACCCTGGGCTCCGTATTTTTCGTCCTGGGCGGCTATGCATCCAATTCCCCCTATAACACCATAGGCTCGGAAAGGGAGCTGCTACAGATCATGTGCTATGAGCCCATGGTACTGCTTACCTGTATCGGACTGTATTATGCGGACAAAAGCTTTTTCGTAAGGGACATTGTTATGGTGGACAGACCTTCGATTCTCTTTCTGCCTGGAATTTTCATCGGTCTCATATACATCCTGACCTTTAAGCTGAGAAAGTCTCCCTTTGACTTAAGCATGTCCCACCACGGTCATCAGGAAATCGTCAAGGGAATCACAACGGAATATTCCGGCAAGGATTTAGCGGTTATTGAGGTGACTCACTGGTATGAGGTCATCATTTCCCTGACACTGATTTATCTGTTCTTTGCAACCTCGGCGCCCATCAGCCGTGTATATGGCGTGATTGCCTGCCTGGCGGTTTACCTTTTGGAAATCATCGTGGACAACGGGACTGCAAGAGTGAAATGGGAACATGCCCTCAAATCCGCATGGATCGTGATCGGCGTTGTGAGCACGGTAAATCTGATTATCCTGTCATTTTTCAAGTAAATTTCCCGGGGATTTCCGGGAGAGGGTCATACTATATAGGCAAGCCGCCCGGCGGCAGTATGGAGGATATTTATGGATGTTGTAAAGAAATCACCTTGGATCCTGCACTATGACGGAACAAGCTGCAATGGCTGTGATATAGAGGTTCTGGCATGTCTTACGCCTCTCTATGATGTGGAGCGCTTCGGCATGATCAATACAGGCAATCCCAAGCATGCGGATATTCTGCTCATTACGGGAAGCGTCAATGAGCAGAGCATACCGGTGGTAAAGCAGCTGTATGAACAGATGCCTGATCCAAAGGTAGTGGTGGCCGTCGGCATCTGCGCGGCTACGGGAGGCATTTTTGCCGATTGCTATAACGTGGTCGGCGGTGTGGATAAGGTAATTCCGGTGGATGTGTATGTGCCGGGATGTGCGGCCCGCCCGGAGGCGATCATTGACGGAGTTGTGAAGGGCCTTGCGGTTTTAGGCGAAAAGAAAAAACAGATGGTAAAAAAGAAATAGGACCGGCTGTCATACCTTAGTGCCCAAAGAGCATGGGCAGAAGGAGGAAATTATGTTTGAGCAGACAATAAAAGAGATATCCGCAAGTGATTTGCTGGCGGAAACAGTGAAGTTAAAAAATGAAGGCTACCGTCTGGTCGCGATCACCTGTACCAACAAGGATGGAATGGAATTAAGCTATTCCTTTGATAAAGCATATGAGCTGTTAAATTTACGGATACTGACGGATACGGAGACAGAGCTGCCCAGCATCAGCATCATTTACCCTTATTCCTTTCTGTATGAAAATGAGATAAAGGAATTATTTGGGGTAAAGATCACCGGCATAACACCGGATTTCAAGGATGAGCTGTACAGGATACCGGTGAAAACACCGTATAAAGAATAGGGAATGATGCCATTTCGCATCAGAATGGAGGCTACTTTATGGGAAACAGGACAATTGTTCCGTTTGGTCCTCAGCATCCGGTACTTCCGGAACCAATACATCTGGACCTGGTTCTTGAGGATGAGACGGTTGTAGAGGCGATCCCAAGAATCGGATATGTCCACAGAGGCTTGGAAAAGCTGGTGGAAAAGAAGGATTATCAGCAGTATACCTATGTTGCAGAGCGCATCTGCGGGATTTGCTCCTTTATGCACGGCATGGGCTACTGCATGTCAATAGAAAGCATCATGAACGTGGAAATTCCGGAACGTGCAAAGTTTTTAAGAACCATGTGGGCGGAGCTTTCCCGTCTTCACAGCCACTTGCTGTGGCTGGGCCTGCTGGCAGATGCTTTCGGTTTTGAAAGCTTGTTCATGCAGTCCTGGAAGCTGAGAGAACAGGCTCTGGATATTTTTGAGGAGACTACGGGAGGCAGAGTTATATTTTCCGTATGTGATATCGGCGGCGTCAGAAAGGACGTAAGCCCTGAAACCCTTGGAAAGATCAAGAAGGTCCTGACTTCCATGGAAAAGGAATTGAAAGAGATCACAGATGTATTCTTAAAGGATGCTACCGTAAAGCTCCGTACAAGAGGAGTGGGCGTGCTGTCAAAGCAGCAGGCTTCCGACTTAGGCGCTGTGGGCCCCATGGCCAGAGCCAGCGGCCTGGAAATTGATTTAAGGCTCCAGGGCTACGCGGCTTACGACAAGCTGAGCTTTACGCCTGCAATCGCCCAGGAAGGCGACTGCTTTGCCAGAACGGAAGTCCGCATTAAGGAAATGTTCCAGGCCATAGATCTGATGAAGCAGTGCATTGATTTAATGCCGGAAGGCGATATTAAGGTGAAAGTGACAGGAAATCCAAAGGGAGAGCATTTCACCCGTCTGGAACAGCCCCGGGGAGAGGTGCTTTATTATGCAAAGGCAAACGGAACGAAATTCTTAGACAGAGTGAGAGTCCGCACACCTACCTTTGCCAATATTCCGGCTCTGCTGGAAACCTTGAAGAACTGTTCTCTTGCTGATGTGCCGATCCTGATTCTTACCATTGATCCCTGCATCAGCTGTACCGAGCGGTAATCAGCCCTTATTCACGCAATCATGAGCGAAACCCGCAGAGCGTGTTCCGTCTCATTCATAAATGATATTGCTGCGAAGAACAGCGGAATTGAGGTCATTATGTCTATATTGAGGATGTCAAAAACACTTTTGAAAAATTTGTTTCATGGCCCCTACACTGTACTTTATCCGGTAAAGAAGAAAGAAACGTATCAGCGCACCAGGGGGAGCATAGGAATAACCATTGAGGATTGTATTTTCTGCGGCATGTGCGAAAGACGGTGCCCTACAGGCGCCATCAAGACGGACAAGGCAAAGACGGAGTGGAGCATCGAGCGGATGAAATGTATCCAGTGCGGCTATTGCTGCGAGGTATGTCCGAAAAAATGCCTGACCATGGAAAACCAGTACACCACTCCGGCATATGAAAATGTAAGGGATGAATTTGTAAAATGCACGAATACCCAATCACCCAGCGAATCATAGAGGTCGCCGGAGAGTATGCCAGGAAGAATCAGGCGGAAAAGGTTAAGGTAATTCACCTGGTTGTAGGGGATTACTGCGGCTATGTGGCCAGCTCCATAGAGCTTTACTTTGACCTGATTGCGGAAGGCACCTCCTGTGAGAATGCAAAGCTTCAAATCGAACGGGTGGAGCCAAAGCTTAGCTGCAGCAGCTGCGGGAAGCTGTTTGTCCGCAAGCCCTTTGAATTTGAATGCCCCTATTGCGGGGGAGAGGGCAGGCCTACGAAGGAAGGACAGGAATTTTATATCAAGTCAATTGAGATTTAGGTTACAATGGACAGGTGCCAGAGAGGAATAGATGATTATGTCAGAGAATAAAGAAATCGAGATCATGGAGTCCGTGTATGAAAAGAATGACGCGGTTGCCGCAGAAATCAACGAGTCATTGACAAAGAGCGGTATTTATGCCATAAACGTCATGGGAGCGCCGGGAGCAGGAAAGACGACTTCTCTTATACAGATCATAAAAAGGCTTAAGTCCACCACTTCCTATGTGATTGAGGGAGATATTGAAGCGGATTTTGACACAAAAACTCTTCAGTCCCTGGGGGTAAAGGCCATTCAGATCAACACGGGCGGGGCCTGCCACTTGGATTCTCCCCTCATCGGAGACGCGGTAGAGGAGATGAAGCTGAAAGACGGAGTCCTTTTTATTGAGAACATAGGAAACCTGGTGTGCCCGGCTGAGTTTATGATCGGCGAACATGCCAAGATGCTGATTTCAACTGTGACCGAGGGCAGTGACAAGCCCTATAAATATCCCCTTGCATTTGAAAAGGCGGACATAATTTTAATTAACAAATGTGATCTTCTGCCTTACGTTGATTTTGATGAGGACTTTTTCATGAAAGGGGTCCGGGCGCTTAACAAGACGGCTCCGGTGATAAAGGTATCCGGCAAGACGGAAGAAGGTTATGATAAGGTAGCTGCATGGATTATGGAACGAATAGGGTAATAACGAAGAGAATAAGAGTTTACGGCATTGTTCAAGGGGTTGGATTCCGACCCCTTGTTTATCATATAGCCGGACAGCTGGGCATAAAGGGCACAGTGCGCAATGTAGGCGGTTATGTGGAGATTACGGCCCAGTCCAATGAGAAGGTCCTGGATGAATTTCTGGCGGTGCTTAAGGAAAATAAGGAGCAGAGATACGAAATCACGGGACTGGAATCGGAGGAATTTAATTGTGAAAGTTTTGACGATTTTACCATTGTAAAGAGCGGAGAGGCGGAGGAAGTATCTGTCATTCCCCCGGATCTGCCGGTGTGTCCGGAGTGCATGAGGGAGCTTTCCGATCCGGAGGACAGGCGGTACGGCAATCCCTTTATCAGCTGCATGTCCTGCGGTCCCAGGTATACGGTCATGGAAGACTTACCCTATGACAGGGACAGAACCTCCATGAGGGATTTTGAGATGTGCGGCGCATGTAAGATGGAATACACGTCCCCGGACAGCCGCCGTTTTCATGCTCAGACGATTTCCTGCAATGACTGCGGGCCTTACCTCATTTACCGGGACAATACCGGAGAAAGCGGGGAAGAGCTGCTGGAAAAGGAAGCCTTTGAGAAAACCTGCCAGGTTATTGAGGCAGGGGGAATCGCTGCGGTTAAGGGGATCGGCGGATATCATCTGGTCTGCTCTCCATTTAAGGAGGAGACCGTGCACCGGCTGCGGAAATTAAAGGGCAGGGAGGAAAAGCCCTTTGCAGTCATGTTCCATTCTGTTTCCCAGATAAAGGAGCACTGCCTTGTTTCAGAGGAAGAACAGGCGCTATTAGAGTCCAGGGCAAGGCCCATTGTCCTGCTGTATATGAGGCAGGACCTTATGGCGCCGTCAACCAATAAGGGGAGCATGTACTGCGGTGCATTTCTTCCTTACACGCCGCTTCAGATCATGCTGACGGAAAAGCTGGGGCCTTTGATTATGACCAGCGCCAATGTTTCCAGCCAGCCGGTCATCCGGGAGGATGGGAAAATGATGGCCCTTTCTTCCCCTTATTTAGACGGTATTTTATATAATAAAAGAAGGATCGTCCGCTCTGTGGATGATTCCGTAGCCAGAATCGTTGACGGAAAGCCCCAGCTGACAAGAAGAAGCAGGGGCTATGTGCCTTATCCGGTCTTTTTATCCAGGGACAGCAAAAAGCCGGAAGCCGCTGTTTTTGCTGCAGGCGGGGACTTAAAGGCTGCTTTCTGCCTGTATCAGAGGGGAAATGCAGTGGTATCCCAGTACTTCGGTGATCTGGAAGAGCATAGGGTGATGGAAGAGTACGAAAGGTCATATAAGGACTTATCCAGGCTCTTAAAGGTAAAGCCGGAGCTGGCGGTGTGCGACCTGCATCCCAATTATTATTCCGCCCGCTTTGCAGAGGCTATGGGAATGCCTGTATTAAAGGTCCAGCATCATCACGCCCATATTTCCTCTGTTATGGCTGAGCACGGTTTAGAGGAGCGGGTCATCGGAGTTGCCTTTGACGGGACCGGTTACGGGACCGACGGGAATATATGGGGCGGGGAATTCCTTGTCTGTGAGGGAAAGGATTTTATCCGGGCGGGCCATGTGAGCTATTTTCCCATTCTCGGCGGAGACCAGTCCATGCGGGATGCCAGAAAAACTGCCTCCTGCTGCCTGCTTCACGGAGGGCTGGGCGATTTTGTCCGGGATGAGAGAAAGGACATTATAAAGGCTGCCCTGGATCACAGGATCAACAGTATCTTAACCTCCAGCGTGGGACGGCTCTTTGACGGGGCAGCATCGGTTTTAAATATTGCACATGAAAACAGGTATGAGGGAGAATGTGCGGGATTGCTGGAAAAAGCGGCTGTGGCTGCGGAAAAGAATTACGTAAAGCCGGCAAATCTGACCTTTCCTCTGGTGGAAAAGGGAGACAGCCTGGAGCTGGATCCTATGCTCTTTTTTGCAGAGGCCTGCAGGCTGGGAGAAAAAGAGGACTCCGGCTCCCTGGCTCTTGGCTTTCACTATGGTCTGGCCCAGGCTGTCCTTAAAGTCTGCGTCAGGCTGGGGGACCGGTATGGCAGCAGCGCGGTTGCATTAAGCGGCGGCGTATTCCAGAATGGCCTGCTTACGGAAAGGACAATCAGGCTGCTGAGGGAAAAAGGATTCCGGGTTTATTTAAACCGGGCGGTTCCTCCCAATGATGGGGGAATCAGTCTGGGACAGATTTATCTGGGAAGAGAATACTTAAAGGGCAGGAATAAAGAAACACCCTCCGGGTATACCTCTATGCCCTGAAAACCAGGCAATTATAAGGAAAGGATATGATATCATGTGTGTTGCAGTACCGGGCAAGGTAGTAGGAATAAAGGGAGATTATGCAAAGGTCAATGTGATGGACAATATGACTGATGTGAACGTAAAGCTGGTAGATGTAAAAATCGGAGACTACGTTCTCATTCATGCCGGCTGTGCCATTGAGGTATTAAGCCAGGATGCGGCAGAGGAAATCATCAGCGTGTTTTCTGAGCTCATGGAGGAGGTATAGAATGACGGTTGAGGAGGTAATCAGGGAACTGAAAAATTATGACGGCAGGCCGGTAAAAATCATGGAGGTATGCGGAACTCATACCTCCAGCATCTTTAAAAACGGCATCCGGTCCATGATTTCACCTAAAATACAGCTGATTTCCGGGCCGGGCTGTCCGGTGTGCGTCACCTCGGCCGCCTATATTGATAAGCTGGTGGAATATTCCTTAAAGGAAAAGCACTGTGTTCTCACCTTTGGAGACATGATGAAGGTAAAGGGAAGCCGGATGTCCCTGACAGAGGCAAAGGCGGCAGGAGCCCAGGTAAAGATTCTCTATTCCCCTCTTATGGCAGTTGCAGAAGCGGAGAAAAACAAAGACGTGAACTATGTCTTTGCGGCGGTGGGCTTTGAGACCACAACCCCTATTTACGCTCTGATGCTGGAGGAAATCCAGAAGAAAGGCATTGAGAATCTAAAGCTTATGACCTCTGTCAAAACCATCCTGCCGGCGCTTTCCTTTATCTGTGAAAATGAAAAGAACATTGACGGCTTTTTAAGCCCCGGTCATGTGAGCGTCATCACAGGAAGCAACAGCTACCGGGAGCTGGCGGAAAAGTATAAAAAGCCATTTGTCATCGGAGGCTTTGAAGGGGAGCATATTCTGGCTGCCGTATACGAGATCGTGTCCCAGATCAGACACCAGAGGTTTGGGGTGAAAAACATGTATACAAGCGCTGTTACAGAGGAGGGCAATCAAAAGGCCCGTTCCCTGATTGAACAGTATTTTGAAGCCGGAGATGATTTCTGGAGAGGAATCGGGCTCATTGAGGGTTCTGCCCTGAGGCTGAGAGAGGAATACCGGCAGTATGATGCAGGAAGTCTTGTGGACGGGACAGAGGAAGAGACGCCGAAAGGCTGCAGATGCACGGATGTGATTCTCGGACGGATCAATCCTTCGGAGTGCCCGCTGTTTCAAAAGGCCTGCACCCCTCTTCATGCAGTAGGTCCCTGTATGGTGTCAGCGGAAGGGGCCTGCGGAATCTGGTACCGGAATTCGTGAGAAAAGCGGGATTTAACCGAATCGAGTGGCGAAGCGGATTGCGGATATCCGCTTAACCAGAAAGAATGTTACAGGAGGAAGCCATGAAAATTGACATGTCTTACGGAAGCGGCGGAAAACAGACGGGAAATCTCATCAATGAGGTATTTTTAAAGCATTTTAATAACAAAACATTAAATAGGCTGGAGGATGCGGCGGTTCTGAATATAGGCGGAAAGATCGCTTATACCACGGATTCCTTTGTAGTCACTCCTTTGTTTTTCCGCGGCGGAAATATCGGAAAGCTTGCGGTTTGCGGGACAGTAAACGATCTTTCCATGATGGGGGCAATCCCCAGATTCCTCACCGCCGGATTCATCATCGAGGAAGGGGCGGACTTGGATACCATAGAGGAAATCGCCCGCACCATGGCTGCGACGGCAAAGGAAGCAGGAGTGAAGATCGTTGCAGGAGATACGAAGGTGGTGGAGGGAAGCGGCGGCGTCTACATCAATACCTCCGGCATCGGGGAGATTCAGAAAAGCGGAATCAGCATTTCCGCCTGCAAGCCGGGAGATGCCATTATTTTATCCGGCAATCTGGGGGAGCATCATGCGGCCATCCTTTCCCACAGAATGGGAATTGAAAATCAGATTGCAAGCGACTGTGCGCCCCTTACTTCCATTGTGAAAAATCTTCTGGATGAGGGCATCAGGGTTCACTGCATGAGGGACGTCACCAGAGGCGGCCTTGCTACGGTGTTAAATGAGGCGGCGGAGCAGTCTTCCTGCGGTGTGGAAATATGGGAGGAGGCTCTTCCCGTAAGCACAGAGGTCAGAGGCTTCTGTGATATCCTGGGCCTGGACCCCCTTTATATGGCAAACGAAGGAAAGATGATAGCGGTGGTGCCCCAGAATCAGGCTCAGAAGGCCTTAAGGGCGGTTCAACGGAGCAAATACGGAAAAAATGCCAGAATCATCGGGACCGTAGAGGATGGCAGAGGCGTGAGAATGAAGACAAGACTGCAGGGAAGCAGGAATATAGACGTTTTATACGGGGAGGGTCTGCCCAGAATTTGTTAGAAAGAATACCGGAAAATGTAGCAACTGAAAGAACCTGGAATATATTTATAATAGCTGACATGGAAGCACCCTCCGGGTGTACCTGGATGTCCAAAACACATGGACAAAAATAAGGAAAGGAAATGCTGATATGCCTATTAAAATATTTATAGACCAGGGTCATAATCCCAGCGGGTATTTTAACAGTGGTGCAGAAGCCAATGGTTTAAGTGAATCAGAGATAAATTTTCAGGTTGGATTATATTTGCAGAATCTGCTGAACAGCGATCCCAGGTTTGAGGCGCGGGTGTCAAGGCCGGAGCCCACTACGGTGCTGGGTACCAATAATACCACCAGTCTGGCTCAGAGAGTTTCAATGGCAAATGAATGGCCGGCCGATTATTTCATCAGTATTCACTGCAATGTAAATCCCAATTCTGCAATCAATGGCACAGAGGTTTATATTTATCAGTATTATACTCAGGCCCAGTGGCTGGCAGAACAGATCATGGACGGAATAAATCAGATAACGGGAACCAGGAATAACGGGATACGGGAAAATCCTTCCCTGTATGTCCTGCGGAATGCCAATATGCCGGCAAACCTTGTGGAGCTGGGGTATTTAAGCAATCTTTCGGATGCGGAAAAATTGCGGGATGACCAGTATGGATTTGCTTACGGCATTTACTTAGGGCTTCTTCGGTACTTTGGCTTTGCCTGATATGGATTACGGAGAAAAAGCGGCTGAACATGTGACAGCCGCTTTTTCTTTAGGAATGGGCCAGAATAAATTCCCGTTTTATCATCAATAATCGTTCGATCTGCTTTAAAATATAAAATAAGATAGCTCTGGCCTCAAATTCTTCCCGGCTGGACGGAAGCTCCTGGACCTTTAAATCCTCAAGCAGCAGCTCTAAATCCCGGAGCAGCCCTTCTACCGTATTATTTCTGTGATATCCACGTTCGATCCCGTTTAACAGTTCCGCCACCTGGGCCGCCTGTTCCGGCAGGCAGGAAATACTTTTTACGTTTTCGTAAATTTCCTGAAGGACGATGCTCTGATTTTCCCGCATCTGGATATAATCCACCTCATAGGAATCCTTTTTCCAAAGGGCATTGTTATAATTATTTAAAGCGCATGTCATGGCCAGCTTTAAGCTGTCCTTAAGCCTGTCCATATGATCCAGGCCGCATACGCTTTTGTCTTCCTGTGACAGCCAGCAGGACATATGGCTTAAAATCCCCTTTATCTGCTCATCCACATCGTCCGCCAGCCTTTGGAACAGACTCCCTCTTTGGCGGAGATGCATGTTCACCAGGACTCCTACCGTAGTTCCGATGAGGAAAAGAGCTCCTTCGTTCACAATCAGGGGAGCGGACATGGACCGCTCCGACAGGAAATGGGTGATCAGGACGGAATCCATGGCAATGGCTTCTCCCCATCCCTCATAGAGACAGAGAAGGGCGAACAGGAGAAGGTAGCAGGCAAATCCGGGAAGGGTAAATCCCAGAAGATAAAATGCTCCCGCTGCCAGGATCAGGGCACAGATAAAGGCCAAGGTTCTGTTTCTGGCGCTTTTCATGGTTTCTCTCTTTGTATTCTGAATGCTTAAAACCGTAATGATACCGGCTGTGGCAGGGTATTTAAGCCCCAGCTGGGCCGCAATCCCGATTGCCAGGACTGCCGCAAGGGCAATTTTAATGCTTTTAATTATATTTTCTTTATGCAATATACTTCACCTCTTGTATGAATAGATCCCCGCGGCCGGGGCGGTTTATCAGGTATTTTGTGCCATCAGTATATCATATTTTCGATTATTATTCATCCATGGAGAAATATTTTTGAGATTTGAGTATGGGGAGCTCGCTCACCAGGCTCAAATCCCATAAATATTTTTATAGGGCGGAATGTGATGGCTGAACAGGAATTAATCTTTGCGGATTTTGGGATTATATGATAGAATGAAGCCGGAAAGACAGTATTTGCCTCTATGCAAAAGGATACTGTCCAGGAAGGGGTTATATGGACAACAACGATATATTAATCAGATTGAGATATGCAATGGATATTAAAGACCAGGATATGGTGGAGATCTTCCGGCTGGGAGGAGTCGCCATAACGAGGGAAGAGCTGAAAAGTCTCCTTATAAAGTCCCAGACCGGTCGGGAGGAGGCCTCCGGCGGCACTGTGCCCAGTGGCGGTGCTGTGCATACCGCGGCCGACAACCGGAAGAAATGCGACAATCGCATGCTGGAATCCTTTTTAAACGGTTATATCATTTTTAAAAGAGGTAAGCAGGAGTCAAAGCCCGGGGAGCCGGACAAGCCCTTGTATCTGATAAAGAATGACAAAGGGGTGAATAATGTTTTCTTAAAGAAGATCAAGATCGCCCTGTCCCTGACCGGAGACGATATGCTGGCTATTTTCAAAGCCGCGGGCCTGAACCTTTCAAACGGTGAGCTGAGTGCGGTACTGCGGAGAGAGGGACAGCGCAATTATAAGGAATGTCAGGACAGGTATGTCAGATATTTTTTAAAAGGCCTGACCATAGACCGAAAATCTTAATGATTTTGAGGCCTTGCTTATTATTTATTTTGTGATATAATATAATTGAGTGTTAAATCGGGTCCATGTAAAAGAAATGATAAACTTCTTGCGGGCAGAATTTAATATTCTACAAAAAAAGTCATAATCAGCGAATAAAGAACCGTCTTTTTAAGAAGGGCTTTTGGTACTGTATCAGAGATGCAGATATGAAAAGCTCTTCTTTTTTTGAAAGGAGAAAAAGATATGCGGTTAGAAGGAAAAGCAGTCAGTCACATGAAATTCGGAGAGGGCACGGTTAAGGAGTTGCAGGAAAAGTACATCACCGTATTGTTTCCTCAGGGAGAAAAAAAGTTTCTCTATCCCAATTCCTTTGTGAAATTTCTGACGATTAAGGATAAAGCCGTCCAGACGGAAATGAACCAGATGCTGGAGCATATTCTTCAGGAGGAGGAAAGCAAACGAGCGGAGGAGACCAGCCAGCAGGAGCGGCTGGAAAAGATTCAAAGCTTAAAGGTCGGTCCTGATTCCCAGGCAGTCTTTGGACTCATAGAAAATGACAGGGAAAAGGTATTTTCCACATGGTCTGTTTATGCAGGCTCCTATCAGAGCGGCGCTTCCAAGGGTGATCCCAAACGGCCGGTGAGGCTCAAGCTGAATTCCGCCTGCCTGCTTACGGAATGTCCCAAGGGGGTTGCGGAAAAACGGAGGAGAATCATAGGCGCATTCATGCTGAGAGACAATTTTGAAAGCTCTGCCTGCAAGGACGGCATGATTCCAAGCCATGAAAAATACCGGATTCAGCTGGCGGATAAGGAAGTCTTAATGTATTGGGATTATTTTTCTGATGAAAACGGCGTTTCAAAATGGGGAAATGTAGAACTGAAGTATTTCTCCAACTTAACCATGCAGAAGATTCTGGGGGATATGAGACAGGCAATAAAAGATCCCGATCGCAGGCAGGAAGCCGAGGAATTTTATCAGTACTTCTGCCTTGTAAATAAGCTGGCGCCCTTAAGCCGGCAGACAACAGAAGCCTAAGAAAGGGAGCGGCTGTTCAGCCGCCCCGCCGGGGATCAATCAGAGCCTATGGCTTGTTTATGACTTGTTCCCGTCCTGGCTTTAAGGCTTTTACCATCAGCATCATGGGGCGGCGCATCTCGTCAGCCATGCCGGGAATCTCCATCATTTCCTCGGCCGGAACAGCTTCTTCTACGGCTTCCAGAAGGAACCCGGCCTTTATGAGCCCCATGAGAATCTGGGTCAGGGTGTGATGCTGCTTGACGACGTTTTCTCCCAGGAAATGGGTGGTCCGCTCTCCGGGATAAAAATAGCGGTCAACGGGCCAGTACAGGGGCTTACCGCCGCCGTCGTAAATCCAGTCCTCATTTACGCCTGCTGTAAAGACCGGATGCTCTATATTGAGCAGGAAGCTTCCGCCTGCTTTTAACGTCCGGAATATTTTTCCGTAGATTGTATCCAGGTCTTCCACGTAATGCAGCACCAGGTTGGAAATTACACAGTCAAAAGTATCAGCCGGATAATCATAATCATCAAGTCCCATGACAGCATAGGTGATCCTGGAATCGTCGTTCTTTTCCCTTGCTGTAAGAATCATTTTTTCACTTAAATCAATGCCGAGCACCCGGTCAGCGCCGCACTCCACGGCATACCTGCAATGCCAGCCGTACCCGCACCCCAAGTCCAGCACTGCCTTGCCGGTCAGGTCCGGAAACAGGCCTTTCAGCTGGTGCCATTCCCCGGCGCCGGACAGTCCCTGCCGGCTGCGGGTCATCTGGGCATATTGGTTAAAAAAATTATCATCGTCATAAATATTGTTCATATGCCGTTACCTCATCAATTCCTGGATATTAAACGGAACCGGCTGCATTGCCGGAAGCCTTACAGGATTCCGTTGAAAGGTATTATATCATATTTCCCGGTATTTTTCCATTTTCCTCTTTTTCCTGCAATTCGTGCCATGGTGTCTGTCTGCTTATTTCTAAAAGATGAAGCGGAACAGAAAGGAAACAGGAATTGACAAGAAATACGCTTTATCTTATTATTAAAACACGGCCTGCATGGCGTTGGAGCAAAAGGGAAATGAGGAGGAACATATGATAGGAACCATTGTAAATACTGTCACAATTCTGACGGGCAGCGCCATCGGCGCGTGCGTGAAAAAGGGGATAGGAGAAAAATACCAGGATGCGCTGTATAATGCCATGGGGCTTGCAGCCTGCGGCCTGGGGACCAATGCTGTGGTTCAGAATATGCCCAAGAGCACTTATCCCGTACTGTTTATTATCAGCCTTGCGGCAGGCAGCCTCATTGGCACCACCCTGGATTTAAGCGAAAGGTTTGAAAGGCTTGCAGCCCGTTTTTCCAAAGGGAATTTAGGTCAGGGTCTTTCCACGGCTATTTTGTTGTTCTGCATCGGGACATTGTCAATCTTAGGCCCCATGGAAAGCGCCCTTCACGGCAACAATACTTACCTGTTTACAAATGCGACCCTGGACTTTGTCACCTCCCTGGTTCTGGCATCCGCCTATGGGATCGGCATTGCCCTTGCCGCCGGAGTGCTGTTTTTATGGCAGGGGAGCATCTATGTCTTTTCCGGCTGTCTTTCCGGGTTTTTAACCGAGAATTTATTGACGGAAATATCTCTGGTGGGAGGCTTTCTGATATTGAGCTCCGGCCTTTCTATTTTAAAAATCAAGGACTGTAAGGCGCTCAACATGCTCCCGTCCTTGTTTATCCCGGTTTTATGGTTTTTGATTCAATCCCGTATATAAGAGGGCGTCGCAAAATGAACGTTTCATACAAGATACCGGTGCCGGCTAAAGGGCCGCAGACCACATCTTGCCGAAATTTTCCGTTTTGCGATGCTTTCTTTTTTTGTTCATGAACCGCGCCGGAAGAATTTCATATTGACAAAGCAATTAGAAATAAAATATAATTAAGTATAAGAAATAGAAACAAAGGAAAACGAATAGCAATAAAATGCATCTCATAAACAAAATGCACCATGCACCAGATTGCAGAAAGGGCAGTTGATATGGAAGATAAGCTTTACACGATTAATCAGGTGGCGGAAATCCTGGATCTGCACCACAAAACCATCCGGAATTTCATTTCCCAGGGAAAGCTTAAGGCTGGAAAGGTGGGAAAGCAGTGGAGAGTATCAGAGGCTGATTTGAATGAATTTCTAAAAAGCGACGAGGGCGGGGCAAAGGAAGAAGAGGACATTGCCTTTTCCGCTCCGGCCCTGCCTCCCAAGGCCGGAAAGAAAAAAGTCAGTGTTTCCACAGTTGTGGATCTGGAACAGGTCGGTAAAGAACAGTATGAGCGCATATCCAACACCCTGATTGCAATCATGAATGTCAGGGACCCGATGATGGAGAACTCAAGCATAAACATGAAATATAATGAAAAGGAAAAGAAATTTAAAATACTTCTGTGGGGAAAGATCGGATTTATGGAGGAGATGCTGAGCGTCATTTCCATACTCAGTGACACGGAGGAAAAAGGAGAACAGAAAAGATGAATATAAAGACAGTAACAAAAAACGGGTTCCCCATTGCCTGGGTTGAAAGCAGCGAACCGCTGATTACGGATACGCCCTCTGCCCTGGATTTAATGGCAACGGTGAAATATGAGACAGGAAGCTCCTGCATGGTTCTCAATAAAGAAGCCATAACCGAAGAATTTTTTCAGTTAAGCACCTGTATTGCCGGAGAGATTCTTCAAAAGTATGTGAATTACGATATGAAAATTGCAATTGCAGGAGACTTTTCAGGATATACCAGCAAGGCCCTTAAGGATTTTATCTATGAGTGCAACCACGGAAAGGATGTATTTTTTGTCAGCACCCCGGAGGAGGGAATTGAGAGACTGGCCGCCTTAAACAAACAATATTGACAAGTCCGTTAAAGAATAGTATCTTATCGTTAATGCAAGGCGCCCCCAAAAAGCAGACGAGGCAGCAGGAGATATCTGGAAAAAGAGGAGAGACAACAATGGAAAAAAGGATTTCAGGAAGAACAGGTTTATTAGGGCTGATCGGCTCACCGGTGGGACATTCCGGCTCACCTGCCATGTACAATTACAGCTTTGAAAAGCTGGGGCTGGACTATGCATATCTTGCATTTGATATTAAGGCGGATGAAGTGGCAAAGGCCATTGAAGCGATGAAAACCTTTCATATGAGAGGCTTAAATGTAACCATGCCATGCAAGAATGAAGCGGTCAAATACATGGATGAGCTGTCCCCCGCCGCCCGGATCATGGGCGCGGTAAATACCATTGTCAATGAGGACGGAAAGCTGATCGGCTATAATACGGACGGGCAGGGCTTTGTGGACAATCTCCGGGATCACGGCGTCGAGATCCGGGGAAAGAAGATCATTGTCTGCGGCGGCGGCGGAGCGGCAACTGCCATCCAGGTCCAGTGCGCATTGGAGGGAGCCAGAGAAATTTCCATTTTCAACCGAAAAGACGGATTTTTTGAAAGGACTGCCGGGACTGCGGAAAAAATCAGGGAAGAGAAACCGGAATGTGTTGTCAATTTATTTGATATTACAGACCAGGAGAAAATGAGGGAAGAAATCGCTTCCAGCGATATTTTTACAAATGCCACCATTCTCGGAATGAAGCCGATGGAAGAAGAAAGTGTTGTAAAGGACGTTTCCATGCTCCGTCCCGGCCTTGTGGTGGTGGATATTGTATACGATCCAAAAGAAACGAAGCTGTTAAAAGAGGCGAAAGAGGCCAGCTGCATCTGCATTGACGGACAGGGAATGCTTTTGTGGCAGGGGGCCGCGGCGTTAAAACTCTATACAGGAGAAGATATGCCGGTAAATGAAGTGAAAGAGCTGTTTTTCCGTTCATAGTCCGGCCGGAAAGTGATATTATGAAAATATTAAGCAGAGATTTTTATGACAGGGATTCCCTGGTTGTTGCAAAGGAGCTTTTGGGCAAGGTCCTGGTCCATGAAGTAAACGGAAAAAGGATCAGCGCCAAAATCGTGGAAGCGGAAGCATATATGGGCGTGATCGATAAGGCGGCTCATTCCTATGGGGGGAGAAGGACGCCCAGGGTGGAGGTCATGTACGGAGGACCGGGCTTTTCCTATGTGTTTATGATTTACGGCATGTATTACTGCTTTAATATCGTCACCAGGGAAGAGGGGGTTCCTCAGGCCATTCTCATCAGGGCCTGTGAGCCGGTGGAAGGATTGGAGCTTATGGCTGAAAACCGGTATAAAAAAGAGCTCTCCCAGTTGGGCAGGAGCCAGATCACCGGTCTGACCAATGGACCGGGAAAGCTTTGCCGTGCGCTTCTCATTGATAAGTCCTTAAACGGAGAGGACTTATGCGGAAATAAATTATATGTGACCGAGGGGACGAAAGAAGATTTTTCTATTGTTTCGGCAAAACGGGTAGGCGTTGATTATTCCGAAGAAGCCAAGGATTATCCTTGGAGATTTTATGTGGAAGGAAACCGGTATGTTTCCGTTAAATAAATAAAAAGTAATTTCGCGTTGTGTTTGCAGAAGAAGGAGGCCGGCCATGTTTCGGGAAATGAGGAAAAAGGAAAGAGCGCTTGGAATGGAAGAAAGCGAAGAGATATTAAAGAACAACACCTATGGGATTCTGTCAACGGTTGGCCCCGACGGACAGCCTTACGGTCTGCCTTTAAGCTATGCTTACAGGGATAATGCCATTTATTTTCATTGTGCGGTGGAGGGGCAGAAGCTGGATAATTTAGAGGCCAACAACAGGGTATCTTTTTGCGTCGTAGGACAGACCTGTACTTTGCCGGAAAAATTCAGCACCATCTATGAGAGCGTCATCGCATTCGGAGAGGTCTCCGAGCTGACGGGAGAGGAAAAAGACCAGGCTCTTTTAGAGCTGGTCCTTAAATATTCCCCGGACTTCGTTGAGGAAGGAAAGGTTTATATTCAGCGGGGAGGCGCCAGGGCAAGGGTATTTAAAATCACCATCAGCCATATGACGGGAAAAGCAAGGAGGTAAGGGAGAAAATTTTGCAAAAAAATCCATTTACGTTGTAATTACAATGGATTTAATTCTGGGCTGATGATATTATCTAGGGGAAGATATGTACAAAATTCACTAAGGAGGTAATAGAATATGAGCATGTTTTGCTATCAGTGTCAGGAGACAGCAAAAAACACGGGTTGTACCGTCAAGGGTGTCTGCGGAAAGAATGAGGAGGTTGCAAAGCTTCAGGACCTGCTTGTTTACGCAACCAAGGGAATATCTGAAATTGTTGTAAAGACAAAAACAGATGCTGCCGAATTGGGTGAGATTAACCATGAGGTACTGACAAATCTCTTTATCACCATCACAAATGCCAACTTTGATGCGGATGCAATCGAAAAGCAGATTGTAAAGGTTCTTGGCTTAAGAGACCAGCTTGCAAAAGACACAGGCTATACAGGAGACTGCGATGCAGTGTTATTTACGGTAGATTCCAGAGAGTCCATGCTTGCCAAGGCTTCTGAGGTCGGTGTTCTTTCTACAGAAAATGAAGACGTTCGTTCCTTAAGAGAACTGATTATCTACGGTATCAAGGGTATGGCGGCTTACACCGAGCATGCGTTCAATATCGGAAAGGAAGACCTTTCTATTTATGCCTTTATGTATGAGGGACTGGCAGCAACCCTTGACAACAGCCTTTCCGCTGACGATCTGGTTGCCCTGACCTTAAAGACCGGCGAGTACGGCGTAAAGGCCATGGCTCTTCTGGACGAGGCCAATACCACACGCTATGGTAACCCGGAGATCACCTCTGTAAACATCGGCGTAAGAAAGAATCCGGCTATCCTCATTTCCGGACATGACTTAACGGATATGGAACAGCTTTTAGAGCAGACCCAGGGAACCGGCGTAGATGTTTATACTCACGGTGAAATGCTTCCGGCTCACTATTATCCGGCATTTAAGAAATATGACAACTTCGTAGGAAACTACGGTAACTCCTGGTGGATGCAGGTTGGCGAGTTTGAATCTTTCCACGGCCCAATCCTCTTTACCACAAACTGTATCGTTCCTCCAAAGACTCCGGAAGTTGCAACCAGAATCTTCACAACAGGAGCAGCAGGCTTCCCAGGATGTCCTCACATTACTGCCGACGAAAACGGTAAGAAAGATTTCTCTGCAATCATTGAGATGGCAAAGAAGCTTCAGTCACCGGATGAAATCGAAACAGGCAGCATTGTAGGCGGCTTTGCCCACAATCAGGTACTGGCTCTTGCCGATAAGGTAGTAGACGCTGTAAAATCCGGCGCGATCAAGAGATTCTTTGTTATGGCAGGCTGCGACGGCAGAATGAAATCCAGAGATTACTATACGGAATTTGCAAAGCAGCTTCCAAAGGATACCGTTATCCTTACTGCAGGATGTGCAAAATACAGATACAACAAGCTGGAGCTGGGCGACATCGGCGGCATTCCGAGAGTTCTGGATGCAGGTCAGTGTAATGACTCCTACTCCCTGGCTGTTATTGCTCTTAAATTAAAGGAAGTGTTTGGACTTGATGATGTCAATCAGCTTCCCATTACTTATAACATTGCATGGTATGAGCAGAAAGCGGTAATCGTGCTTCTTGCCCTGCTTTACTTAGGCGTGAAGAATATTCACTTAGGGCCAACATTACCGGGCTTCTTATCTCCGAATGTTGCCAAGGTTCTTGTTGATACCTTTGGTATTGCTGGAATCGGCACTGTTGAAGATGATATTGAATTATTCATGAATGCTTAATATTTAAAAAAGGCCGTCAGTGGCGCTGAAAAGGACGGCGTTGCAGGCGGCCTTTTGCCTGAAATGAAAAATTTTAGAAATGTCAGGATAACCTGTAAGAAAATTACCAATACTAAGCAGGTATATGGATAAAAAGCATTAGGGGAAACAGAAACCCATAAAAAGAAAGGAGTTATTGGTATGAAAGCGACGGTTGACAGAGATGGTTGTATTGAATGCGGATTATGTGCATCTATTTGTCCGGAGGTTTTCCGCATGGGAGACGACGGTCCGGCAGAGGCATATGTTGACACTGTTCCGGAGAGTGCCGAGCAGACGGCAGTAGAAGCGCAGGATGGATGTCCTGTTGCTGTAATTACAGTGGAATAGCTGATAAAAGCGCCCCTTTCTGAACGGAATCACTGATCAGAGGGGGCGTTTCTGTTTCGGCGGAGTTTCTATTTGAGAAGGAGGAATTTCATGAGTGAACTCATAAACAATCGTGAGATGAGGCAAAATACCATTAAAGAGATCATCAGACAGCTTCATGAAGGAAAAACAGTGGATGAAGTAAAGCAGCAGTTTGAAACCGCTTTTGAGGGGGTATCCGCCTCGGAAATTTCCGCCGCCGAAGCAGCTCTGATTTCGGACGGGCTCCCGGTGGAAGAGGTGCAAAGGCTCTGCGACGTCCACGCCGCAGTTTTTAAAGGCTCGATCGAAGAAATCCATCAGCCGTCCGACCCGACCCTGATTCCGGGCCATCCCTTAAATGTGCTGGTGCGGGAGAATAAGAAAATATCCCACAGGATGGAAAATGAAATCCGCCCCTATTTGTCCCTGACAAAAATGGAGAACCAAGAGGATTTTGAAAAGCTTTTGGAGGGGGTAAGGAGCTTAAAGGAAATATCCCTTCATTATCAGAAAAAGGAAAACCTGCTGTTCCCCTACATGGAAAAATACGGGATTACGGCTCCTCCGAAGGTCATGTGGGGCGTAGATGACGAAATAAGGAACCAGGTAAAAGAGGTAATTGAAGCCTTAGAGAAGAAAGAGGAAAAGAATGAGGTTCTGATCCAGAAGACGGAGAAATTGCTGGACAAGATCTCGGAAATGATATTTAAGGAAGAAAATATCATGACTCCCATGCTGCTGGAACAGCTGACAGAGGACGAGTGGAAAATAATCGCCGATGAAAGCCCGGAAATAGGATTTATCATTGATCACGTTCCGGAGTGGAAGCCGGCTGGAAATAAAGAAGAAAAAGAAAAGGAACAGGAGCCGGAGGCGGAGGCCGGGCTTATAAGGCTGCCGTCCGGAGAATTTAAGGTGGAAGAGCTGACCTCCATGCTAAATACCCTTCCCTTTGATATCACCTTTGTAAATAAGGACGACGTGGTCAAATATTTTTCCGAGGGAAAGGACCGGGCATTCCCCAGAACAAGGGCCATTATCGGCAGGAATGTCTCCAACTGCCATCCGCCGGCAAGCGTTCATATTGTGGAACAGATTGTTGAGGATTTCAAAACCGGGAAAAAGGATCAGGAGGATTTCTGGATCAAGATGGCGGGAAAGTATATCCTCATCCGGTATTATGCGGTGAGAAGTGATAAGGGAGAGTATCTTGGAGTTCTGGAAGTGACACAGGATATCGTACCGATTCAGGAGATCACCGGAGAAAAGCGGCTGGTGTCGGAGTAGAGCTTTGAATCATTTATATTTTATCAGTGATAGCGGTAGCCGGTGGGCTACCGTTATTTTTTCTGCGCCGGCGGTGAGCCGGACAAATATGTATGCTTTACCCTTAGAATTTTACTGTCAGAATTTAATAATCTCCGGCTCAGCAGTGAAAGAATAAATAGCAGCAGTTGCGTTTTTAAGATAGAGCACTTCAAAAATCCCGTCATCAATGGAATACAGCTTGCTGAGAGAAGCCTTATTGTCCTCCAGCATAGCCTCCCTTGCCTCTCTGCGGTCATCCTGAACGGCTTCTGCTTCCAGCCTGAGCCAGGTTCCCTTGTCCATAGCGGAAATCTCAATTTTTGGATTCTCCTTCATCTGGGCGAAAACCTTTTTCTGATTGTTTGTTGTGATATAGAGCTTTCCCTCGAATTCACATACGGCTCCAAAGGGGCGGACACGGGGCTGGTTACCGTCTGTTGTTGCCAGATAGAATGCGCCGCAGGTTTTTAAATAATCCAATACTTTTTTCATTGTTGTTGCTTCTTTCGCTGGTCCATGCTATAATTTCTTACAAGACTATTATATAGCATAGATGATAATTATAAACTACGATATTTTATGATACCTGGTATCAAGGAGGATTCTGCAATGGAAAAAAAGGAGCTGTTCGGCATATGCCCTTACGTCACTTCCCAAAAGGTTCTTACGGGAAAGTGGTCGATTTATATTCTGTATCTGCTGCATGAGGGACCGGTGCGGTTCAATGAGCTGCAGCGGAAAATGCCGGAGGAATTAACCCACACCACCTTAGCCAGACAGCTTCGGGCTCTGGAAGAGGAGGGACTGGTGGTAAGGAGGGAGTTTTCCCAGATCCCGCCCAAGGTGGAGTATTCCTTGAGCGAGATCGGCGTGAAGTTTGAACGGGTGCTGGATGCCTTAGGGGAGTGGGGAGAAGAATATATCGGATACCTGAAAGTGCGAAAAAGGGCGGAGCAGTAAAATCACATACTGCTTTACAATATACCCCCGGTCTATGTATAATGAAAAACATATAAAAACATAAAAGGCGAGACAAGGGAGGGGAAATCTATGAGAGAAATTAATGAGATAAAAAAGGATTTGGATCGATGCGATATGGAGATTCTGGATCTTTTGCTCAAGCGGTTTGGCTGCGTGGCGGAGCTCACCAAAAGGGAAAAGGAGCAGGGCGCCCCGGTTTTCCAGCCTGAGGATGAGAACTTCCTTTACGAGGATCTGCTTACGGCCATGGGCGGCTGCGAATACAGCGACGAGGTGTCAGGCGTTTTCCGGCAGATCATTGAGGAAAGCAGGCGGGTTCAGAGCAGAAGCCTGTTTGATTATAACATTGTCCTCATCGGATTTATGGGAACGGGAAAAAGTACGGTGACCAGATACTTAAAGCAAATGCTGGCCATGGAGGAAGCCGATGTGGACGCCATGATTGTGGAAGACCAGAAGATGGCCATTAAGGATATTTTTGCGGCTTACGGAGAGGAATACTTCCGCAACTGTGAAAGCGAAGCCATCATCAGGCTGCAGAGCTGCCGACAGACCATTATTTCCTGCGGAGGAGGGGCGGTAATCCGTGAAGAAAATGTAAAAAATTTAAAAAAGGCCGGTCCCATCGTGCTGCTGACCGCAAGGCCGGAAACCATTCTGGCCCGGGTGAAGAACAGCGACGAGCGCCCCGTTTTAAACGGAAATATGAATGTGGAATTCATAAAAGAGCTTATGGAAAAACGGGAAGCTTATTACAAAAGGGCCGCGGATGTGATTATTGAAACCGACGGCAAAAGCGTGCAGCAGATATGCGAGGATCTGGTTGCTGCTCTTTTTTCTGCCGATACTTGAACAAGCTTCTAAATCGCGTTATAATTACTGGCAAGAACAAAATCAGGAGATAGAGGTGTTGTTCTTAAATACCAATGAGAAAGGTTCCGTCAGCCGGATCGGGCTGGAAGGGAACTTACGGAAAGGACAGGATTACAATGCTTTGGAAAGACAAGTATGAGCTGGGCGTTCCCTTGATCGATGAGCAGCACAGGGAATTGTTTCAGCGGGTTGAGGCATTTATGCAGGTGCTGCGTTCCTCCGCTTCCTGGGAAGAAAAGGTTCAAAAAGTAAATGAGACCCTGGAATTTATGAATGCCTATGTGGTGGAGCATTTCCGGGATGAGGAAATGTACCAGGAGAAAATCGGTTATCCGGGGAGCGAAGAGCATAAGAAGATCCATACGGATATGGTGAATTATGTTCTTGAGGTTACGAAAGAATATGAAAGCAGCGGATATGATGAGCAGCTGATGCAGAAGTTTGGGGGAAAGCTGATGGCATGGCTCATCAACCACGTTGCAGCAGAGGACCAGCGGATCGCTGCCTATGCGATTTCAAAGGGGGTGTCTGGGAATGACTGATCTTTACGGCCCTTTTTTGGAAGCAACCCGCAATGTATTTCAGTTGATGCTCGACCTAACGGAGATTTCCGATCATCCGGCAGATTCTTTCCAGTGTGAGGACGAGCTGGATGTTTCCATCGGCTTTATCGGAGACTTAAAGGGAGAGGTGATCTACCGACTTCCCCGGGAGACATCTCTGGGCATTGTGAATATTATGAGCGGCATGGAATTTGACGCAGTGGATGAATTCGTTACCTCTGCAGTATCGGAGATTGCCAATATCATCAGCGGAAATGTTCTCACCATGCTTGCGGGAGAGGATTTAAAATGCGATATTCTTCCGCCCGTTCTTAAGGAACCGGGAAGCGGAGAGGGATATGCGTACCATACGGCCTGCTGCGTAATGACATCCGTGGGAAATGTCTGTCTGGATATCAGACTGAATCAGGGATAATAATTTATAAATACATAGAAAGCACATGGATATCAGGGTTAAGGGCGATATCCATGTGCTTTTTGTATACAGGCATTCTTTACAGACATTTTTCCGTACAAAAATTTTTGAAAAATATTTTATCTACACAACTTCTACAAATCGCCCTGCTATTCTTAGGTACAGAAAACGAAAAGGAGGATGCGGGATGAGTGACGGTTTGAAAACCAGGAAGCTGCGCATCGGCGGAATGACCTGCGTAAATTGCCAGAATAAGATTGAAAAGAAGCTGCGCAATACGGCCGGAATCGAGCATGCAGAGGTGAGCTACAGCACGGGAACCGCTTCTGTTACCTATGATGCGGATATTATTTCATATAAAAGCATTGTGGGAATTATTGAAAAATTGGATTATGAGGTTTTGCAGGAAAACGTAAGGCAGGGAACAGACTCCAGCAGGGGAGCAGGCATTCTGCTCATTATCATCGCCCTGTATATGATTATACAGCAGACCGGATTGTTAAATCTTCTGGTTCCCAGCCAGCTGGCGGAAGCGCAGATGGGCTATGGAATGCTGTTTGTCATCGGGTTGATTACATCAGTCCACTGTGTCGCCATGTGCGGAGGAATTAATCTTTCCCAGTGCATTCCAAGGGGAAGTGAAGAGGATGGAAAGAAAGGGCGTTTTTCTTCATTCCGGCCCACTTTCCTTTACAATTTAGGCCGTGTTATTTCCTATACGGCGGTGGGCTTTGTGGTGGGCGCTTTGGGATCGGCGATTACATTTTCCAATACCTTCCAGGGTGTCTTAAAGCTGGTGGCCGGAGTGTTCATGGTCATTATGGGAATCAACATGCTGGGAATTTTCCCCTGGCTCCGGAGATTTAATCCCAGAATGCCAAGGGTATTTGCAAGAAAGATCGACAGGGAGAAGGCAAGGAGCAGCAGTCCGCTTTTTGTGGGCCTGTTAAACGGTTTGATGCCCTGCGGACCCTTACAGGCCATGCAGATATATGCTCTTTCCACCGGGAATCCATTTTCAGGGGCCCTGTCCATGTTCCTCTTCAGCCTGGGAACCGTGCCCCTCATGTTCGGGCTGGGCGCTATTTCCACGGCCCTGGGGAAAAGGTTTACAAGCAGGGTTATGACCGCGGGAGCGGTCCTGGTAGTGGTTCTTGGCATGTCCATGTTCTCCCAGGGGATAAGCCTGGCGGGGATTCAGACCCCGGACCTGCTTTCCTTTTCCGGTACCGGCGGTTCCGGTTCAGACAGCGGAAATGAGGCCGGAGGCGGCAGCGGAGAAAGTAAGAATGTAAAAATAGAAGACGGCGTACAGGTTGTAAACAGCACCCTTTCGCCGGGCAAGTATCCCAACATCACGGTTCAGGCCGGAGTGCCGGTGAAATGGGTCATTGATGCGCCCAAGGGCAGCATAAACGGCTGCAATAACCGGATGATCATCCGGGATCTGGACATTGAATATTCCTTTAAGACAGGGGAAAATGTCATTGAATTCACTCCGGAAAAGACAGGGAAGATCCGCTACAGCTGCTGGATGGGAATGATCCGTGGGACCATTAACGTGACGGAGGAGGATGCTGCTGCGGGAGATAATTCCGGGGATGGCGGAAGTTCCGATGGAAGCGGCGTATTGAAAGAGTATGCGCCGGAAAAGCCGGTGCCTGCCGGATATACGATTCCTACGAATGAAGTGGCTGTTGCGGAGGCGGCTGTGGATGAGTATGGAAGCGACATTCAGAAAATCACCATGGAGCTGACGGACGACGGCTTTAAGCCTGCTGTTGCGGTTGTTGAATCAGGCCAGGATGTGGAATGGGATATTATTGACAAGACCACAAAGGCCAGCTATGGGAACTCACTGCTCGTCCCTGACTTTGCGACACAGCTTCCCATTGAAACGGGTGAAAATGCATTTTATTTTACACCTGCAGACAGCTTTGATTTTTCCAACGGGGATAACACCTTTTACGGATATATAAAGGTTGTGGACGATATTAAAAACATGGATATGGATGCGATTAAGAAGGAAGTCAGCAGCTTCCAGACAATGATATGGCCGGATGATACATTCCAGGCGGCCGGCGGATCGTGCTGCCAGTAGGCAGCAACAAATTACCCATTAAGGAGCAAAGACCTATGGAATTATTATTATATCACTGGCATTGTATTCTGCCTGTTTTAATCATGGTGGTAGCGATGTTTCTCATGCGCGGAAAGAATGAAAAAAATGACAAAATCAACAACCAGGAGGTTCACTTCGATGATTCGGAAATTACAGACAGAAAATAAGACAGAAGAAAGGTGCAGGCCTGCTTTTAAAAGAAAGAAAAGGGCAGCATCTGCAGCGATTATGTCAGCGCTGACCGCCGTGATTGCGGCCGCGGCATTGACTGCCTGCAGCCCTACGGCTAAAACCGGAGGAACGGAGAGCCCGTCCTCAGCAGCGGGACAGAGCCAGGAGGCAGCTCAGAGCCAGGCGGCGGCCCCGGGAGAGGATCTTGTCATTCCCGTTAAGGATATTTCAGATAAAGCCGCTTTTTATCCGGTAGATGTGGACGGCACTCAGATGGAGGTCATTGCGGTCAAGGCCCCTGACGGCACCATCCGCACCGCGTTTAACACCTGTCAGGTCTGCTATGATTCCGGAAGAGGGTATTATAAGCAGGAGGGAGATGTTCTGGTATGCCAGAACTGCGGAAACCGTTTCCCCATGAGCCGGGTGGAGGTGGAAGCAGGTGGCTGCAATCCATGGCCGATTTTTGATGAAGATAAGACTGTGACAGACAGCGATATCACCATCTCTTATGATTTCCTCAAGGAATCCAAGCAGATTTTCGCCAACTGGAAAGCTTCTTATTAATTAAAAAATAAGGAATGTGCCGAGGCACATTCCTTATTGCGGATAAATGTCATATGGGAAGCTTCATGGAGCAGCTTACGGTAAGGCCGTTCTGGTTTAAATAATCCGTTCCCCAGTTATACATGGCTTCCAGAATGGGCCGTATGCTGTTTCCCAGCTCAGACAG
The DNA here is from genome assembly GCA_023437715.1 of Bacillota bacterium. Lineage (GTDB taxonomy): Bacteria > Bacillota > Clostridia > Lachnospirales > Lachnospiraceae > Lacrimispora. The sequence continues at coordinate 47,703 of JAEZFK010000060.1, read as the reverse complement.
GGTATATTCCACTTTCGGCGGGACCACCGGGTATACGGTGCGGATGATCAGATTGTCTTCCTCCAGCTCACGCAGCTGCTGGGTCAGCATCTTAGGGGTAGCCTGGGGAATGAGCTTGCGGAGTTCCCCAAACCGCAGGGTGTGGTCCATGAGATGCCAGAGAATGAGGGCTTTGTATTTCCCTCCGATCATATCCAGGGTAGTATCTACGGGACAGTTAATATTTGTGCAATTGCAATTCACCACGGATAACCTCCTTTAGTATGGTTTTGGGTACTATATAACAAAAAAGTGCATACTTGCAAAATAATCAATAACTGTCATAATAGTATCATAAGTACTTAAAAACATCAAGCTTAACTTGAACGCAGATAAGCTGCGAAGTAGCCTGCGTTCATGAGCAAGTAGTGAAGCGGATTGCAAATGTCCGCTTTGCACAGGAAAAATCAGAGCGGCAGCTACATACTTTTGTCAGCTCTGGCAAGATTAAATAAGGGCATCAATTGTCTGTGCTCCGGAGGACGCTCCGGGTATGGAAAAGCCAAATTATAGTGAGGTGGATGATTTATGGAAAGTCAGATTTTAAATATAAGAGGAATGACCTGCGCGGCCTGTGCCCAGAGAATTGAAAAAAAGGTCCGGAAGCTTTCCGGCATCAGCCAGGCAAACGTGAATCTGGCAAGCGAAAAGCTGTTTGTGGAATATGACGGCAGCAGCTTAAAGCTTGACGATATCAAGGAAGCGGTGTCAAAAATCGGATATGAGGTAGTGGAAAAGTCCGAAAGCGCCAATGTGACCATTCCCATCGGCGGAATGACCTGTGCGGCCTGTGCCCAGAGAATTGAAAAGGTTCTGGGAAAGCTGGAGGGCGTGGAAAGCGCATCGGTGAATCTGGCTACGGAAAAGGCTACGGTCACTTATGATCCCCAGAAGATCCGTTTATCGGCCATCAAGGGAGCCATTGAAAAGATCGGCTACAAGGCCTTGGAAATCAATAAAACAGATGCAGCGGATGAGGACCGGGCCCGCAAGCAGCGGGAGATCAGGACCATGTGGACGAAATTCACCGTTTCTGCCATATTCTCAGTGCCTCTTCTCTACATTGCCATGGTGCCCATGATAAAGATCGTGCAGCTGCCTTTCCCGGCAGGCCTTGATCCCATGCAGTACCCTCTGCTTTACGCCCTGGTGGAACTTCTTTTGGTGGCGCCTGTCATCGGCGTGGGCTATAAGTTTTATACCATCGGCTTCCGCGCTCTGATTCAGCGGAGCCCCAACATGGATTCCCTCATTGCCATAGGAACCACCTCCGCGGTTTTATACAGCATTTATAACCTGTTCCAGATCGCAGACGGACACTTTATGGCGGTGGAATCTCTCTATTTTGAATCGGCAGGCGTGATCATCACCCTGATTCTTCTTGGAAAATCCTTGGAGGCTGTTTCAAAGGGAAGAACCGGTGAGGCCATTAAAAAGCTTATGGGCCTTGCGCCTAAGACAGCCGTCATTCTGGAAAACGGTGCGGAAAAGGAAATTCCCATTGATGAAGTGGAAATCGGCGACATCCTTGTGGTAAAGCCCGGCGATAAAATTCCTGTAGACGGAAGAGTTTTAGGCGGCCACACGGCCATTGATGAATCCATGCTGACGGGAGAAAGCATGCCGGTGGATAAAAAGGAAGGGGACCAGGTTTACGCTGCGTCCTTAAATACAACAGGTACCATTCAGTTTCGGGCCGAAAGAATCGGCAGCGATACGGCTCTGGCCCAGATCATCAAACTGGTGGAGGATGCCCAGGGGTCCAAGGCTCCCATCGCCCAGATGGCGGATATTGTTTCCGGTTACTTTGTTCCTGTAGTCTGCATCATCGCACTGCTCGCCGGCCTGGCCTGGTATTTCGGCACCGGAGGAGATTTGAAATTTGCTCTCACCATCTTTATATCCGTAATGGTTATCGCCTGCCCCTGTGCTCTTGGCCTTGCCACACCTACGGCCATTATGGTAGGTACGGGAAAGGGTGCGGAATACGGAATTTTAATTAAGGGCGGCGAAGCTCTTGAAACAGCTCATAAGGTCAATACCATTGTATTTGATAAAACAGGCACAATCACCGAAGGAAAGCCTACGGTGACGGATGTGCTGATCGAGGGAGATATTTCTGAGGAACGGCTTTTACAGCTTACGGCATCTGCGGAAAAGGGCTCCGAGCATCCCCTGGGCCAGGCCATTGTTCACGGCGCAGAGGACGCAGGGCTCACCTTATTTGCGGCAGAGCAGTTTGAAGCGCTGACCGGGCGGGGTATCAGAGCCCTGATCAACGGAGAAAATGTCCTTGCAGGAAACAGGAAGCTGATGGAGGAAGAGAACATTTCCTTAAAGGGAATGGAGGAAGCCTCTGACCGTCTGGCAGAGGAAGGAAAGACTCCCATGTATGTGGCGGTAAACGGCAGTCTGGCCGGAATTGTGGCAGTGGCGGACGTTGTAAAGGCATCTAGCCGGGCGGCCATTGAACGGCTCCATAAGATGGGCATTGAGGTGGCTATGATTACCGGCGATAATAAAAAGACTGCGGCGGCCATTGCAAAGCAGGTGGGAATCGACCGCGTCTTATCTGAGGTGCTTCCGCAGGATAAATCCAATGAGGTGAAGAAGCTGCAGACGGAAGGCCGGAAGGTGGCCATGGTAGGCGACGGAATCAACGACGCCCCGGCTCTGGCTCAGGCGGATATCGGAATTGCCATCGGTTCAGGTACGGATGTTGCCATGGAATCGGCGGATATCGTTCTCATGCGTTCTGATTTGATGGATGTGCCGGCAGCGGTAGAGCTGAGCAAGCAGACCATCCGGAATATTAAACAGAATTTATTCTGGGCTTTCGGTTACAATGTAATTGGAATCCCCATTGCGGCGGGAGTGCTGCACCTGCTGTTTAACGGGCCGCTTTTAAATCCGATTTTTGCGGCGGCGGCCATGAGCTTGAGTTCGGTTTCTGTGTTGTCTAATGCTTTGCGGTTGAAGAGGTTTAGGCCGGCTACAAAATAGATTGCGGGGCAGCCATGCCATTCATAATTTGGCGGGTAGAGTATGTTTTCAAAAGGCGTATGTATTGGCCGCCAAATTATGAATGCGGGCGTTCGCCCTATAAAAATATTTACACAATTTGCGCTTAGTGAGCGAGCTCACACGCGCAAATCGCGCAAATATTTTTGCATGGCAAATTATGAGCAAATTAGAGGTGAAATATATGAAAATAAATGGTAAAATGGTTACAGCCATCGCCGCAGGCGTTGTGGCAGTGGCGGGAATCATGACAGCCGCAGTGAGCGCGGCAGGCGGAAGCATTGATGTGGTAAAAAGCGGATCGGTTGCGGCTTTTGATAAGGTTTTAACAACCATCCCTGACCAGGTGGCTAAGGATGAGAAAAACGGCGGCTGGTCACTGACCGCTCCCGACGGAAGCGTGCGCTTTATCTGGAGCCAGGATTACAGCAGCAGCCCTCTCCATGATGTTATGCTGGAGTTTGATGCAAAGCCTTTTCTTGACGCAGGGCTTGACACGGGAAAGCTTCCCGAAAATTACGCATCCTATGAGGATATGCTGATGGTGGGACAGAAGCTGGGCGATGACAAGCTGACCTATGAGGGAGAGCCCACAGCCCTGGCGGCTTACGAGCAGATTGTACACAAATACCGCAGCAGCTTAAACTACCATACGGCCATGGATCATTTCGGCGTAAAGCTGGGTGACGGCAACATGTTTGAATGGGCGAAAAATATGGAAACCAACACCACAACAAACGAAACACAGGATAAGGACATTGTTTTTGTCTTAAATCCCGAGCCCCTTATTGCAGCAGGGGTGAACCCTGAAAAGGTGGAGGGCTGGACGTACGGCCAGGTTCCGGTGGAAGAGAACGGCAGAATGGTCAATGTCTATAAGCTTTTAAAACCCTTTAATCTGCAGTAAAAGCTTATAATTAAAAATTTACAATAAAACATAACGGAGGTAATTTAAAATGGCAAAGACAGTAATAAACGTAGACGGCATGGCTTGCGAGCACTGCGTCAAGGCAATCACAACAGCGGTGGGAGCAATTTCAGGAGTATCCAACGTATCCGTTGATCTGGAAGCAAAAACAGTGACGGTTGATCACGACCCGGGTGAGGCGCCTGTGGAGAAGATCAAGCTGGAAATCGAAGATCAGGGCTACGATGTGATAGAATAAAAAAGAGGACGGGAACCGCTTGCCTGCGGTTCCCGCTTTTTGGCGTATCCGGCAGGATAAGCCTTAGATCTGGAAAATGAGGTGACATATGGTTAAAAACAGCAGAAATGTACTGGTGGTGGACGACGAGCCGAAGATACTGGAGGTGGTCTGCCTGCTTTTAGAGAGCAAGGGATTTCACGCCATCCCTGCGGAAAACGGCAGGAAAGCCCTGGAAATATTTGAAACGGAAAATATTTCTCTTATTATACTGGATCTGATGATGCCGGACATTTCCGGAGAAGAGGTGTGCCGGACCGTCCGGAGAAAGTCCCGGGTCCCCATCATCATGCTGACGGCAAAGGTGGAAGAAAACAGCGTGGTGGAAGGCCTTGGACTGGGGGCGGATGATTACGTCATAAAGCCCTTTGGCTTAAAGGAGCTGTATGCCAGGGTGGAGGCGGTTCTCCGCCGGGCGGAAAGCGACCTGGTTCCCTTAACCAAGCGCAATTCCTGGAGAGACGGGGATCTGGCGGTGGATTTTGAAAAGAACGAGGTGCGCAAAAACGGGGTTGTTCTTACCCTGACCCCCAGCGAGCTGAAAATCCTTTCCGTGCTCATTAAGTATCCCGGTAAGGTCTTTACCCGGGAGGAGCTGATCGAGTCCGCCCTGGACAAGGGCTTTGCTGGATATGACAGGGCTATTGACAGCCACATTAAGAACATCAGGAAAAAGCTTGAGGATGATCCCAAAAACCCGGTATATGTGCTGACAATTCCCGGTCTGGGCTACAAATTCGGGGGGTGATGGGGATGAAGAGTTTAAGGCGGCAGCTTTCTTTGTCCATATTGCTGACCCTGTTGGTCACCATCGGCCTCATCGGCCTGCTTTCCAACTGGTTCATTAACCGGGAATTTGAGAAATACATCACGGAGCTGGGCGTGGAGCGAAGGGAAAATATCGTGGAGGATATCAGCAACCAGTACGACAGCTTCAAGCGGAGCTGGAAGCTGGATTACGTTCACGCCATTGGCATGAATGCGCTCTATGACGGATATATCGTAAAGCTGTATGATGTGAACGAAAAAATGGTTTGGGATGCGGAAAATCACGATATGAGCCTTTGCGGCAAGATCATGGATGAGATTTCGGCCCGGATGAAGGAGAGAGGTTCCACCGGAGGTTTTGTGGAGCATGATTACGATATTGACCAGGGCGGAAAAAAGGTAGGCTCTGTTTCCATTAAATATTATGGGCCCTTTTTTATGAATGAGGCTGATTTTAATTTTATCAATGTCATGAATACCATTCTTCTGGTCATCGGCATCTTTTCCAGCGCCTGCTCGGTTGTGGTGGGCTGTCTTCTGGCCCGGAGAATTTCCAGGCCGGTCACAAAGACCGCATATATTGCAAAGCAGATATCAAAGGGTAATTACGAACTTAAGTTTGAGACGGGAACCAGAATAAGAGAGCTTGACGATCTGGGAACTGCCATCAATCAGCTGTCCGGCGCATTGAGCGAACAGGAGAATTTGCGGAAGCGGATGACCGCGGATGTGGCGCATGAGCTGAGGACCCCCCTGACGGCCCTGGGCTCCCATCTGGAGGCCATGATTGAAGGCTTGTGGGAGGCGACGCCGGAGCGGCTGAAAAGCTGCCACGAGGAGGTGGAGCGGCTGGGCGCTCTGGTAAAGGATTTAGAGCAGCTGGCAAGGATTGAGGGAGAGAATCTGGTTCTGAATAAAACAGAGACTGACCTTTTTGAGATCGCCCGCACCGTGGCCGATACCATGAAAGGGGAAATTTCAAAAAAAGGCCTTACCCTGTCCCTGGAGGGAGAGTCTGTTCTTGTGGAAGCCGATAAAAACAGGATGTGCCAGGTGACAGCCAACCTTCTTTCCAACGCCGTGAAATATACGCCGGAGGGGGGAAGCATTTACTTAAAAGTATGGGAGACGGCGCAGATGGGGATCCTTCAGGTGAAGGATACGGGAATGGGAATACCCGAAAAGGAACTTCCTTTGATTTTTGAGCGCTTTTACCGCACGGATAAATCCAGGAACCGGAAGACCGGAGGGGCGGGCATCGGGCTTGCCATTGTAAAGTCCATTGTTGCGGCCCATGAAGGGAAAGTGACGGCGGAAAGCAGGGAAGAGGAAGGAAGCTGTTTTACGGTGGAGATTCCCAGAATAAAAAAGCAGGAATAAAAAGCAGGGATAATGAAAGGGAGTGTCACGCAGTGACGTGAAGCCGTAATGGCTTCCTGATTGCGGGGCACTCCCTTTAAGTTTTTAATTAATTTCAATTTCCCTGAAAATCCTCTTTCAGGGTAAACCTGTTTTTCTTAAAAACCAGCACTCCCTCTGCCTGCAGCTTGCCCATCTCATTGGACAGGGCGCTTCTGTCAACGGATAGGTAATCCGCCAGCTGCTGCCGGTTAAAGGGAATATCAAAGGTGGAAGAACTGCTTTTTAAGGACTCGGTGGAAAGATAGGATAAAAGCTTTTCCCGAATGGTCTTTTTGGACATATGCTGCATCTTCTTTGTCAGCATCAAGTTTCTTATGGCAAAGGAGGACAGGAAATTCTGTATGAGCCGCGTATGAAACGTACATGCGGAGGTGCATACAGTCAGTATTTTATTGAAATCCATGAAAAGCACGTCGCACTCGGAATCGGCAACCACGCTCATTTCAATGGGCATGGAAGAGAGGCAGGCATAGGTTTCCGCAAAAAGGGAGCCGGGCAGGACCTCGGAAATAATGGTTCTCTTGCCCCAGAAATCCTCCTGAATAATCAGGGCCGTTCCTGAGACCACCATCCCCACGGAACGGACGTAATCCCCGCTTCTTATAATAAATTCTTCTTTTTTATAATGCTTAAGCCTTGCGGAAAGACATTTCAGCATAGCGCTGATCTCATCGGCCTGTACCCCTGCGAACAGGCTTGATTTTTTTAATACAGGTAAATATTCATTCATCTCTATCATCCTCTTATAATCTTTGTCAGGCGGACATCCACAACCCACTTTTTGATTCGGTTAAAATGTTTTTCACAAATGTTGTAAATACAACTGAAATGATGTAATTATTATATTATACTCTTCCCATAAAGGCAAGAGAAAAATAAGGAGGAATTCATATGTCGGAAAAACTCATTAAGAATATAAAGCATGAGGAAATTTTAAGCTTAGCCGATTTAGTGGCCGCTCAGGAGGGGCAGATCGTCAGCAAGACCCTTGCTCAGAATGAAGCCCTCAGCATCACCTTATTCGCATTTGATAAGGGAGAGGAAATCAGCACCCATGAGTCCAATGGGGATGCCATGGTGACCGTATTAGAGGGAACCGGAAAATTTACGGTGGATGGAAAAGAATATATCTTGAATGCAGGCCAGACCCTCATAATGCCCGCCAAAAAGCCTCACGCGGTCTATGCGGAGGAAAGCTTTAAGATGACCCTTGTGGTAGTGTTTTAACTAGTTGAATAAAAGTACAGGAAAAAGGAAAGGTTGATTATAAAGATGGATAGTAAGATGTTTTGTTTTCAGTGTGAGCAGACAGCGGGCTGCAGCGGCTGCACGGTTTCCGGCGTATGCGGAAAGACTCCCAGCACGGCAAATTTACAGGATGAACTGACCGGAGCCCTCATCGGCCTGGCAAAATCATGCTCCACCAATCCCCGTTTGGAGGGTACCACAAGGATTCTCATTGAAGGCCTGTTTACAACAATTACAAATGTGAATTTTAATGATGAGACCTTAAAAGAGATGATCGCAAGGGTCCATGAAGAAAAAGAGAGGATCGTGCCTGATTGCAGCACCTGTTTATCTGTCTGCGGAAATACCTCCGACTATGACATGAAGGCGCTGTGGGATGAGGATGAAGACATCCGTTCCTTAAAGTCTCTGATTCTCTTCGGCCTGAGGGGCGTTGCCGCTTATGCCTATCACGCCCTGGTTCTTGGATACGAGGACGAGGAGGTCAACGAGTTCTTCTACAAGGCTCTGTCAGTAATCAGCTTTGATCTGTCTGTGGAACAGCTGCTTCCGGTAGTGCTGGAGGTAGGGGAGATCAATTTAAAATGTATGGAGCTGCTGGACCGGGCCAATACGTCCACCTACGGAACCCCGGTTCCAACCGCAGTGCCTCTTACCATTGAAAAAGGACCTTTCATTGTCATCAGCGGCCATGACCTTTACGACTTAAAGCAGCTTCTTGAACAGACAAAGGATAAGGGAATCAACATTTACACCCACGGAGAGATGCTTCCGGCTCACGGCTATCCGGAGCTGAAAAAATATCCTCATTTAAAAGGCAATTTCGGAACGGCCTGGCAGAATCAGCAGAAAGAGTTTGACGCTCTTCCGGCTCCCGTCCTCTTTACCACAAACTGCCTGATGCCTGTGAAAGCAAGCTATGCGGACCGGGTCTTTACCACGGAGGTGGTTTCCTATCCGGAGATGGTTCACATCGGAGAGGATAAGGACTTCACTCCTGTGATTGAAAAGGCTCTGGAGCTGGGCGGATACGCAGAGGACCGGGAAATGACGGGAATCAACGGCGGAAAAGAGGTCATGACCGGATTTTCCCACGGAACCGTGTTAGGCGTTGCGGATAAGGTCATCGACGCGGTGAAACAGGGCGCCATCAGCCATTTCTTCCTGGTAGGCGGCTGTGACGGCGCGAAAACCGGAAGAAACTATTACACCGATTTTGTAAAACAGGCGCCCCAGGATTCCATTATCCTGACTCTGGCCTGCGGCAAATACCGTTTCAATGACTTAGACCTTGGAACCATCGGCGGACTTCCCAGAATTATGGACATGGGACAGTGCAACGACGCCTTTGGCGCTATCAAGGTGGCAACGGCTCTGGCAGAAGCCTTTGGATGTAGCGTCAACGAGCTTCCCTTATCCATGGTGCTGTCCTGGTATGAGCAGAAAGCGGTCTGCATTCTTTTAACCCTGCTGCATCTGGGCATCAGGAACATTTATTTAGGACCATCCTTACCGGCATTCTTATCACCTAATATATTAAACTTCCTTGTGGAAAACTACGGGATATCACCCATCAGCACGCCGGAAGAAGATTTAAAGAAAATTCTTGCATAATGCATAAATAAAATAATCATCAGGAGGAATTCAATATGATAACGAAGGAAATGACAATCGGAGAAATTTTAAGAAGCAATCCAGATGCAGCGGAAACCTTAATGGGCTGCGGAATGCACTGCCTGGGATGTCCGTCTTCCCAGATGGAATCCTTAGAGGATGCGTGTGCGGTTCACGGACTGGACGCCCAGACTGTTCTTGACAAGCTGAATAACTAAGGAAAAGGGGAATCATATGAGCGCATTTTTAGGACCGATACACACCTGGCTGTATAATAAAATAAAATTCCAGGACGCAATGGTGGATGCGATTTTAGACCTTGCAGAAGAAAATGGCTGGGCCGAGCTTCGTAAAGAAGCTGGCCGCAGGTATGGAGAACTGGGAAAAGGAAATCTTGAGGATATGATTGATACGGGAAACATCCATGGCTGGCTTCAGGAAAAGGTGAGCATGGTGGAAAACCGGATGGCTTTTGTGGTTACCTCCTTTGCCGGACAGGATGAGGAACGTTTCTCCTCTGTTGAGGAAGCTATTTTCCGGTTCGGAGAGAAAAATCCTCTGGATAAGGACACAACTCCAAGGGAAGCCTATGATTATCTGGAAAGCACTTTGTTAAACGGCATGCCATGTGACAGAGTGAATGAACTGATTCAGGACACTCCGGAGAAGCTGGTATGGCGTCAGACCACAGACATTCATGCCCCTTACTGGGATATGATCCATGGAGATGCAGCCCGCTATCAGGTCTTAAGAGAGTCCCTGATCCAGGGAATGCTTAAGGGCTCCGCCATAGAATTCGGACAGGCCGGAGATCAGGAATATGAATTAAGGAGGCGCTTATGTACGGAATAGATTTATTGATGAAAGAGCATGAAAACATTCTGGCCTTTACCGGCTATTTAAGAGGCATTTGCGCAGGCATCTTAAAGGGAGAACCTGTGGATACCGGACTGATCCGGGAATGTATTGATTTTGCAAGAAATTATGCAGATAAGCATCACCATGGAAAAGAAGAGAAGATTTTATTCCGCATTATGCTGGAGGACTTAGGTCCTGTTGCGGAAAAGCTTATCAGAAACGGAATGCTGGTGGAGCATGATTTAGGAAGGCTGTATCTTACCGAGCTGGAAAATGCCATTAATGAGTATGACAAGGACCATGAAGAAGATCACAAGCTGGATATCATTGCCAATGCAATCGGATACGGCGCGCTGTTAAAACGCCATATTGAGAAAGAGGACGGAGTTGCCTATACCTATGCTCTCCGCGCCCTATCAGAGGACCGGTTAAAGGCTGTGGACGAGGAAACCGTATCATTTGAAGAGCAGACAAAGAATGAGGGAACCCTCGGCAAGTACGAAGCCTGGTTTCAGGAAAAGATAAAATAAAAATACCGTCCTGCCTGTTTTAAGAATTGTACAAAAGAGAGGAATGAAAGGCATGGAATTAAGAAATTATATGGACCAGCATGAGAGAATCCGGGAGGAACTGGAGATTCTTAAAATGCTTTGCAAAAACAAAGACTTGGAAGAGACGGCTTCGGAAATCGCCCTCCATATCAACAGCCTTGCGGGAAAATTAAAGATCCATTTGTCCTCCGAGGACCAGCATTTATATCCTGTTTTCCTTGGCTCCAACGATGCAAGGCTGGTGGCTATGGCGAAAGAGTATCAGAAGGAAATGGGAAATCTGCTGGAAGTATTTACCAGGTTTAAGGATAAGTATAATACGAAGTTTAAGATTCTGGGAGAAAAGGACAGCTTTTTTAAGGAAGCCGGCGAGATCATAAAGGCCATTGAACAGCGGATGCAGAAAGAAGAAAGCGGTTTATATCAGAGGGTAAAATAATAAATAAAGAGGATGTTGCAAAATGCAAAATTTCAACAAGAAGTGGTCTCTGGCCCTTTAGCCAATACCAATATCTTGTACGAAAAGTTCATTTTGCGGCATCCTCATTTTGCTTAGACCCTGTCATTCAGCAGGACCATATGGATGTGGTCTTCCCACACGCCGTTTATTTTTAAGTATTTCCGGGCCGTTCCTTCGTTATAAAAGCCCAGCTTTTCCGCGACCCGCAAAGACCGTTTATTTTTCGGCATGATGTTGGCCTCGATCCGGTGCAGCCCAAATTCATGGAACATGATCTCTATGCCTTTTTGAGCGGCTTCCGTCATATAACCCTGATTGATTTCAGCCTCGTCCAGTTTATAGCCGAGAAAGCAGGATAAAAATGCTCCCCTCACGATGTTGCTGAAGCCCAGGGAGCCGATGATCCTGCTTTCATCGCCTTTTTTGAAAATCCATAGTCTGAGGGAATTTCCGGAGGATTGGTCCTCCTTTAACTGGCTTTGCTGATATTCCCTTGTATAAAAAACGTCGTCTCTTGCAGGCTCCCATTCTTCTAAAAAGGACCGGTTTCTCAAGTAATAACTGGCCGCCATTTTCCCAAAGGAAATGTCCGATGTTTTTAATAAGAGCCGTTCTGTTTCGTAAATTTTCCCCATAAAAGCCTCCCCGTTCCAGTATTTTGAATTTTTGACAAAGATTGAGAGAATTTCTCCTTTGACGGAGTATCAGTATAGCACAAATGGCCTTAGATTGCAAAAATAAATTGCCCAAATAAGCATTTCGAAGTATAATTATTAGAAGTGCGTTTTATTCCTATAAATCAGATAGAAAAATAAGGAAAGAGGTAAGATTCATTGTTAAATCAGTTTTCAAGGACCCAGTTACTGCTGGGTGAAGATGCCATGAATAAATTAGGAAAGGCAAAGGTTGCCGTGTTCGGAATCGGCGGAGTAGGGGGATATGTGGTAGAGGCCCTTGTAAGGAGCGGAGTCCGTTCCTTTGTGCTGGTGGACGACGACAAGGTCTGCCTTACCAATATAAACCGTCAGATCATTGCCACAAGAAAAACTGTGGGAAAATATAAAGTCGAAGTGATGAAGGACAGGATACTGGAAATCAATCCGGATGCAGAGGTGGAAATGCACAAGTGCTTTTACCTGCCGGAAAATGCCGATGATTTTGATTTTAAGAATTACGATTACGTGGTGGATGCGGTGGACACCGTAACCGCCAAGCTGGAGCTGATCATGCGGGCAAAGGAAGCGGGCGTTCCGGTAATCAGCTGCATGGGCGCAGGCAACAAGCTGGATCCCACCAAATTTGAAGTGGCGGATATTTATAAGACAACCATGTGTCCCCTTGCAAAGGTCATGCGCAGGGAGCTGAAAAAAAGAGGAGTGAAGAAGCTCAAAGTGGTTTACTCCAAGGAAAAGCCTACAAGGCCCATGGAAGACATGTCCATCAGCTGCAGGACCAACTGCATCTGCCCGCCGGGAGCAAAGCATAAGTGCACCGAGCGGAGAGACATTCCGGGAAGCGTGGCCTTTGTTCCTTCCGTAGCAGGCCTTATCCTAGCCGGAGAAGTGATCAAGGATTTATCCGCCAGATAAAATGTGTTTAAAAAGAAAAGAATTGGAGGTAGCCATATGCCAAATGACAGCGATGCCGGCTGTGGAATAGATATATCACTGGAAGAAATGAAGCAGATGAGCCCGGAGGAATATGTGCTCATTGATGTCAGGGATCAGACAGCTTACAACCACGGATTTATACCGGGGGCTATTAATATGGAACAGGACGCCTTAATAAAAGAAGAAGGCGCTCTTCCGAAAGACAAAAAACTCATCCTTTATTGCTTAAAGGGGATAATCAGCGCAGATGCCGCAGAGGAGCTTAGGGAAAAAGGCTACAGGGCCTATAACCTGCGGGGCGGCTATGGGGAATGGCTGCTTCGGACCATGGAGAGCGAGAAAGAGGACAGTACCGGAGATCGGCTGGAAGAGATTGAAAAGAGCCTTCGAAAGAAGTTCCATAAGGATATTTTCAGCCGTTTTGCAAAGGCCGTCAATGAATACCAGCTGGTAAAGGAAAATGACAGGATCGCCGTGTGCATTTCCGGCGGAAAGGATTCCATGCTGATGGCCAAGCTGTTTCAGGAGCTGAGACGGCATAATAAATTTCCCTTTGAGCTGGTTTTCCTGGTGATGGATCCGGGCTATAACGAAACCAACCGCCAGGTCATTGAAAATAATGCAAAGCTTTTGAACATCCCCATTACCGTGTTTGAGACCCAGATTTTTGATGCGGTGTACGATGTGGAGAAATCTCCCTGTTATCTTTGCGCCAGAATGAGGAGAGGATACTTATACAGCAAGGCAAAGGAGCTGGGCTGCAACAAGATTGCCCTGGGCCACCATTACGACGATGTGATTGAAACCATTTTAATGGGAATGATGTACGGCGGCCAGATACAGACCATGATGCCCAAGCTGCACAGCACCAACTTTGAGGGCATGGAGCTGATCCGCCCCATGTATTTAATCCGGGAGGATGATATCAAGAGCTGGAGAGATTACAATCATCTGCATTTCATCCAGTGCGCCTGCCGGTTCACCGATACCTGCACTACCTGCAGGACCGATGGAAGTACAGGCTCCAAAAGGGTGGAAATCAAGGATTTAATCCGGCAGTTAAAGGAGATCAATCCATATATTGAGAGCAATATTTTCCGAAGCGTGGAAAATGTCAATTTAAATACCATAATCGCATATAAGGAAAATGGAAATGTCCATCATTTTCTGGACAGGTATGATGAGGAAATCAAATAACTCTTGATAAGCATACTAACCCTGTGGTAAATTATATATAAGGAGGTTGCACTTATGAAAATTTCAACAAAAGGCCGCTACGCGGTCAGGCTCATGATAGATTTGGCAGAACATAATAACGGAGAGTATATCACTCTGATGGACATTGCGGAACGGCAGGAGATATCGGAAAAGTATCTGGAAGCTATTGTTTCTGTACTGAGCAAAAACAATCTGCTTATTTCCTTAAGGGGAAAGGGCGGGGGCTATAAGCTTGCAAAGGCCCCGGAGAGCTATACGGTCGGCAGCATATTGCGGCTGACGGAAGGATCTCTGGCCCCGGTTTCCTGTCTGGAGGGAGAGGGCAACAGCTGCACAAGAGCATCTGAATGTCAGACCCTTGAGATGTGGGAGGGCCTAAATAAGCTGATCAATGATTATTTTGACGGAATAACTATCGCCGATCTGGTGAAAAAGAGTGACTATACGGATAATTACGTCATATAAGATATTAAAAAGGATTTGTGTTTTTATACAATCAGAGGGCAGGATGGAATTCTTTGGGATTCCATCCTGTTCTTTTCCAGTTATTTCCACTGGTAAAATGGAAAAAATAGTGCTATCATATGTTTGTAACATAAATGTAACATATTTGTAACAAATCAAAGGAGGCAAAAGAATTGAGAAAACTGACAGCACTTGGAATGATTACACTTACCCTGACAAGCATGATTCCGTTGACAGCCAATGCCGCGGTGAACTGTCCTTACAGCTCCGGTTTTGGTGGAAGAAATGTTATAACGATCACAGGGAACACGAACTTAGATGATTTAAAGGCAAAATTACAGCAGTATGGAATTAGCGGAAACAGCGTGGATTGGTCGAAGCTCGTAAATGGAAACAGCACCTGCAACCAGAGCAAGGGCAATGGAAGCAATACCAATACGAACAATAACGGCGGCACAAACAACAATGGCAGCACCAACAATAACGGCGGCACCAACAACAGCGGCAGCGATAACGGAAGCACCAATAACAATAATAACGGCAACACAAATACCGATACAGGCACAGATACCACCAATAAGTCCTACACCCAGCAGGTTGTAGATCTTGTAAATGCGGAGCGTGCCAAAGAAGGACTTTCTGCTCTTACCATTGATCCGAAAGTGGAAAAAGCGGCTACAGTGAGAGCTAATGAGATACAGTCCAATTTTGACCATACACGTCCTAACGGCAGCTCTTTCTCAACCGCATTGACAGAGCAGGGCGTGAGCTACCGCGGCGCAGGCGAGAATATTGCCTGGGGACAGAGAACTCCTCAGGAAGTAGTGACCGCATGGATGAACAGTCCGGGACACAGAGCCAATATCATGAATAAGAGCTATACCCATATCGGTGTAGGCAATACGCAGAACAGTTCAGGAACCCAGTACTGGGTACAGCTGTTTACCTACTAATATTTCATAATATTTACATACTGATACTTCCTAATTGGTTTACTGATGATCCAGACCCGTTGTAATGATTACAATGGATCTGGATTATTTTTTGTGAATTCACGATTAAAATACATATAAACATATTGACAAAATATGTTTGCATAAGTAATATAGGAATAACAACCAGAAAGTGATTCACCGGCTATCGAAGACAAACTTGAAGATACAGATGGGAGACAGCTATGAAAAATATGGGTTTTAACACGGCTTTGCTGCATCAGCCAACAGGAGGAGATCCGGCCACCGGAGCAACCCTGACGCCGGTTTACCAGTCCAGCGCTTTCAGCCATGGGAGCGCAGAGGAAGTGGAAAAGATCTTTGAAAACAAGGCGTTTGGATTTTCCTATACAAGGATCAACAATCCCACCGTCGAAGCATTTGAAAAGAAAGTAACGGCCTTAGAGGGGGGAATCGGAAGCGTGGCATGCGCCTCCGGCATGGCTGCCCTTACCAACGCATTCTTAAACATCCTGCAGGCCGGGGATGAAATCCTTTCCGCTCCCGGCCTCTACGGGGGGACCATTGATTTGTTCCGGGATTTTGAAGCCTTTGGCATTAAAACCAGGTATGCGGCGGAAAACACGCCGGAAGCCTTTGAAGCCCGGGTCAATGAACGTACCCGTCTGATCTTTGCCGAAACCATCGGCAATCCCAAGCTGGATGTAACAGATATATCCGGCCTGGCCCAGGTCGCCCATAACCATGACCTTCCCTTAATCATCGATAATACCACGGCCACCCCCTTTCTTGTAAGGGTTCTGGACCTGGGAGGGGATATTGTGGTAAACTCCTCATCAAAATACATGAACGGAAACAGCGACGCCATCAGCGGAATTTTAACGGACGGCGGAACCTACCGCTGGACTAAAGAAAAATATCCGGGGCTTAAGGACTATGTGAAGTTCGGAAAGATGGCCTATGTGGCAAAGCTGCGAAACGGACTGTTCCGCAACACAGGGGCCTGCCTGTCTCCCCAGAACGCATTTTTAAACTGTCTCGGCCTGGAAACCCTTGGACTTCGCATGGAGCGCCAGTGCGAAAACGCCTTAGAGCTGGCCAGATTTCTCAGTCAGCTTGATAAAAGCATTGCCGTAAACTATCCGGGTCTTCCTGACAGTCCCTGGCATGAGCTGGCCAAAAGGCAGTTTCACAACGGGTTCGGAGGCATCATAACCTTCCGCGCAGGCTCCAAGGAACGGGCCTTTCAGATCATCAACCGTTTAAAGGTGCCCCTGATCGTTTCCAATATCGGCGATACAAAAACCCTTGTGATCCATCCGGCCTCCACCATCAGCCTTCACTGTACGGCAGAGGAGAAGATCGCGTCAGGAGTATACGATGATCTCATAAGGATCAGCGTTGGAATTGAAAATATTGAAGATTTAAAAGCCGATTTTGAGCAGGCTTTCAAGGAGGTATAAAGGATGGCAAAAGTAGATTATGCGGCATTGAAAAAGGGCGGCTTCATGCGCCAGAAGCAAAAGAATAACTTTTCCTTAAGACTTCAGGTAGTAGGCGGCCACTTAACTGCGGAAAATTTAATAACTGTAGCCCAGGTGGCGGAAAAATACGGAGACGGCCACGTTCATTTAACCTCGCGTCAAAGCGTGGAAATTCCTTTCATCAAGGTGGAAGACGTGGAAGAGGTGAAGGAAGAGCTTGCAAAGGGAGGCCTCAGGCCAGGCGTCTGCGGTCCCAGGGTGCGCACCGTTACGGCCTGCCAGGGCAGCGAAATCTGCCCAAGCGGCAACATTGATACATACGATATTGCGGTAAAATTAAATGAACGCTACTTCGGCAGGGAGCTTCCCCATAAATTCAAGTTCGGCGTCACAGGCTGCCAGAACAACTGCTTAAAGGCCGAAGAAAACGACATGGGCATCAAGGGAGCGCTCCAGGTGGAATGGCTTCAGGACAAATGCATTAACTGCGGCGTCTGCGAAAAGGTATGCCGCGTCAATGCCATCACCATTGAGGATAAGAAAGTGAATGTGGATTACGACAAATGCAATTACTGCGGAAGATGCGCCAAATCCTGTCCTACCGACGCATGGGATACCAAGTCCGCCTATATTGTTTCCTTTGGCGGCCTGTTCGGCAATCATATCAGCAAAGGCCTTTCCCCTCTCCCCCTCGTTACCTCGGAGGAGCAGCTTTTCCGGATATCTGACGGAGCTGTCGCATTCTTTGAGGAACACGGAAATTCCGGGGAACGGTTTAAATTCACCATTGACCGGTTAGGAGAAGAATTTATTAAGAAAATGGAGGAAGCATACCATGGCTGATTTTGAAATCAATGATACCGTCGACATCACCGACGTGGTCTGCCCCGTTACTTTTGTAAAAGCAAAGGTAGCTTTAGAGGAGCTGGAGGAAGGCCAGATTTTAGCCATCCGCTTAAATGACGGAGAACCGGTCCAGAACGTGCCCAGAAGCATAAAGGAAGAGGGACACCAGATTTTAAAGCTGAACCAGAATGAGGACGGCACCTATACCCTCATTGTCCGGAAATGTGAGGAGTGAGAAAACTATGGCATCAAGAGTGAGCAAGGATACCTTTGAAAAAGAGGTCTTACATGCGGATAAGCCGGTTCTGGTGGAGTTTTACTCGGATTCCTGCATCCCCTGCAAGAAAATGGCGGCAGTTTTAGGGGAGCTGGAGGACTTATATGAGGATAAAATTTACGTGAAAAAGGTAAATGTAAATTTTGAGGATAGCCTTGTGGAACAGTACCGGGTGATGTCTTCTCCCACGGTCATTCTTTTTAACCGGGGAAAGGAAGAAAAGCGGCTTTCCGGCGCGGAAAGAAAAGAAGCTTTGGAAGCGTTATTTCTGGATTTAATCAAATAAAAGTGAGGGACAGGAACATGAATATTAAGATAGCAGGAAATAAAAAGGAATTTGAAGAAGGGATCACCGTTGCCCGGCTGATTCAGCTGGAGGATGTGGAAAATCCGGAATACGTGACCGTTACCTTAAACGATGAATTTGTAGAAAGAGGGCAGTTTGAAGCCACGGAGTTAAAGGACGGCGATGAAGTGGAATTTTTATATTTCATGGGAGGAGGGTCTTTCTGATGGCATTTACCAATGAACAGATGGAGCGCTATTCCCGCCATATCATCTTAAAGGAAGTAGGCGTCAAGGGGCAGAAGAAGCTTCTCGAGTCAAAGGTGCTCATCATCGGGGCCGGAGGCTTAGGTGCGCCTGCGGCCATGTATCTGGCGGCAGCAGGTGTGGGAACAATCGGCATTGCCGATGCGGATGAGGTGGACTTATCAAATCTCCAGCGCCAGGTCATCCATACCACCGCTGATATCGGAAAAGCGAAGGTGAAGTCAGCTGCAGAGACCATGAAGGCCATCAATCCCGAGATCACGGTCCATACATACCGCACCTTTGTGACCTCCGAGAATATTATGGATTTAATCCAGGATTACGATTTTGTCATTGACGGAACCGATAATTTTCCGGCGAAGTTTCTCATCAACGACGCCTGTGTCATGGCGAAAAAACCCTTTTCCCATGCGGGAATCATCCGGTTCCAGGGCCAGCTGATGACCTATGTGCCGGGAGAAGGCCCCTGCTACCGCTGTGTATTCAAGAACCCGCCGCCAAAGGATGCGGTTCCCACCTGCCGCCAGGCAGGGGTTATCGGGGCCATGGGCGGAGTCATCGGAAGCCTGCAGGCCATGGAGGCTGTCAAATACATCATCGGAAAGGGAGATTTACTGACGGGACGCCTTTTGACCTATGATGCCTTGAAAATGCAGTTTCGGACCGTAAAGCTTCCTGTGGATAAGCATTGTGCCGTATGCGGGGAAAACCCGGAGATTACAGAGCTCATTGATTATGAGCAGGCGGAATGCGACATGAAAGGGTGAGAAGTGAGGACAGGATGCTGATACTGAAAAAAGAAGATTATAACACCATGCTGGGGCACTGTGTAAAGGGGCTGCCTCATGAGGCCTGCGGACTGATCGCAGGAATTAAGGATGGGGAGAAAAAGACGGTAAAAAAAGTATATCTCCTCACCAATGTGGACGCCAGCAGCGAACATTTTTCCATGGACCCAAAGGAACAGCTGGCGGCTGTAAAGGACGCCCGTGCCAATGGGCTTGAGCTTCTGGGCAATTTCCATTCCCACCCGGAGTCGCCCTCAAGACCGTCGGAGGAGGATAAGAGGCTGGCTTATGATTCCACAAGCGAGTACTTAATCCTGTCCCTGATGGAAAGGGATCATCCTGTACTCCGTGGATTTCACATTGATAAAGGGAAAAATGTAATTGAAAATGAAATAGTAATTGAAGAATAAAATAAAGAATGAAAATGGGCAGGGCCAAAGGCAGACAAAAGATGCTTTTGGCCCTACCCCTTTATAAATTCCATGAAATTTATGATATCGGAATTCAGATACTTATTCTGGTGATAGATAATATGGCACTCCCTGACAAATTCGATTCCCCTGATCTCTAGGGGGACTAAGGCTCCGGCTTTCACGTGCTCCGCCAGCATCCGTTCCGGCAGTATGGAAATTCCCAGATTTGCGATGACGGCGTGGATGATGGCCGTGGTGCTGCTGCTTTCCAGCACCGGGTTTATGATGAAATCATGGAGCAGGAGAGTGGATTCGGCCAGTTCCCTTGTTCCGCTGTTTTTCTCCCGGAGAAGGAAATTCTCCTCTCTCAAGTCCTGAAGAGTCACGGCCTTTTTTGCTGCCAGGGGATGGAGAGGGCTGCAGACCAGAATCAGCCGGTCCTTGGTGAAAGGCTCGGCAAGCAGCTTATCCGAATGGATGCAGCCTTCGATCAGGGCCAGATCCAGATTGTTTTCCAGGACCATTTTTTCAATGATGTCCGAGCTGTCAATCTTTATATAGGGCATGGGGACGCGGAACGCGGCGATATAGCCCTTTATGTATCCAGGCATCAGGCGGGAGCCGATGCCGATGCTGGAACCGATGCGCAGGGGGGAAGAGGATACCTGCTTTTTAAAATCACGGTCCATTTCCTGATAGAGAGAGGTTATGTGGGAAGCGAATTCGTATAAATGGTGGGACGCAGGGGTCTTCTGGATGCCCCGCCCCATCCGTTCAAAGAGCCGGACAGAATAGCGGCTTTCCAGCTCCTTAATGGCGGCGCTGACAGCAGGCTGGGTCAGATTCAGTTTCCTGGCCGCAGCGGTTATGCTTTCTTCCTTATACACGGTGACAAAGATGATTAATGTTTTAATGGACATAAAGACCTCCTCATAACCATAAGATACATATAAACATATAGGTGATATATGATATATAAGGAAAAAAATATGTATCCTTTGAAATTGATAAGTGAATTCTACCACATCCCATAAAAAAACGCAATAACATACTTTACAAATATGTAAATAGGGATTAAAATGCCAGATAACATTACAGTTCAGCCATACCATTCATAATTTGGCGGATAAGCGCATTTTAGTGAGCGGAACTGTGACAAATTCGATCAAGCGGAGGTAGCAGTATGAGGAAGAGGAATTGGAGAAAAGTTATATCTGTGGCACTGGCGGTTGGAATGTCTCTTTCCCTGGCAGCCTGCGGAAAGACCGCAGGAGCATCGGGAGCAGATGCGAATGCAGGAACAGGAACCGGCACGGAAGCAGGCGCGGACACAAAAGCAGGCGCGGGTGCGGAGACGGGCGGGAGCACAGCAGCAGACACAAAAGCGGATGCCGGAGCAGGCCGCAAGGTCACACTCACAAATGTTTCCTATGACCCTACCAGAGAGTTCTACGTGGCTTACAACCAGCTGTTTGAAAAATACTATAAAGACACCTTTGGCGTGGATGTGGATGTGGTCCAGTCCCACGGCGGTTCCGGCAGCCAGGCCCGTTCCGTCATTGAGGGAGCAAAGGCTGATGTAGTGACCCTGGCCCTGGCTCATGATATTACCCTGGTTGAGAATGCCGGACTTATTGATTCCGGCTGGATTGATGAATTCAAGGGAAATTCCTCTCCCTATATCTCAACCATTGTATTTCTGGTAAGAAAGGGAAATGAAAAAAACATCAAGGACTGGCCGGATTTATTGAAAGAAGGAGTGGAGGTCATTACCCCGGACCCAAAGAGCAGCGGCGGCGCATGCTGGAACTTCCTGGCGGCCTGGCAGTATGCCAATACCGCATTTAAGGGAGATGAAACCCAGATGAAGAAGTTTGTCAGCGATCTTTATAAAAATGTAGGCGTCATGGATTCCGGAGCAAGAGGAGCCACCACCACTTTCGTGGAAAACGGCCAGGGAGATGTGCTCATCGCCTGGGAGAACGAAGCCATCACAACTGTGGAGCAGCGCCCGGATGATTTTGAGCTGATTACCCCCAGCATCAGCATTCTGGCAGAGCCCAGCGTGGCAATTGTAGATGAGAACGCCAAGAAGAACGGCACGGAAGATGTGGCAAAGGCTTATCTGGATTACTTATACACGCCGGAAGCCCAGAAGATCATCGGAGAATACGGTTACCGCCCTTCCGACCAGGAAATCTTAAAGCAGTATGCCGATAAGTTTGACTTAAATGTAAATCTCTGCACCATCAATGATTTCGGAGGCTGGGATGCGGCCTATGATAAATTCTTCGTTGACGGCGGAATATTTGATGAAATTTACGGGAATTAAAAGGCTTAAGCAGGAGGAATCCGCTTCAGCCGGCTTTATGGGAGGGAACATGGAAACATTAAAAGTAAAAAAGCATGCCAGAAATCTGCAGGTCATACCCGGCTACGGACTGACCATGGGAATCACCATCGCGATGCTGTCCCTTATCATCCTGATTCCCCTGGCCTCAGTTCTGGTATATTCATTTAAGCTGACGCCCGGGGAATTCTGGAAGCTGATCACAAAGGATAATGTGGTAAACGCCTTTAAGACCAGTATCCTGTGTTCTCTGACAGCCGCCGCAGTCAATTCCGTCTTTGGAATTATTCTGGCTTGGGTGCTGGTAAGGTATGAGTTTCCGGGGAAGAGGATTTTAGACGGCCTTATTGAGCTTCCCTTTGCCCTTCCTACAGCAGTTGCCGGAATTACCCTGTCAAAGATGTATTCCAGTTCCGGCATAGCCGGCCGGTTTTTCGCCAATTTCGGGCTCAAGATTTCCTATACCAAGCTGGGCCTTACCATTGCCCTTATTTTCATCGGAATTCCCTTTGTGGTAAGGGCCATCCAGCCCATTTTAGAAAAGCTGGATTCCCAGTATGAGGAGGCGGCCTGCATCCTGGGAGCCACCAGGGCCCAGACCTTTTACAGGGTCATTCTGCCGGAGCTTCGGCCGGCACTGCTGACCGGCTTTGGCCTGGCCTTTGCAAGAGGGATCGGGGAATACGGCAGCGTCATTTACATATCGGGAAATAATGCGAAGAACCAGACCCAGGTGGTCTCCTATGTGATCATGCAGAAATTAAATTATGTGGATTATCCCAGCGCAACCGCCATTGCCCTGGTGATGCTCATCCTGTCTTTTTTCATCCTGCTTTTCATTAATATCATTCAGGTGCACCAGTCAAGACGCACCAACAACAGCTAGGAGGTGGGTCTATGAAAGAGAAGATAACAAGAGCATTTCTGATCGCAGTCAGCATCCTGTTTCTGTTTTTCATGCTGGTGCTGCCCCTGCTTTCGGTCATTGTAAATTCCTTAAAAGAGGGAATCGGTTTTTATTTTGAAGCACTTGGAACAGAATACGTCATTTCCGCCCTTAAGGTGACCTTGCTGGCGACAGTGACAGCGGTTCTGATCAATACCGTCTTCGGCCTTGGGGCAGCCTGGGCCATCACAAAATTTTCCTTTCGCGGAAAGCACATATTAGCCACCCTGATTGACATTCCATTCTCCATTTCCCCGGTCATCGCAGGCCTTGCATTTTTAATGACCTTCGGGCGTCTGGGCTGGGCGGGCAAATACATTGACGGCCTTAACGGAGTCCTGGGAACCAATATCCAGATCGTCTTTGCCATTCCCGGAGTGGTTCTGGCTACGGTTTTTGTCACCTTTCCTTTCATTTCCAGAGAAATCATTCCCGTATTAAATGCACAGGGAAAGGATGAGGAGGAAGCCGCCGCCTTAATGGGGGCCAGCGGGTTCACCATATTCCGGAGAATCACCTTTCCCCACATCAAATGGGCTTTGCTCTACGGGATCATCCTGTGTACCGCAAGGGCTCTGGGGGAGTTCGGGGCGGTCAATGCCCTGTCAAAGACCAGGGGAGAGACCTTCACCCTGCCTCTGGAGATTGACGCCCTTTATCTTTCCAACTCCTCGGATTCCATTACGGCGGCCTTTGCGGTCTCCTCCATTCTCGTCATCATAGCCGTTGTGGTTTTGATTCTGAGAAATATCGTTGAATATAAAGCAAAAAAGAATGAATGAAGACCGGGAGGATGATATGTACGTAGAAATGAAAAATATTGAAAAGACATTCGGGGATTTCAAGGCCTCGGACAATGTCAGCTTTGGAATAGAGAAGGGAAAGCTGGTGGCTCTTTTAGGTCCCAGCGGAAGCGGAAAAACCACCATTCTTCGAATGATCGCCGGATTTGAGACTCCTAATTCCGGGGATATCTTGATCGACGGAAAACGGGTGAATGATATTCCCGCCTCAGAGCGTGGAATCGGCTTTGTGTTTCAGAGCTATGCCCTGTTCCGCTATATGACGGTTTATGAGAACATCGCCTTTGGACTGGAAATCAAGAAAATGCCCAAAAAGCAGATAAAGGAACGGGTCACGGAGCTGATCGGACTGACCGGCTTAAAGGGCATGGAAAAGCGGTATCCCAACCAGCTGTCCGGCGGCCAGCGGCAGAGGGTGGCCTTTGCCAGGGCCTTAGCCCCCAATCCCAGCCTGCTTTTGCTGGATGAACCCTTTGCAGCCATTGACGCCAAGGTACGCTTGGAGCTTCGCAGCTGGCTGAAGGATATGATTCATAAGGTGGGAATCACCAGTATTTTTGTCACCCACGATCAGGATGAAGCTGTTCAGGTGGCAGATGAAATCATCGTCACCAACAGGGGGCGGGTGGAGCAGATGGGAACGCCGCTTCACATTTACAAGTCCCCGGAGACTCCTTTTGTGGCCGAATTTATCGGCCAGTCCGCCCGGGTGGAGGATTACCACAAGCTCCGGGGCTTTGAAAAGGGAGATTACAAGGGAGCCATCATCCGCCCGGAATTTGTGGAAGCCTTTAAAAGCGACAACGTGAAATTCCAGGATGTCATCCGCTATTCCGAGGAAGGCATTATTGAAGACATTTCTTTCCGGGGCGACTGTCTTGAGGTAAAAATAAACGTGGGCGGTACAGTGCTGACCACACACCGCTCTCTGGAACGGCGGTCCATTGAAGTCGGCGAGAAAATGCGGGTGATCGTTTACCGGATTTACGCCTATGACGGAGAAAGGGCCTATCTTCTGGAAAATTCAGAGCTGAAAGGAAAAGAGGTAGTCAGTTTTTAACCGATTATCTGAAAGCAGGGTAGATGATATGAGTATAAAATTGGAGCATGAGGTTATTGCTGCGGATGTGCTGATTATAGGCGGCGGTACGGCAGGCTGCTATGGGGCCTTGACCCTTGCCGGACATTCCGGAAAGAAGATCGTCATAGCAGAAAAGGCCAACATCAAAAGAAGCGGCTGCCTTGCTGCAGGGGTCAACGCCATTAACGCCTACATCGTGAAAGGAAGAACGCCTCAGGATTATGTGGATTATGCGTCAAAGGACGCAGGCGGAATCGTGAGGGAGGACTTACTTCTCACGGCAGCGGAGCGGTTCAATAAGGTGACGGCCCACATGGAAAAGCTGGGGCTGGTGATCTTAAAGGATGAAGAAGGAAACTATGTGGCAAGAGGAAACCGGAACATCAAGATCAACGGGGAAAACTTCAAGCCCCTGTTAGCGGAGGCTGTTGGAAAAGAGAAAAATATTGAGGTTTTAAATAATGTGAACATCACCGACTTGCTGGTCCATGACAACCGGGTGGAAGGGGCGGTGGGCTTTCACATTACGGAGCAGAAAGCCTATGAAATTCATGCAGGGGCGGTCATCATTGCCACCGGCGGCGCAGCAGGGCTTTATAAGCCTAACAATCCCGGATTTTCCCGCCATAAGATGTGGTATCCGCCCTTTAACACAGGCGCAGGCTATGCCATGGGAATCCGGGCGGGAGCGGAGATGACTTCCTTTGAGATGCGTTTTATCGCTCTCCGGTGCAAGGACACCATTGCTCCCACCGGAACTATTGCCCAGGGGGTGGGAGCGAAGCAGGTCAATTCCAGAGGCCGGGTTTACGAGGATAAATACGGGATCACTACCAGCGAAAGGGTTTACGGCACTGTAAAGGAAAACCAGCTGGGCAACGGACCCTGCTATTTGCAGACAAGCGCCATGGATAAGGAAAAGGATGAGGAGCTTTTAAAGGCCTATTTAAATATGGCGCCCAGCCAGACCCTTAAGTGGATAGAAAGCGGAAAAAATCCCAGTGAGCAGGATGTGGAAATCGCAGGCACGGAGCCCTATATTGTGGGCGGCCATACGGCCAGCGGCTACTGGGTGAACACCAACCGGGAAACCACCATTCACGGCCTGTATGCGGCCGGGGATGTGGCCGGAGGCTGTCCCCAGAAATATGTGACCGGAGCTCTTGCGGAAGGGGAAATCGCCGCAGAGGACATCATAAGAAAGACGGAGAACAAACCATCTCCCGAAACCAGCAGCCAGTCCATCCGGTATGCGGGAGAAGTCATAGAAGCGTATGAAAAGGTATTAAATCATCCCGGGGCCTCCTTTTCTCCGGAAGAGCTGGAAGAGGCCATGCAGAAGGTCATGGATGAGTACGCCGGAGGAATCTCGTCCAATTACCAGTATAACGAAAAACAGCTTCAGCTGGCCGATGAGAAGATCCGGCAGCTGATAAATCTGGCCGGTGATCTGGCTGCCTCCGACATGCACCAGCTGATGTTTGTCTATGAACTGAGAGAACGGCTGACCCTGTGCAGATCGGTTATTGCCCACTTACTCCACAGAAAGGAAACCCGCTGGCATTCCTTTAATGAAAATCTCGATTATCCGGAAACAGACCATGAGTACTTTAAATATGTAAATTCAAGGCTGGAACATGGAGAAATCCGGATGATTTACAGGGATATTTTAAAGGAGGCGGAGTATGAGCATCAGAATTAACAAAGGGAAATGCGTAGGCTGTTTCAAATGTATTTCCGTATGCCCGGGCAGCCTCATAAAGGAAGAGGAGGGCAAGGCCTTTATCAAGTACCCAAGAGACTGCTGGGGCTGCGTTTCCTGCGTGAAAGAGTGCGGCGCAGGAGCCATTGATTTTTATCTGGGAGCGGATATCGGAGGAAACGGCAGCACCATGAACGTTTCCCGCCAGGGAGATATTCTCCGCTGGAACATTACAAAAAGCGACGGCAGCATTCAGGTTATTGATGTAAACAGCAAAAATTCAAATAAGTATTAGGAGAGATTACTATGAGCGAATTATCCCATCTTGATGAACTGGAAGCAGAGGCGATTTATATTATACGGGAGGTTGCCGCCCAGTGCGAAAAACCGGTTATGCTGTATTCCATAGGAAAAGACAGCTCCGTCATGCTTCATCTGGCCTTGAAAGCATTTTACCCCGAAAAGCCGCCCTTTCCGTTTCTTCACGTAAACACCACATGGAAGTTTAAGGAAATGATCCGGTTCCGTGACAAGACCGCAGAGGACTTGGGGATAGAGCTTATTGAGTACATAAACCAGGAAGGTGTGGCCCGGGGAATCAATCCCTTTGACCACGGCTCCGCCTATACGGATATCATGAAGACCCAGGCCTTAAAGCAGGCTTTAGACAAATACGGCTTTACGGCGGCATTCGGCGGCGGGCGGCGGGATGAGGAAAAGAGCAGGGCCAAGGAACGGATCTTCTCTTTCCGCAACGCCTCCCATGCCTGGGACCCGAAAAACCAGAGGCCGGAAATGTGGAAGCTTTACAATACGGAAATAAACAAGGGAGAGAGCATCCGGGTATTCCCCATTTCCAACTGGACGGAAAAGGATATCTGGCAGTATATCAAGCGGGAAAACATTCCCATCGTTCCCCTGTACTTTGCGGCGGAGCGGCCTGTGGTGTACCGGGACAATGATATCATCATGGTGGATGACGACCGCATGAGGTTAAATCCCGGAGAGGTTCCGGAGATGAAAAAGGTCCGCTTCCGCACTCTGGGCTGCTACCCCCTTTCCGGCGGCGTCCTTTCAGAAGCCACGACCCTGGATGAAATCATTGAAGAGACCTTAAGCTCGGTGGAATCAGAACGGACCAGCCGGGTCATAGATAAGGACGGCGGCGCGGCCAGTATGGAAAAGAGAAAGAGGGAGGGGTATTTCTAATGAATGGATTGCTTAAATTTATTACCTGCGGAAGTGTTGATGACGGAAAGTCCACACTGATCGGCCATATACTGTACGATTCCAAGCTTTTATACGCAGATCAGGAGAAGGCTCTGATCCTTGACAGCAAGGTTGGCTCCCGGGGCGGGGAAATCGACTACTCCCTTCTTTTAGACGGCCTTATGGCTGAACGGGAGCAGGGAATCACCATTGATGTTGCCTACCGTTACTTTACCACCGATCACCGCAGCTTCATCGTCGCCGATACGCCGGGCCATGAGGAGTATACGAGAAATATGGCCGTAGGCGCATCCTTTGCCCAGCTTGCCATCATCCTTGTGGATGCCAAACAGGGTGTTCTGGTGCAGACAAAGCGCCATTCCAGAATCTGTTCCTTAATGGGAATCAGCCACTTTGTATTTGCGGTCAATAAAATGGACCTGGTGGACTACAGCCAGGAGCGTTTCCTTGAGATTCAGAAGGATATTCTCGCCCTGGCGGAGGAGCTGTCCCTTAAAAATGTAAAGATCATTCCGGTCAGCGCCACGGAAGGGGATAATGTGACGAAAAAATCCGAAAACATCCCCTGGTATGAGGGCGAGGCTCTTCTTACCTACTTGGAAAATGTGGATGTTTCCGAGACAGAGGGAAGCGGCGATTTTTACATGCCTGTACAGAGAGTATGCCGTCCCAACCATGAATTCAGAGGCTTTCAGGGCCAGGTGGAGGCAGGAAGGGTGGTTGTGGGCCAGAAGCTCATGACCCTGCCCAGCAATGAAGCTGCCACGGTAAAAACCATTCTGGTGGGAGATAAGGATTTCGGGGAAGCGGCGGCAGGCCAGGCAGTCACCATTCAGCTGGACCGGGAGGTGGATGTGAGCCGGGGCTGCGTGCTTTCCGGAAGCGGTAACCTGCCCATTGGAAAGAGCATTAGCGCCACCCTGCTCTGGATGGATGATGAACCTCTCCAGGCGGGAAAGGATTACCTTTTAAAGCTGGGAACCCGGATGATACCTGCCCTGGTTAAAGAGGTGGACTATAAGATTGACGTAAATTCCGGAAACCATCTGCCTGCGGATAAAGTGGAAAAGAATGAGATTATATCCTGCCACATTGAATTTTCTGAAAAAATCGTGGCTGATGAATTTAAGAGGAATAAAACTCTTGGAGAGCTGATTCTCATTGACCGGGTCAGCCATATGACCTCTGCCTGCGGCGTGGTGGAAAAGGTGGAGGATGGGGCAGAGAGGCCTTATTTTGAAAAGGACGGCATAAAAGCAGGAGGATATATTTTTGAAGAGTTTTATTTTAACTTGGAAAATGCTTTCCTGTCCAGGCAGAAAACAAAGGATAAGACTTTCCGCGTAGGGGATGGGGTGCCCATTGAGGGAGACAGCTTTAAGTATCCTGATTACTTTGATATCATATCCGCCCAGGATTCCGTTGCCGTCCTGATCCGCAACCGGGAAATCCAGGACATTATCCCCTTAGAGGATTACCGGTATGCAGGCCTGCCTGTCATTGACGAAAGAGGCTTTGCCTTAAAGATCGGCACAAAAGAGGATCTGGATAATTTCCTGGATGAATACAGGAATTTAGATAAGGGGAATAAAATTTCTTTCCATAATAAGTGGTCAAAGTTTGAGACATACCGCAGGATTGTGTGCAATGAAAATTACTGGATGATCTGAAAGAAAAGACACTCGGGGGCCCGTATCCCGGAGTGTTTTTTTGTTACCCTGGACAACGTTTTCTGTCTTTCTTATATATTTGATTTATTTATCAGATTTATATGGGCGGTAACCTAATAGATACTTGACAATTATTTGAGGGAGTTATTATAATAGATAATAGCTTTACTGAACTGCAATTTTATGGATTTTATGCAGGAAACCTTGGTTTTAATCCGGCGGCGGCCTGTCAGACATGGCGGGGATCCGGTTTCCGGTTGATTAAAATAAACTTAATAAAGATTGGAGATGTTTTTATGAGCAATAAGAATATTGGTATTATTGTAGGAAGTTTACGCAGAGGATCTTTTTGCCGTTCCATAGCAAAGGCAGCGGCTTCTTTGGCGCCTGAAGGGCTTTCTTTTCATTTTATTGAAATCGGCGACCTGCCGATGTTTAACCAGGACTTTGACGACGATGGCAATACGCCTGAATCCTGGACAAAATTCCGCAGCGAAATTAAAGAGCTGGATGGTTTCCTTTTCGTTACCCCGGAATACAACCGCTCCATGCCAGCTGCCTTAAAGAATGCCCTGGATATAGCCTCCAGGCCCTATGGCAGCAATGTCTGGTCAGGAAAGCCGGGCGCTGTTATCAGCGCGACTCCAGGAAACCTTGGAGCTTTCGGGGCCAATCATCATCTGCGCCAGGTCATGACTATTTTGAATATTTTACCGCTTCAGCAGCCGGAGGCCTATTTAAGCAATGTAGCCGCCCTGTTAGATGAAAACGGAGAGCTTACGGATGAGAGCACCCGTAACTTTATAAAGGATTTTATGGAATCATTTTCCCACTGGATCAATACGGTTTCCGCTTCCTGATAAGCAGAGCCTTATATCCTGCCATAGCCTTTCAGGGGGAGCAAGGCCGGGAGAAAAATTTCACTCATTAGGAGACAAAAATGAATAGAGGAATAAAAAAGCTGGTTCGAGGCCAAAGAGCCGTAGACGGCGCGGGAGTCCGGCTTGTCCGGGTCCTGGGCTACGATGATGTGGAAGATTTTGATCCGTTTCTGATGCTGGATTCCTTTGATTCCACAAATCCCGCAGACTATGTGGCAGGCTTTCCCATGCACCCTCACAGAGGAATAGAGACGGTCACCTATCTGATATCCGGGCGGATCGATCATGAAGACAGCCTGGGAAACCAGGGGACCATCCATTCGGGGGAATGCCAGTGGATGACGGCGGGAAGCGGTATTTTACATCAGGAGATGCCAAAAGAATCCGAAAGGATGCTGGGCTTGCAGCTTTGGCTGAACCTGCCCGGAAAAGAGAAAATGTCCGATCCCAATTATCTGGCAATCACGAAAGACATGATCCCATGGGTAAAGAAGGATGATGCAGAAATCGGTGTTTTATCCGGACGTTTTGAAGACGTGCAGGGCGTGGAGCCAAGGCATATACAGGCAAGTATTTTTGATGTTATTCTTTCAAAAGGCGGGGAAGTTACGATTCCAACGCCGGAGGATGAAAATGTATTTATTTTTCTCATAGAGGGAGACGGTGTGGTGGCGGGAGAGGAAATTTCCGAAAAGTCAGCCATTCTGTTCGGAGACGGAGATTCCATTTCAGTATCCGCACCGGCCGGGTCGGACCTCCGGTTTCTTTTCTTTTCCGGAAAGCCTCTCCATGAGTCCATCGCCTGGGGCGGCCCCATTGTAATGAACACTCAGGATGAATTGTCCCTTGCTTTTGAAGAATTGCGCAAGGGAACGTTTATCAGGCATAAATAAAAGCCGGATAGCTGACTGGACATAATTGAAACCCCGCAGTTTCCTTTTACGGAACTGCGGGGTTTTTATGATATTTTAACTTTAGAAAGAATAATAAAATCTGCGGTTAGGTGAAAGTCCTGAATTTTTTATAAAGAAAAGGGTAACTGCAGCGCATGGATGGCCCTGTGTTTTCATCATAAAAATGGATAATTTTGCAAAAAA
This sequence comes from Bacillota bacterium, assembly GCA_023437715.1. Classification (GTDB taxonomy): domain Bacteria; phylum Bacillota; class Clostridia; order Lachnospirales; family Lachnospiraceae; genus Lacrimispora. The sequence continues at coordinate 16,151 of JAEZFK010000060.1, read as the reverse complement.
AAGCAACAAATTAGGTATTTTGTTGCTTTTTGGTTTGTAATTTTCTTAATGATATCATTTTCGGTTAAACAAGTCAATAAGCATGTCGTTTTTAGTCAAAAGTTGTAATATTAGGGAAAATTTAAAAACACTACAATTGAACAATGGAGTACAGCTCGTCCTTTTGATCCTGGTTAATTCCGATATAGCGCAGAGTTACGGCTGATGAGCCATGGTTAAAGGTGTCCATAATAAGCCCTATGTTATACTTGGATATCTTATAGGTCCAATATCCCCATGTTTTTCTAAGGGTATGTGTCCCTATGTTCTCGATTCCCAGGGCTTCTCCTGCTTCTTTTAACTTCTTATACACATGAATCCGTCCCAGGTATCCCCCTTTCTGGCTGAAAAACAGATAATCTCCATATGTCAGCTGTTGATCTTTCACATAGCTGTTCAAGCATTTGCGGAGGGTATCATTGAGCTTGATACGCTTTTCTTTCGATGTTTTCTGTTCCCGTATGGTCAAATGCTCACGAAATCCGCCTTTTTCCATGTAAATGTCCGAAACCCGGATTGGCAGCAGGTCGCTGATTCGTAGACCGGTGTTGATGCCGAACTTAAAAATCAGGCCGTATTTGGGATGAATGCCGTTTAAATAATGATACAATTGCTTGATTTTCGTTCTGTTACGAATTGGTTCAACTGTCATGGCTCACTCTCCTATAAAAGAAACTTTTTACTCCTTTAATATACAAAAAGTTACAGGAAAAATACATGGTAATTTTTGGAAGATATAAAAGCCATAAAAAGATATTTAAGGAAAATAAGGGGAAGAGCCCCGTAAGAAAAGCAACAAAATACCTAATTTATTGCTTTTGATCTTCTGTATGACTTTAAGTATTCTTATGCACCAATTATTACATGAGTATGAAATAGCGGAGGAACTGTAAATGAACGATGGAAAAACAGAAACATCACAGAAGAAAGAGAAAGGAGTGAAAAGGGGGATTTCCGGCTCAAAGTCAATTAAGAAAACACTTCTTGCCAGCATCATCGGCTTGTCGGTCGCCATAACGCTTCTTTGCGGAATCGCGAGCGCCGTTATTTCGTACAAAGACGCCTTGAGTAACATGAAGATCCGGCTGCTTGAAAATACAACTGCCTATTGTTCTTCTGTTCAAAACGCAATTGAAATATACAAAAGCAGGATATATTCCGTTTCCCAGGATCAGGCAGTCACAGATGCCAATTTGTCCGATGAGGCAAGGCAGAAGGCCCTCACCAAGCTTTCCGAGAAAAATGGTTTTGTGAAGCTGGATATCGCTGATTCCAAAGGGCAGTCCACCAGCGGGGAGGATGTGAGCCAGCAGGATTACTTTAAAGAAGCCATGTCCGGAAATACCTACATATCATCTACCATGGTCAGTTCATCCACCGGGAATCTGGTCTTGACTGTTGCCGCACCCCTGGCACGGGGAGGGGAAAATCTGGTGGTTTATGCCACTCTGGACGCTGAAACCTTCAGCAAGATGATTGATGCCGTTGCAATCGGAAAATCCGGCTACGGCTTTATCACGGATAAGGACGGAAAATATATTGCCCATAAGGTCCGGTCAAACGTAACGGATCAGGTGAACTATATTGAAAAGGCCAAAACAGATTCTTCTCTTGGCAGCCTGTCCAACATGGTTCAGGGAATGATATCAGGGAAGACCGGTATAACAAAGATTCAGCTTCACGGGGCAGAGCAGGTGGTCAGCTATATGCCGATTCCGGACACCGGCGGCTGGGCCATCGGTGTTACCGCCAGGACCTCCGAGATGCTTGGCAGCTTTTACGTTTCCATTGCCATCACCGCCTCGATGATGCTTTTCTTCATTCTTCTTTCCATTGCTTTTGCATTCCGGATATCAAGGCCCATCGTTGACCCGATTGTGGCTCTGGTAAACAGAATTGAAGCTCTTGCGGAAGGGGACTTACATTCCGAGGTGCCTCAGGTTGCAACTGAGGACGAGATCGGTAAGCTGTCAAAATCCTTTACGCTGACGGTAAACTGGCTGAAGGGCACCATCGAAGAACTGTCATTTATTCTGACAAGCCTGGAACAGGGTGACTGTACGGTGGAGACAAAGCAGGAGTATTCCGGCGACTTTATCAGCATGAAAGATTCCTTAAACAGGATCGTACAGAACTTAAATTCCGTATTTACGATGATTAAGAACGCTTCCGACCAGGTGGCTGTCGGCTCCCAGCAGGTTTCCGGCGCTTCCCAGTCCCTTGCCTCCGGCGCAGCGGAGCAGGCCTCAACGGTAGAAGAGCTCAACGCCTCCATTACCGGGGTGGCCCAGCAGGCGGAGGAAAATGTCACCAACGTCCGTAAGGCTACGGAGTATGTATCCCAGGCCGATGCAGGAATCAATGAAAGCAACGAACGGATGAAAGACTTGAATGCAGCCATGAGGGACATATCCGAATCATCGGAAAGAATCTCCTCAATTACAAAGGTCATTGAAGATATTGCATTTCAGACCAATATTCTGGCTCTGAATGCGGCCATCGAAGCGGCCCGGGCAGGGGAAGCGGGAAAGGGCTTTGCGGTTGTTGCCGATGAAGTGCGCAATCTTGCTGCAAAATCCGCCGAGGCTGCCAAGGAGACCGCCCAACTGATCCAGCATTCTTCGGAAACCGTTCTCAATGGAGAAAAAATCGCCAGAGAGACTGCCGGAATCCTTGTGGAAATGGCGGAAAAGGCAAAGCTTGCGGATCAGTCCATACAAAAGATTGAAGCAGCTTCTGTGAGTCAGGCACAGGCCATTGAGCAGATCAATCAAGGCCTGTTCCAGGTGTCTGCCGTTGTACAGACCAATGCGGCGACTGCGGAGGAAAGCTCCGCATCCAGTGAAGAGCTTGCAGCCCAGGCACAGGCTCTGCAGCGGGAAGTGAATAAGTTCAGACTGAAAGAAGAGAAAGATGCCCCATCCGGGCCAGTCAGTGTTGAACAGACCATTCCTGATGAAGATTTCTGGAATTCAGGAAAATATTAGGAATTATTACCAATTTATCTCCTTAAATGTTCCTTTGTATTCGGTTAAAAAAAGCCCACGGTTGTCAGAACTGGGGGCTTTTTCATTTTATGCTGAAACGCTTATTTTTTCATTTTTATCGCAGGTTTGACAATCTGCAAGGGGTGTTGTATAATAAAATTTGTCAAATTTTGTCAATTTTAGATAAAATGTAACCGCCTGGCCTTACAGCCCCGTCGGAAAGACAGAAATAGAGGAAAGCAGCGAAAAAGAAAAGGGAGATACAAAAGAGGAGGCATTACCAATGAAAAAGCTTAGAGATTACAGCATATCCCGTAAAATTTTATCAGGATTTTTAATTATAACTGCAGTCATGGCGGTTGTGGGCTGTGTGGGACTTGCCGGCATGCTCCGCATTGCCTGGATGGATAAATATATCTATGAGACAAAAACCGCTCCTATGAATGACATGGTTTATGCCATCGAAAGCCTTTACAAGCTGCGTTCCGATTCCAGGGAAATGGTGATCCGCACAGGCAATACAAAGCGGCTTGGCGATCTGGAGCAAAGCTATCTTTCGGGAAAGGACAGCTTTTTGAATCAGATAGCAGTTTACCGCAGCTCCATGGATTCTTCGGATTCGGAATCCTTAGCCCTGCTTGATACTGCGGTTCAGGATTTTAACGATGTTTATGATCCCGCAATCCAGGAATGCCTGAAATCTGCAAAGAAAGGCAATCAGTCGGAGGCCTTAAAGGCATTATCTCAAAATGAAGATAAGATTCAGATTATATACGATAATTGCAATACTCTGCTGGCTAACCGGATGGAAGTGATAAAGGAAATCAACGGACAGAATAATAAGGTTGCATTTCTTGCAATCATATCATTGGTTGTGTTTGTCCTGCTTGGAGGCTTTGCAGCAGTATTTCTGGGCGTAAGGATATCGAAAATGATAAGCAGGCCCATTGGAGATGTTGTCGGCGCCGCAAACCGGATTGCATTGGGACATGTGGATGTATCCCTGGAAAACATTTCCTCAAAGGATGAAACCGGACAGCTGGCAAATGCGTTTAACGAGATGGTAGAAAGCATCCGCCAGCAGGTCACAATCGCTGAAAGCATCAGCCTTGGAGACTTCACCAAGGAAGTGCCTCTCCGCTCGGAAGAGGATATTCTTGGAATTGCTCTTCAGAAAATCAGCACAAGCTTAAACCAGACCCTGCTTCTGATCAATGCTGCGGCAGATCAGGTCAATACCGGAGCCGGACAGGTGTCCCTGTCCGCCCAGGAACTTGCTTCCGGGGCAACGGAGCAGGCAGCGACGGTTGAAGAACTGAGCGCTTCCATTACCAACGTGGCAAAGCAGGCCGAACAGAATGAAGCCAATGTAAGAAAAGCTACGGTATATGTTAAGGAAGCAGGCGATGGGGTAGAGAAAATCAATGAGCATATGCACAAGCTCCAGGGAGCCATGAAGGATATTGAGACCTCCTCTGAAAAAATATCCAGCGTTACAAAGGTTATTGAAGACATCGCATTCCAGACCAATATCCTGGCGCTTAACGCAGCCGTGGAGTCAGCCAGAGCCGGGGAAGCCGGCAAAGGCTTTGCGGTTGTAGCCGACGAGGTCCGCAACCTTGCAACAAAATCATCAGAGGCCGCAAAGCAAACGGCTGAGCTGATCGAGCATTCCGTCAGAACTGTTTCCGAAGGAGAGAAGTACGCATCTGCGGGAGCTCTGATTCTTAAAACTGTTTCCGAGAAAGCCCAGCTTGCCGTTCAGGCCATACATGAAATTGAGGCCTCTTCCTCCCATCAGGTCAATGCCATTTCAGAGATCAACTACAGCTTAAACCAGGTCTCCTCCGTGGTGCAGAACAATGCGGCTACCGCAGAGGAAAGCTCCGCTTCCAGTGAGGAAATGGCCGCTCAGGCCCATATGCTGCAGCAGGAGATGGGAAAATTCAAGCTTCACAATGAAAATGGAACGCCGGATGCAAAAGAGGTCTTCTATGATCTGGCAGAAAACGGTGATTCAGAGATACCTGCCGATTCTTTTGACGGCTTTGAAAAATATTAAACCGGAGCAGAAAGAAAAGAACGTCTGTCTGATTTCTTGAATGAAAGCCAAAAGACCGCTGTTTTGCCGTAGAAAGCAGGACAGCGGTCTTTTTTTACAATTTCATATTCTTTTACAGGCTTTCTCTAATTGCGGATTTTTACCAATAACGCCAAAGCTTTTTGACATCAGAAAAAAGAAGTTTTATACTGAGAGGAAAAAGAATTCCGGCATTTTAACGGTATCAATAAGGCTATGTACCCGTGGTTGCCTGATTTCAGGATTTGTGTTATAATAGCCAAAGTATAATAAAGTATCGTAGTGCTTAAATTAACAGCACGATAGTTTTCGATCCCATGATTTTCTGAATATTGCGCCCCTAATCTCCACAGGGTATTAGGCGTTATGGCAGGAATCAGGGTCTTTCGGAAACCGGCCGAATATACTGCAGGCAAAAAATAGAATTCAATATACGAAAGAGAAATTTAAGGAGGCGCAAGTACCATGAAATACTTAAAAAATAAGCTTTTGCTTTTCATCTCCATGCTGCTGATCTTTACCGTTATTTTTCTGACCGGCATTTCTTCGATTCTGTATTATCAAAGTTCCACAATAGAAGCAAAAAAGAATTCTTCCTATCTTGCTGCGGCGTACCAGCAGGGAATTGACTCGGTTCTCAACATCTATCGCAACGAAATGAGGATAACCGCTTTAAAAAGCTTCCTGACCGACGGAAAGACTTCCAGCCAGGAGCAAAAAACCATGCTGGATGAAGAAGCGGCAGCCTCAGGCTTCGATTACATAACCATAGCGGATGATCAGGGAACCAATGACAGGGGAGATCAGATTGCGGATCAGGCATTCTTTAAGGAAGCGTTAAACGGAACGGCCTGCATTTCAGATCCCTTTTTAAACGGAGAGCAGAGGCTGACCTTTTACGTAGCAGCTCCTATTGCCAACACAGGAAAGATTCTGTACGGAGCGATCCCTTACAAAACCATCAGCGACAATCTGACCAATATTAAGATCGGTGAAAGCGGCTATGCCTTTGTTGTCAACAAGAAAGGGGCCACTGTGATCCATCCCACGGAAGATAACGTGGCAAATCCCAAGGATTATTTTGAACTGGAAAAGCAGGACCCGTCCTATGCGCCGACAGCCCGGATTTTCCAGGCAATGATGGAGGGGAAAACAGGAACCGGCTTCAGCTTTTATAATGGGGAACGCCGCCTGGTAGGATATATTCCCCTTACAGGGCCGGAGGGCTGGTCCGTTGCCGTTACCACCCCCCTGACACAGGTGGAGGGAAATCTCCGCAATACTCTGGCCATGTGCGTGATTACCGGCATTGTGCTGCTTTTTGTATCCATTGCGGTCACCGGAGTGTTTGCCCGCAGGATCACCCGGCCCATTGTGGCTGCCACCCACAGGATCGAACAGCTGGCCCAGGGAAATTTAAGAGAAGATATTGAACCGGCAAAGGGCAGTGATGAAAGCGCACGCCTGGTTTTGGCGCTGCAAAATACCATAGAGGGGCTTCGTTCCTATATAATGGATATTTCCAATGTGCTGAGCGCTGTAGCTTCCAGGGATTTAACCGTAAAGAGCACCGTAGAGTACAGCGGAGACTTTCTTCCCATCCAGTCGGCCCTGGAGCAGATCCTTCAGTCCTTAAACAGCACCCTGGGGAAAATTGTGAAAGCCACGGACCAGGTGCGGGCCAGCTCTGCCCAGGTGGCCTTAAGCGGCCAGAATCTGGCTGAAAATTCTGCGGAACAGGCATCCACAACGGAAAGCCTTTCCAATGCGCTGGAAGCAGTATCCCATCACATCCAGAGCAATGCGGAGCACTCCCTTACCATGAAAAGCATGGCGGAAGCGGCTCTTTTGGAAACCCGGGAGGGAGACGGGGAGATGCAGAGGCTTTTGCAGTCCATGGGAAGCATTGATACCTCTTCCAAGAAGATTCAGGGCATCATTCACATGATTGACGATATCGCTTTTCAGACCAACATCCTGGCCCTGAATGCGGCGGTAGAGGCTGCCCGGGCCGGAGAAGCAGGGAAGGGCTTCGCCGTTGTAGCCGACGAGGTCCGGCAGCTGGCTTCCAAAAGCGCGGATGCGGCAAAGCAGACCACGGACTTAATCAACAGCACCATTGAATCCGTGGCCCGGGGAAAGAAGAACACCGAGGAAACCGCCGGCGTATTCCGCAAGATCGTGGAACAGACAAGCACCATCAACCAGCTTGTGGCAAAGATATCCGAGTCCTTAAAAAAGCAGGCGGACAGCGTCTCAGAGCTGGATTCCGGAATGCAGAGGATTTCCATGGTCACACAGGCCAACTCAGCCACGGCAGAAGAAAGCGCGGCCACAGGCCAGGAGCTCCTGGGACAGATGCAGATGCTCAATGATCTGATTGCAGAATTTCAAATCACAGAGCAGGTCTGAGCCTGATGGAAAAACAGGAAATCGCAGGATAAACCTTATTTTTTAAATAAAAAGATTGACAAAAATAAAAAGGGACAGTATATTAAACATATATGTTTGTATGTTTATAGGAAACATAGAAAGGAGAAAAAGATATGAATACAGACCGCAGGCAGAGTATGGATCAGATGATGATGTACAGCTGCTGCTGTAGATGCTTCATGAGAAGAAATACAGCCTATTTGTGCGCGCGTTTCAATATCTGATTTCCTGCTATTATACTGCAATGCAGATAAAATAAATGGAAAAAAGCAGGTATGTGCGTATACCTGCTTTTTTATATATCCGAAGGGGGAAGCAGCTCCAAGGCATCGTCCTGATTCCATTTATAATAAAAGAGGGAGGAAAGTTAAAAGATGTATCAGATAGAAGAAAAAGCGAGAGGGGGCAGAGGCCATGGATTTTGAGTTTATAAGCGCTTATGCACCGCTGTATGTAGAGGCGGCAGGCATGACGCTTCGCATATCCTTTATGGGAATTCTGCTTGCAACGCTTATCGGCCTTTTGTGCAGCCTGGTAAAGGTTTTTCATGTGCCGGTGCTAAAGAGCATCGTAAACGGCTACATAGAGGTATCCAGAAACACGCCTCTTCTGATCCAGCTGTTCTTTTTATATTTTGGGCTTCCCAAGATCGGGATCGTCTTAAGCTCCGAAAGCTGCGCCGTAACAGGCCTGGCCTTTCTGGGTGGGAGCTACATGGCGGAGGCTTTCCGTACCGGAATTGATCAGGTACCTCCCATCCAGTCGGAATCAGGCTTAAGCCTGGGACTTACAAGGGGCCAGGTGTTCCGGCATATCATTCTTCCCCAGGCAATCACCACGTCGGTTCCTGTGTTCTGCGCAAATATCATATTCCTGATTAAGGAAACGTCGGTATTCAGCGCGGTAGCTTTGGCTGACTTAATGTTTGTGGCAAAGGATTTAATTGGAATTTACTATAAGACAGATGAGGCCCTTCTTATGCTGGTGGCGGCGTACTTGATCATTCTGCTGCCCATATCCTTAATCTGTTCCTGGATAGAGAGGAGGGTCCGTTATGCAGAGTTTGGGAATTCGGATACTGTTTCAGGGAAATAATTTTCTAAGGCTTTGGGGCGGCTTATGGGTATCCCTGCGGATTGCGGTCATATCCATGATCTTATCCGTGGCCCTTGGCATTCTCCTTGGCATGGTCATGACCAGCAGGAAAAAGCCGGTCCGGTTTTTTAGCCGCATCTATCTGGAAATCGTCAGGATCATGCCTCAGCTGGTGCTTTTGTTCCTGGTTTATTTTGGGGCGGCAAAGCATTTGAATGTAAACCTTTCCGGCGGAACGGCGGCCATCATCATATTTACCTTTTGGGGTACCGCGGAGATGGGAGACTTAGTCCGAAGCGCCCTTCAGTCCATCCCCTTACATCAGTACCAGAGCGGCTTTGGCCTGGGGATGACAAGGCTCCAGGTTTACCGTTACATTATTATTCCCCAGACCATACGGCGGCTGCTTCCGTCGGTTATGAATCTTTTAACCAGAATGATCAAGACCACTTCCCTTGTGGTGCTGATCGGAGTCATTGAAGTGGTCAAGGTGGGAAAGCAGATCATCGACTCCTCCAGATATACGGTTCCCGATGCGGCGCTCTGGGTGTACGGAGTTATTTTCATCATGTATTTTGTGGTCTGTTTCCCGTTTTCCAGGGCTGCCGCCCTGCTGGATAAAAAAATAAAGGATTGAAAAGGGGAAAGGAAAAATGAAACAGGAAGAAATTTTAAAAATAGAGAACCTTAAGAAGTCTTACGAAAGCGGTCAGCCGGTTTTAAAGGATATTTCCTTTACCCTGGAAAAGGGAGAGGTTGTGGTGATCGTAGGGCCATCCGGCTGCGGAAAAAGCACCTTTCTGCGATGTATCAACATGCTGGAATCCATTGATTCCGGCACTGTACAGTTCAAGGACCGGATCATTGACAGGAGCAAGCGGGATATCTATGAGATCCGTCAGAAGATCGGCATGGTATTCCAAAGCTACGACTTGTTTCCCCATAAGACCATTATGGGAAATATATTGCTGGCGCCTTTAAAGGTGCAGAAGAGAGATAAAAAGGAGCTGGTCCAGGAGGCAGAGCAGCTTTTGGAACGGGTAGGGCTTCTGGATAAAAAAGATGCCTATCCAAGGCAGCTGTCCGGCGGACAGAAGCAGAGGGTGGCCATTGTAAGAGCCCTCATCATGCATCCGGAGATCCTGCTTTTAGACGAAATCACCGCGGCTCTGGACCCGGAAATGGTCCGTGAGGTGCTGCAGGTGGTCCTGGAGCTGGCAAAGGACGGAATGACCATGGTCATCGTCACCCACGAAATGGAATTTGCAAAAGCAGTGGCGGACCGGGTTTTATTCATGGATCAGGGTGTGGTGGTGGAAGAAAGCGCTCCCGGCGAGTTTTTCACCTCCCCCCAGACAAACAGAGCAAAGCAGTTTTTAAATACGTTTCATTATGAAGCGTTATAAAATAAAAAACAAAAAAATTGGAGGAAAAATTATGAAAAAGAAATTATTGGGAGCATTACTGGGACTCACTGTGGCGGCAGGGCTGTTAGCAGGCTGCGGCAGCCAGGGCCAGACAGGAAAGACTGCGGAGGGCGGAGCGTCTGCAAAGGCCAGAACCTTATCCGAGATCAAGGAAGCCGGAACCATTAAAATCGGCGTATTCAGCGACAAAAATCCATTCGGATATGTAGATTCCAACGGAAAAATCCAGGGATATGATGTTTATTTTGCAAAGCGTATGGCACAGGATCTGTTTGGAAGCGAGGATAAGGTGGAATTCGTGTATGTGGAGGCTGCCAGCCGGGTGGAATATTTAAAGTCCGCCAAGGTGGATGTGATCCTTGCCAACTTTACGGTAACGGATGACAGAAAGGAGCAGGTAGATTTTGCCCTTCCTTATATGAAAGTAGCTCTCGGAGTTGTTTCTCCTGATGCAGCACTCATCACCGATGTGGCCCAGTTAAAGGATAAGACCTTAATTGTGGTAAAGGGAACTACGGCAGAAACTTATTTTTCCGAGAACCATCCGGAAATCAAGCTGTTAAAGTTTGACGAATACCAGGAAGCCTATGACGCGCTTCTGGACGGAAGGGGAGACGCTTTCTCCACAGATAACACAGAGGTTCTTGCATGGGCGCTTCAGAATAAGGGCTTTACCGTAGGCATTGAGTCCATCGGCAATCTGGATACCATCGCTCCGGCCGTACAGAAGGGCAACAAAGAGCTTCTGGACTGGATCAACGGCGAAATCGAAACTCTAGGCAAGGAAAACTTCTTCCACAAGGATTTTGAAGAAACCCTGGCTCCTGTATACGGAGAGGAAATCGATCCGGAAGCGCTGGTTGTAGAAGGCGGCCAGGTTTAAAGAGCGAAGGATTTAAAGAAATTTAAAGAATAAGATAGAGGAATAAAACAATTGGGAAATGGGAGCCGCTGCAAACTTTTTGCAGAAGCTTCCATTTCCCTTTTTTAATTCCGCCAGTCTGCCGTATATGTTTTACGTCAGCGTCCAGTTCTGGCTTTCTGTCTGTAGCCTGACCATATGGCTGAAAATTCCATTTTGCCGGATTAAGTCCTCCGGCGCGCCCTGTTCGGCGACTTTTCCTCCGGAAAGCAGGACGATTTTATCCGCACCGGCCACGGTTCTCATCCGGTGGGCGATGACAAGGACTGTTTTTTCCTTGATCAGCCGGGACAGGGCCGTCTGGATCAGGGTTTCATTTTCCACATCAAGGGAAGCAGTGGCCTCATCCAGCAGGATAATGGGCGCATTTTTAAGGAATGCCCTTGCGATGGAAATACGCTGCCGTTCTCCGCCCGACAGCTGGCAGCCGTTCTCTCCGATATCGGAATGATACCCCTGGGGAAGCTTTTCCGCAAACTCGTCGCAGTTGGCAAGCTTTGCGGCAGCGATCACTTCCTCGTCGGTTGCGTCCTTCCGCCCGATACGGATATTTTCCATAATTGTGTTGTTAAACAGGGTCACGTCCTGGAACACGATGGAGTACAGGGACAGAAGCGTTTCCGGGTCCACCTTTGAGATATCCATGCCGCCGATGGTTATTTTTCCTTTATTCACATCCCAGAAACGGGCGGCCAGACGGGAAACCGTTGTTTTGCCGCCGCCGGAAGGGCCTACCAGCGCGGTGACCTGGCCCTGGCTTGCGGTAAAGGATACATCTTCCAGAATGGTTTCGCCGCTGTTATAGGCAAAGCCTGCATGGTCGAATACGATGTCATAGCCCTTGTTTGTCAGACGGCTTTCTCCCTCCAGCACCGGATGGTCCAGAATCTCATTCATCCGTGCAATGTTGGTGCGGGTGGAAATGACTGCCGCCAGATTCTGCAGGGCCCCCTGCAGCGGGTCATAGAGACGGGAGACTACGAGAAGGAAGAGGAAGAAGGTCAGCACATCCAGGGTTCCGTTAATCAGCAGCACAGAGCCCACCAGGGCGGTTGTGGCGATTCCCAGCTTCAGGATCAGGGTGGCGGAAACCACGAACACCGCTGTTCCAAATTCCGAGATAACCGCCCGGGTTTCCACGGCCCGGATCTTTTTCTCCAGTCCGCTTAAATAATTTTCCTCTGCATTATTTGCCTTTAAATCCCGGACCGTTTCAATACATTCCTGGATTCCGTCGGCACAGGCCATTTTGGCATCCATTGCTTTCTGGTTCAGCTTTTCCTGGACCCTGGCGGAAAAGACCACAATGAGAAAGGCCACAGGGGCGACCCAAAGGGCGGCGAGAGCCATGCGCCAGTCAAAGAAGAACAGGCTGATGGAGATAAGTATGGTGGACAGGACCGAACCGGCCAGCTCCGGGACAAAATGGGAGAAAGCAGTTTCCAAAAACGTGCAGTCCGCCATGATGGTGCTGGTTAAATCAGCCAGATCCTTTTTTCCGAAGAAAGAGAGAGGAATCTTTCTGAGCTTTTCCGCGAGAGTGATCCGGCGCACGCCTGTTTCCACATAGGTTGCCAGATAGGTTGCGTTATACTGCAGCCTGGTAATGAAGAAGATCAGCAGCAGGCTCACTATGCAGCCTGCCACATAAAACCATACCCGTCCGCCGGAAACGCCGCCCTTAAGCAAATCCCCCACAAGATAGTAAAGCAGTCCTACGGGGAACATAAAGGCTACATTCTGCAGGGCGCAGGCCAGAATTCCCTTGACTAAGTCTTTCGCGCCCTGTTCGGACAGAGCGAACATTCTTTGCAGCTTTTTTATCATAACCGTCATACCTCCTTTGTGACCTTCCACTGTACGGAGGTCTGATAATCTTTCCACATCTTTTTAAATAAGCCCTCCGCTTCCATAAGCTCTGAGCTGGCGCCGCTCTGGACAATTTGCCCGTCCTTCAGCACAAAAATCCGCTCGGCGCCCAGGACTGTGGAAAGGCGGTGAGCGATCATAATGACGGTCCGCCCTTTGGAAGCTGCGGAAAAGGCCGCCTGCACCCGGCTTTCATTATCAGGATCGGCAAAGGCCGTGGCTTCATCCAATATGATGATGGGAGAGTCTTTAAGAATCGTTCTTGCAATGGCAATGCGCTGCTGCTCGCCGCCGGAAAGGTAGACGCCCTTTGTGCCGATGACGGTGTCCACGCCCTTTGGCAGCTTTTCGATAATGTCCATGCACTGGGCGGTTTTTAAGGCCTTCATGACCTCTTCCCGGGAGGCCTCAGGCTTTCCAAGCTTCACATTGTCCAGAATGGAGGCCTTAATGAGGCGGCTGTTCTGAAATACAAAGGATACAGTGTTCATTAAATCTTTCTTGTCCATATCCTTTACATCCACACCGCCGATCAGCACCTTTCCGCTCTGAGGATCAAAGAAACGGCTGACCACGGCTGCCAGTGTGCTTTTGCCTCCGCCGGAGGGCCCTACAAAGGCTACGGTCTGCCCGGCGCCGATTTTTAAGGATACATGCTCCAGGGCGTTTTTCACGTTATCGTAGCTGTAGGTTACATTCTGAAGCTCTACGGAGCTGCCCGCCGGGTGTCTGGGAGAGGCGGTGGCGGAGAGGGGATGCATATCCAGCACGCTGTCAATGCGGTGCAGGGCATCGTCCACGATCATGGCATCCTCGCTCTGGAACATGATCTTGGTCAGGGTCAGGGAAATGACCGGCGTGATGATGATGTAAAAGATCAGATTCAGCAGAAAATCGGGGGTTACGCCATTTTGCGTAAACAAAAGCCCGGCAGCGATCAAAAAGGCGAATACGCCGTTGATTGCCGTGGTGTAAAACATCATGGGCAGCCGCAGATCCTTTGTATAGGCAATGGCCCATGTGCTGTATCGGTCGATGGCATCCTTAAAGCGTTTAAAGGAAAACACCGTCTGTCCGAAAGTTTTGACAACGGGAATGCCCCGGACATATTCCACAGCCTCGTTGGACATGTCTCCCAGGGCGTTCTGGTATTCGTTCATCTTCTGGCGCATGCTATCCCCAGTCATCCTGGTCATAATCAGGAAGCCCAGCAGAACGGGGATCAGGCTCAATATTCCAAGACGCCAGTCAAAGGCCAGCAAAAGGGCCAGCAGGCCCAGAGGGGTTGCGATTGCCCCGGCCCTGTCAGGAAGTCGGTGAGCCAGATAGGTTTCCGTTGCTCCGCTGGATTCGTTTACGATTTTTCTCAGGTTTCCGCTGCCAAAGCTTTCGGCAAAGCCCAGGGGAAGCCTTACAATGTGCTCCATGGTCTTTATGCGCAGGTTGGTAGCCACGCGGAAGGCCGCCAGATGGGAGCACATCAGTGCGGCGATGTAGATAAACATGGACAAAACAGCGTAAAACACAGCCATCCAGCCGTTGTGGGTAAGGTTCTGTGATCTGCCGAAATCAGGCATCACCTCTAAAACTTCCCGGATGATCTTCCAGAGATACCAGAAAGGCACCAGGGCCACCAGGGCGCTTAATGATGACAGAACCCAAGAGGCATAGGTGAGGTAACGGTGATTTCCCGCGTATCCCATCAGCCTTGACAGATTTGATTGCTTTTTCAAATTCATACCTCCTTAAAAGTGATTGATATTATGATAAAGAGATGCTGAAAGCAGCTCTCTGTATCCGAATTTTTGGTTAGCAATAACTAACCTAAGGCTAAAAATTATAGAGCTTTAAAGCCCCATAATTTTCAACCAGCCCGCTGTCTGGAATTCCCTTAAATCCCTGATATATTCCTTTGCCTGGTCTCTCGGCATATCGTGAAGGACTACTTCGAAAAAAGCGGCAAACAGCCCGCTGACCAGGATATGCTCCAGCTGGGGATCAATATGACGGATCTGTTTCCCCTGGCTTTTCATGACGGAAATAAAATCATGAGTGGCCTCCACTTCAATTTCCACCATCTCATGGATGAAATGCTCATACCTTGTTCCCTCGGAACAGCCGATAATCAGCTTGAAAGCGTCAAAATGATCGTAAATGTAATCGATAATCCACTCCATCCAGTTGCCGGAAATCTTGCCGACTCCTTCTTCCTGCTGGGAGGGGGAAAGCTTTTTAAAGTCATACTGAACCTTTTTGTATTCGCTCATGAAAAAGTCCGCAGGCTCCTTTACCAGGGCGTCGAACAAGTCCTCCTTGCTGGAAAAATAGCCGTAGAAAGCGCCGGTGGTCACGCCTGCATTTTTCACAATGCTGCGCAGGGAAGCGGATTTAAAGCCTTTTTCTGTAAACTCCGCTTTGCCGGCATCCAGAATATTCTGCAGTGTATTTGTTTTTTCGATTATTTTCACTCCTTTATGGTAAGATGCTATGTAACAGAGTTATATAACGCTGTTATATTATGAATGATCTTTTTTTGTTTGTCAAGAGATTTTTTAAATCATATTTTTAGGGTGCTATTCAGTAACTGGATGAGGGGAGAAATCCTGCATTATATCAGGGAATTTCAGGATGAGAGCCAGAATTGTACAAGCCTTTACCTGGAATATATTGTAAAAACACAAAATTCGTGATATAATGAGCGGGTAATAAAAAAGGGGTCATAAAAAAAAGGAGGTTATTCATATGAAGTTTTTAAAGTGCAACCATTGCGGAAATATTGTTGCTGTTGTGGAAGAAAAAGGCGGCACGATTACATGCTGTGGAGATGAGATGAAAGAGTTGGTTGCCAATACAACCGATGCTGCAACCGAAAAGCATGTTCCTGTTATTGAGATCGACGGACAGCATGTGACGGTTACGGTTGGTACTGTGAAACATCCGATGCTTCCTGAACACTTTATCGGCTGGATCGCGTTAGAGACCAAGCAGGGAAATCAGAGAAAGATTTTAAGTCCTGGGGATGAGCCGGTTGCTGAATTCGAACTGTGTGACGGTGATGAAGTGATTGCCGCATATGAATACTGCAATCTCCACGGTTTATGGAAAGCGGACAAATAAGAAGAGTGGAAAAGCTCACGGGCCTGACGGCTTGTGAGCTTTTTTTATCGTATAGGATTAGGGTGTCAAAAGACCCATTCAACTATATTTGATTTCGATTTGTACCTTGAAAATTTAACACGATATATGTTTTAGATCAGACAAGTGAAAAATTCAGACTTTTCAGAAACGCTCTTTTTACC